>DATDRW010000001.1:0-8512 GCA_035291545.1 Acidimicrobiia bacterium
GGGAGGTGACCCGTGAGCGCTTCGTCGTATCCCGATACCGCAGACCGTCGCCCGGTGGCGTGGTTTGCGCGTCCCGTCGTCGTCGCCGGGCTCATCCTGGTGGCGGTCGCCTAGGCGGTGTACCTGGTGGTAACGGTTGTGTCCGACCCCGATCTCTCCTCTCTGGAGGAAGCGTCGGGCTACGAGTTCCGGTATGACCCGGCGGTGCTGGTCGGCGTGGCCCTGATCGGCATGGTGATCCCGGCGATCATCTGCTTCTTCAAGGGGAAGGTCGGCATGGGACTCGGCGGGCTCGTCGTCCCCGGAGTGTCTCTGGCCGGGGCGGTCCGGTCGGCAAAGCCCGCCTCCCTGTGGGTGCACCGGTTCCCACCGGCAGGCGGGCCCGTGGAGAGAAGCAGGGTCGGCGGCTAAGAGCGTGATCGACGCGACCGGGAGGGGCGGTTTGTCGTGCCCGGTTCAAGCCGGGAACACCTCCCAGGCGATGGTCGACTCGCCCCAAAAGAAGTCACTGAGACTGTGACCGCCGTGAAGGTCATCGACACCTCGCCTCCATACAGACGATCGTTCCCGCTGAAGGGGTTGCCGTAGGCTCACGCTGGTGAAGCATGACGGGCGACGGGCGACGGGCGACGGGCGACGGGCGACGGCGATGCGCCTCCCCGACTACACCGGCGGTTCCCTGGTGAATCTCGTCGCCGAACTGGAACGACGGATGACCGGGACCGCCCTCCATCCCGGTCTCCATCCCGACCTCGCCGTCACGATCCCTCAGGCCGAGTCGTATGTGCTCGTCCTCTTCGACGGTCTCGGCGACCACCAGCTCGGGCACCCGGCGGCAGCGGCGCTCAGGAGCGCCCGCACCGCCGTCATCGACGCCGGATGGCCCACCACCACCACGGTGAGCATGGCGACCGTGGCCACCGGGCGCACCCCGGCCGAGCACGGCCTGCTCGGGTACCAGATGCGGGTCCCCGAGACCGGCCACGTGGTCAATACGATCAAGTGGACCACCCAGTGGGGGGAGCGGATCGAGCACGACCTGTGGGGGTTCCTCCCCACCCCCAACCTGTGGGAGCGCCTCGCCTCCCATGGGATCGAACCGGTGACCCTGCAGCCGTGGAACTTCGACGCCTCTCCGATGAGCCGGATGCTGTACCGGGGATGCCGGTTCGAACCCTGGGGTGACGAGGACGAGGCCGCCGCGATCGTCGCCGAGTTGGCCGCGGTGCCCGGCCGGTTGGTGTTCTTCTACGTCCCCCACATCGACTTCGCCGCCCACGTCGGCGGACAGGAGAGCGACGATTACGTCGAGGCGATGACCATGGCCGCCCGCATGTGGGAGCGGATGGCCCGCCGTCTTCCCGCCCATGCCGTGGCCGTGGGCACCGCCGACCACGGTCACGTCGACGTCCCCGAGGACTGCCGGATCGCCATCCCCAAGGCGGCCCACGCCGACCGCGACTTCGGGGGTGACCCCCGGGCGCCGTTCGTGTACGGCGAGGTGGCGTCGCTCGCCGCCGAACTCGGGGTGGACTGGCTGCCCCGCAAGCAGATGGAGCACTGGTGGGGGCCGGGCACCCGCCATCCCGCGTTCGATCAGCGGGCTCCCGACGGAGTGCTGCTCCCCGAACCGGGATGGGTGGTGTTCCACCGGCACGCCGACGAACGACTCATCGGACACCACGGCGGTCTCACCGACGAGGAATTGCGGATCCCGTTGCTCGTCGCGACCCGGGACTAGGCAGCCGGCCGCAGGTGGCGACGGACGCGATGACGCCTCAGTCGAGTGGCTGCTTGGGGGTGATGGTCGAGCCGACGACGAGCCCGGCGGCGAGGAGAACCAGGTTCTTGATCACGAACTCGCCTTCGACGGTGAGCTTCAACGGGTTCCCGTCCTGGAAGGCCACCTCGGGCCGCACCACGAACACGAGCGCGGTGCCGATCATTTGAGCCACGAAGACGAGCAGCACCCAACGGAGCAGCCACCCACCGATCAGCCCGACGCCGATCAGGATCTCGACGACACCGAGCATCGGCACGAACCAGTCCGGGTTCACCCAGTAGACCGTCGAGGCCACGAGATCGAAGACCGGCGACACCGCGAGCACCTTGAGCGCCCCGAACCACACGAACACCATGCCGAGCGCGACCCTGAGCAGGGGTCTGCTCCATTTCCGCAGCCAGGGCACCAGCACCGCGTCGATGCGGGCGATGAACGAACGCATGGGCGGATTATGGGCATGCCCGGAAGCGACTCAATCCGTGCTTGTGCCCGGCGCCCGCACGGCGGTCTCGCCGACGAGGGATTGCGGATCCCGTTGCTGATGGCGACAAGGGGTAGCGACCCGCCCGCGGACTTCCCTGATCCTCTTCAGGCGCCCTTATCGCTCCTTGGTCCATCCTCGTCACATCCAAACGAGGAGCGAGCCGATGAAGGTGTGGATCGACCCGGAACTGTGCATGGGCGTGGGCACGTGCGAGAACATCGAGCCCCTGGTCTTTCGCGAACGCGGCGACGGATTATGGGCGGTGATGGAGTCCGGTGCCCACTTCGGCACCGAGGTCGTGTTCGACGGGAAGCGGGCGCCGCATGGCCGGGAGGGCGCGGCCCGGGTCCCCGAGGGACTGAAGGACTACGTGCTCGAGGCGGCCGAGGCCTGTCCCGGCGAGTGCATCTTCATCGAGCCGTAGGCACCGCGGGGTGCGCCCGGGTGCGACGGACATGGGATTCAAGAGGCACGCACCCGCCTCCGCCAGCGTGCGGAATTGATGCTCACCCGGATACCATCCGTCGCATGCGAGAACGCTGGCCGCCACTGGTGGCACTGGTTGGCCTCATCGTCGCGCTGGCCGTGATGTTGTGACCGGTCAGGGCACATACCGGGATGTGGGCGGTCACGGTCGGGGAGTCGACCAGCTACGTTCCGCTGGGAGGCGGGGACCTCGTCACACCGATCCAGGTGCTCATCGAGGGAACTGCACCTGAAGAGACCGCGTTGCGATCAGCCATCGACAGCCGGGTTGCTCTGGCTCTCGGATCGCTTGCGCTCTCCCTTGCCGCCGGGCTCGCCCTTCTGCGGCGGCGGAGGGGTAGCGCATGAGGATCAACAAGTGTGATCACGACCCCCTCCGCCGACGTACGGCAATGTCGCCCGAGGCACCGGTGGTGCTTATCGGTTGTTCAACGGCGACACCATCCTGCGGGTCGAGCAGCCTCAGGCTGAGGCCTAGGCGCCGTTCCTGCCGTGACCGTTGCCGTTATTGGCCTTGGAGCCCCTCGCAGCCTTCGTCGAGGCGGGACCATCCTCAGCGTCGGTTTCGAGGTCATCCTCACCGTCCGCTCCCTGGACATGATCGTCGCCCTTGCCCAGGTCCGACTTGGCGAACTGCCTGACGTATCGACCGAACGGCATGTCCCCCTCGAAACCCGCCTTGAGCGCATGGACGAATGCCGACACGAAAGTGCCGTGGTTCACCTGGCCGTTGGGCCCCTCGACGTTGAGGGCCGAACAACCCTCCGGCAGGTCGCCACCCACAACGGTCACCACACCGTCGGGGTCGAGTTCGACCGTGACGTCGTCCGACAACGTGCAGTCGAGCGGCTCGGCGGCGTCGGCGTAGTCGAAGCCGTAGATGAGCACGTGAACAAAGCTGTCGTACTGGTAGACCAACTGCCGATCATCGGCAGGGTCGCCACTTCCATTGCCCTCGTCTGCGGCGGCAGCCAACGGCAGAGAAAGCAGGCTCAGGGAGCCAACCAGAATCAGGATTCTTCGCAGTGTGCCGTTCATAGTGGTCTCCCGTTGGGTGGTGGACTGTCCAGGGACTCGTCGTCGGGGAAAAGAGCACCCGGCGAACCGTTGGGGTTGCCTCGTGGACCCTCGAACAGTCGCTCGAATCCGCTCGTCATGTATCCACGTAATCGTTCGTAGGACCGATTCCGATACGGCCCACCGCCCGAAAAGTCCGCAAGACGCTCTGGGGCTGGGTCCCCTTGCGTTGTCAATCCGCGACGCCAGGACCGATACGCTCGCATCGGGGCATCCGCCGACCGGGTCACACCAAACCGAAACCTCGGATATCGCAGGTGACGGTGACACCACCACCCCCTCAGTCACCGTGCTGCCTCCGGAGGCTCCACCCGGCGCTGCCGTAGGCGCCGAGCCCGACCAGCAACGCCGCCAGATAGAGCAGTGTGGCGACGAGGGGCAGCAGCCACATCGCCCCCCGCCACAGCACCGTGCCCACCACCAGTCCGAGGGCGACGCCGCCGCGTCCCCGCAGCAGGCGCTTGCCGGCGCCCGTGACCGCGGGAAGCGGTCCGAGGAAGAGCGCCACCAGCCATCCGAGGAGGAGAACCAGCGCCACCGGGATGCCGACCAGGGTGAGGAACAGCGGGAGCACCAGTAACGGCGGCACCAGCAGGATCCCGAGCCCGATCAGGGCCGAGCGCCCCGGACGCCGCTCCACCGCCTCCACCGCCCGCGCCGACCAACCCCGGAACACCCACATGGCGATCAGGCCGGCGACGACGAACCCGAAGAGGCTCAGCACCGCAAACAGCCGGGTCACCGCCTTCGCCCACACCGGGGCGATCACCTCACGCCGGGTGAGGCGCCCGTTCACCGCGGCGGACGGGTCGATACGGGCGTCGGACGACGCCTTGTAGAGCACGTCGCCCCCGACGACGGCCTCGTCCTCGAGGGTCAGCCGATCGGTGCGAGCGTGCACGTCGCGCCCGATGGGGGCGTCGATCGACAAGCGGAACACCTGAGCCCGTACGTCCCGGCCCACCGCACCGTCGAGGGCGAGCGATCCGGCTACGGCGAGCACGTCCCTCCCGATGGCGCCGGTGATCGTCCCCTCGGCGGCGACCGCGGCCAGGTCGTCTCCCACCGTCCCGGTAATCTCGAGGTCGACCGCGGCGACCCGTACCGAACCACCCACCTCGCCCGAGATCCGGGCCGGGCCTCCGACCATTCCGACCACGTCGCCCTCGACCCGACCCGACACGGTGAGGTTGCCGGTGATCACGAACAGGTCGCCCTGCACCACCCCCTCGACGATGACGCGATCGCCGAATGCATAGAGGTCCTCGGTGACCACGTCGTCTGCGGTGACGATCACCTGGCCGGAGATGCGCAGGCTGCCCACTATCAGCGGCAGGGCGGCGAGCAGGCCGATGGCGGTAATGCCGAACAAGCCGCGGGAACGCATCGGCCCAGGATACGGGAGGTTCGTTCCTCCCCATCAGGCGGAGGTGGCGTTTCTGTTCCTCCCCATTAGGGGGAGGTGACGCCGCCGTCTTCGGCGGTGACGGAGGGGGTCTCCACGTCTCACGCGACCCGCGTCGGACGTAGAGACCCTCCTCCCCCTCGCTCGCTCCGCTCGCTCAGGTACTCCTCCCTAAGGGAGGAGAATGAGGAAGCGCTTTACAGCGGCAAGGCTTCGCCGAGCCACTCCAGCAGCGGCCACGGGACGACGCCGACGAGCACGGTCACCGCGACCGCGATGCCGAGCGCGACCCGAGTGCCCAGCGGGACCCGGATCCGATCTCCGGCGGCGGCGTCCGGCTGCATGTACATGAGCACCACGACGCGGAGGTAGAAGAACAACCCGGCGACCGCGGCGACCAGGGCCAGCACGACCAGCCAGAGGTGATCGGCGCCCACGGCGGCACTGAAGACGGCAGCCTTGCCGACGAATCCGGCGGTCAACGGGATACCGCCCATTGCCAGCATCATCAGCCCGAGGCACGCCGCCAGCCCGGGTGCCCGCGATGCCAAACCGGCGTAGTCGGCGAGCGGCGACGGCCCCTGCTGCGGTCCCGACACCACCGCCGCCACCGCAAAGGCGGCGACGACCTGCACCGAGTAGGTGGCGACGTAGAACCACATGTCGCCGACCCCGGCGGACCCGGCCACCAGTGCGGTGAGGATGAATCCGGCGTGGGCCACCCCCGAGTAGGCGAGCATGCGTTTCAAGTCGGTCTGGGCGATGGCGAGCAGGGTGCCCACCACCACTGAGACCGCGGCCATCACCGCCACCGCGGGCACCCAATCCTCCATGCGCGCGTCGAGGGCAACGGTGAGAACCCGCGCCGCCGCGGCGAACCCGGCGATCTTGGCGGACGCGGCGAGGAACCCGGCGACCCCGCCGGGCGCCCCCTGGTACACGTCGGGAGCCCACACGTGGAACGGCGCCGCCGACACCTTGAACCCGAGGCCGACGAGGAGCAGGGCAATACCGGCGAGCAGGATCCCGGGGCGGAGAATGATGGTGGAGTCGAGGAACTCGGCGATGCCGTAGATCGAGGTGGTCCCCGTGGCGGCGAACACGAGGGCGACCCCGTAGAGGAAGATCGCCGAGGCCAGCGCCCCGAGCAGGAAATACTTGAGGGCGGCCTCGTCCGCCTCCACCCGATCCCGGGTGAACCCGGCGAGCACATACAGACTGATCGAGAACACCTCGAGGGCGATGAACAACATCACCAGATTGCCCGCGGCCGCCATGAGGTGGGCGCCGGTTGATGCGATCAGCACCAACACCACGAACTCGGCCCCGCGCCTCCCCAGCGACCGCACCAGCGGCCACGCCGCCAGCAGGGCGAGTCCGGTGACCGGGAAGATGAGCAGACCGGCAAACGACGAGAACCCGTCGGCCACGATCATGCCCCGGAAGAACGAGGCGGCCTCGTCGCCGCGATGACCCGCCCACTGCTGAGCGGATGCGACCACCGCTCCGGCCAACCCAACGGCGGCAACGATCCCCCACCAGCGGTACCCGGGGCGCCACTGCACGTCGACCATGAGCAGAACGACCACGGCCACGGTGACGATGATCTCAGGAGCAATGGACAGTAGGTCCACGTTCACGCGCGGCCTCCTGCGGAGTTCCATCGCTTCCCGCCTCCCGCTTCCCGCCTCCCGCCAGAAACCGCAGGCAGGGTTCCGAGCGGGCGACGGGCGACGGGCGACGGGTAGCGACTCATGGCTCCACCGCCACGTCTCCCGTGCTCCCGTACTCGGGGACCTCGTAATCCGTCACCTGCTCGATGCGCTGCAGCACCGCGTCGACCGACGGTTCGATGCGGTCCAGAGCGGGCTTGGGGTAGATGCCGAGAAAGAGGACCAGGGCGATGATCGGCGCCAGGATGAGGACCTCGCCGACGCGCAGGTCGTGCAGGCCGGAGTTCTCCGGCACGGTGATGGGACCGGTGAACACTCGCTGGTAGGCCCAGAGGAGGTACACGGCGGCGAGCACCACCCCGAAGGCGGCGAGCACCGCGTACACCGGCAACGAGAGGAACGATCCGACGAGGATGAAGAACTCGCCGACGAACCCGTTGAGACCGGGGAGCCCGATCGAGGCGAAGGCGATGAACAGGAACACACCGGCGTAGACCGGCATCACCGACGCCAACCCACCGAACTGGGAGATCTCCCGGGTGTGGCGCCGCTCGTAGATCATCCCCACCAGGAGGAACAGAGCACCGGTGGTGAGCCCGTGGTTGACCATCTGCAGCACCCCACCCTGCAACCCCTGGGTGGTGAGCGCGAACACGCCGAGCACGACGAACCCGAGGTGACTCACCGACGAGTACGCCACGAGGCGCTTGATGTCGCTCTGCACGATGGCGACGATCGCCCCGTAGAGGATGCCGATCACGGCCAGCACCGCCAGCACCGGCATCAGATCCACCGAGGCCTCGGGGAAGAGCGACAGGTTGAAACGGATCAGGCCGTAGGCGCCGAGTTTCAGCAGGACTCCGGCCAGGATCACCGAGCCCGCGGTGGGCGCCTCGACGTGGGCGTCGGGCAGCCAGGTGTGGAAGGGGAACAGCGGCACCTTGATGGCGAACGACAACCCGAACGCCCCGAACAGCCAGAACTGGGCGGTGCGGCTCAGGTCGGCGCCGAGCAGCTCGACGAAGTCGAAGGTGGGCGATCCATCGCCTCCGAGGAACCCGAGGAACAGGATCCCGGCGAACATCACCGCCGACCCCAGGGCGGTGAACAGGAAGAACTTCACCGCGGCGTGCACCCGGCGTTCCCCGCCCCAGATGCCGATGATGAAGTACATCGGGACGAGCATCACCTCCCAGAACACGAAGAAGACGAGCAGGTCGAGGGTGAGGAACACCCCGATGATCCCCGCCTCGAGCAGCAGCATCGCCACCGCGTACTCCCGCACCCGGTACTTCACCCCGCCGCTGGCGGCGAGCGAGATCGGGAACAGGAGTGCGGTGAGCACCACCAGGAGCAGGGAGATGCCGTCGATGCCGACATGCCATCCCACCCCCCACGGCTGGTACCAAACGGACCGCTCGACGAACTGGAAACCGGCAACCCCGGTCTCGAACTCGACGAGCATCCACAGCGAGGCGCCGAGCGTCACCAGCGACGCCGCCACCGCCACCGGGAGCACGACCTCGGAACGGCGCGGCGGGATCAGCAACAGGGCCACCGCCCCGATCACCGGGAGCACGATCAAAGTGGTCAAGACGGGGAAG
>DATDRW010000002.1:0-33480 GCA_035291545.1 Acidimicrobiia bacterium
CCGCCACGTCCTGCTCCCCCAGATCCGCCCGGCGCTCATCGCCGGGGGGATGCTGGCGTTCGCCCTCTCCTTCGACGAGATCATCGTCACGACGTTCACCGCCGGGAACCAACAGACGCTGCCGATCTGGATCTTCTCTTCGCTGGTGCGTCCCCGGCAGCGCCCGATGACCAACGTGGTGGCCATGTTCGTGGTGGCGATCACGTTCGTTCCGATCGTGCTCGCCACCCGGCTCACCCGGAACACCGAGGGGACGACGGGGTGAGGAGATCAGAGATAGAAAAAGGGAACCAGGAATCAGGGGGTCACGGTTCAGCCGGGCGATTGTCGGTTGGAGGGTCGCTTCGCCGGCAGTGGTCCCTCGTGGGCGCAGTGTCGCCAACGATCAACTTGTGGTGATGAACAGGGCGTCGATCGTGCTTCTCCAACGAAGATCGGAAGCGATCGCATCACCTGCCACTCCGACACGTGGCCCAGGACCCCGCCACATCGCTGCGCAGATCGGGCAGAGTGCTACTTGCCAGGCGATCGAGTTCTCGAACGCACGATGAGGAACCTCGTTCAGGGAAAGAAGTCCTCGCGGACAACACGAAAGCTTGTCAACCCGGTGGCTCCGCTGTCTCAAAGGAAGTGGGTCGGGTTCGCCGGTCCCGCGAGCGGCGACGCATCGAGGACAGATCTAGGGAACGAGCTCCCAGGTGGCGAGCCATGTCAGCGCATCGTCGAGCGGCAGCATGGTTTCCAGGTGGAACCTGTATCCGTTCTCTTGCCACTCCGCGTAGCGCAGACCGACGAGGTTTGTGGCTCCACATCCCTGTGCTCCTCTGATCGCCTCCCCCTGCCAGACTTCACCGGACGCCCCCCAGGCGCGGTCGTCGCACGTCGGTAGACCCGAGGCGACCGGTCGGCCATCGAGTGAAAGGGACAGCTCGTCGCCTTGCAGCGTGAGCGTCATGAACAGCACCGCTGAAGAAAGCGCTGGCGGTGGGCCACCTTCCTTTATCCAGAGCAGGGCGCTGGATTCGCTTCCCTCTAAGATGTCTCGCGGTACCAGCATCATCACACCATGCTCATCGAGTGCGGCCACTGCCTCGCTCATCGCCGTGGCATCATTGGCGGGTTCCCACTCCGCTTGGAACACAATCGAGGCAACCCCCATGAAGGTGGTTGAGCCCTCGCCGAACGTAGTGCTGCTGCCAGGTGGACCTGTGGTGTCGGGCGTCGACACGGATAGGCAGGAGGCAACCAGAGCCGCGCTCCCCGCAATCGCAACAAGAACGAGCCACCTTGGAGTCATCCACTCGACCTTCCCACCAATACCAGTTGGACGCCGGCGGCGCCGGTCTAATTCCCGTTTTCCGTGTCGCTCCAATTCACCTGTACGCGGCCCGGACACTCTCACGGACCCTCGGTTGTCAGCCCAGCGTTCAGAACTCACAGCACCAGACCGATGGTGTCATCCCCATCGTCGTCCCAATCACCTGCTACCGGTGTCACAGGGGTCCCTTGGTCATAGGCGAAGGTGAGGTCGGCGACTCCTTGGGTGTTTGAGTTGCGCAGGTAGAACGTTCGGTTTGAGAGCCGGTACAAGCCGATCGTGTCGACCCCGTCGTTGTTCCAGTCGCCGATCACAGGGATGTCGCCCGGGTTACCAAAGTAGAAGACCATGTCGGCCACACCTTGGGTATTCGTGTTTCTTAGATAGAAGCGGCCTTCGGTTGGCCTGAATACCCCGATCGTGTCGATGCCATCGCCATTCCAGTCACCAGTGACAGGGATGTCTCCGGGGTTGCCGTAGTAGAACATGTTGGTGCTGCCACTGGAGTTGCGAAGCCGGTACCGCGCTTCGGACGGCCTGAAGGTGCCGACGTCGTCCGCCCCTCCATCCCAGTCCCCTGTCACCGGAAGGTCCGAAGCCTCGGGACCCCCTACCCGCCCAACGCCGCTTCGAGGAGGTCCTGCGCCTGGGCTATCAACCGCTGCGCTTCGGCCACCTCGGCCTGGTAGGTGGCGAGATCGGCGGCGCGCAGCGCCGCATCCGCCCGGGCAAACGCGGCGTCGGCGCGGGTGAGCAACTCGGCCACCGCAGCCGTCACGTCATCGGGAAGATTGTCGTCGGGGGTGCCATCGTCGACGGTGGGAGCGTCTCCGAACACCGCGGTGAGCGCCTCGGCGAGGGTGTTTCGCATCACGATCCGGTCGCCGAAGACCACCACCACCCGCTTGAACTCGGGAAGGGCGGCGATGTTGGTGCCCGGCGTGCCGCCGGTGCTGTTGGCGCTGATGTAGATCGGCTGCACGTAGAGGATCGACTCGTCGATCGGCACCACGAGCATATTCCCCTGGATGACCTCGGAGCCCTCCTGGCTGAGCAGGGTGAATTCGCTGGAGATGGCCGGGTCCTGGTTGATCCGGGCTCCCACCTGGCCGGGGCCGTTGGTGGAGGAGTCGCGGGGAAGTTGGAAATCGACCAGCGCCCCGTACTCGTCGAAGTCCGACTTGGCCACCAGGAACGACACCATGTTCGGTCGGGTCGCCGGGGTGAAGGGCTGCAACGCCAGATAGGTGAGATCGTCCTCGCCGGGCAGGCTCATGAGCAGGTAGTAGGGCACCATCGGGCGATTCTCGGCGCGGAACGCCACCCGCAACTCCTCGCGCTGCGTATTCGACGGATCGCGGGCGATCTGCCAGGGATCGCCGTTGTTGAAGAAGACGCGGGGGTCGGTGACGTGGTAGCGGGTGTACACGTCCGACTGCACCCGGAACAGGTCCTCGGGGTAACGGAGGTGCTCGGTGAGACCGGCCGGGATCTCGGACAGGTCGTCGAATAGCGCCGGGAAGATCGCCCGGTACGCCCGGATCAGCGGGTCGGTGTCGTCGATGACGTAGAACCGCATCGTGCCGTCGTAGGCATCGATCGTCGCCTTGACCGAGTTACGGATGTAGTTGAAGTCCGACGGCAGCGTCGAGTTGTCGCGGCTCAGACGCCCGGTGGCCGCGATCCCCTCCTGGGCGGTGGCGGCGTCATCGCCGGCGGGCGTCGAGTACGGGAATCGGTCGGTCACCGTGTACAGGTCCTGTACCCACACCAGGCGCCCCTCGAGCACCACGAGGTAGGGATCGGAGTCGGTGTAGAGGAAGGGCGCCGCCTTGGCGATGCGGTCGCGCAGGTTGCGAACCATGAGCACCCGGCTGTCGGAGGTGATTTGGCCGGAGATCAGGGTGTTGACGTCGGCAAAACGCAGGGCGAATGCCACCCGGCGGAAGATCGACCCGGCCTCGATCCCGCCGGTGCCGTCATACGAATTGTACGAGACGGTCTCTTCGCCCGACTCGACCGGTGAATCCACCTCCTGCTCCTTGGTGCCCACGATCACCCACGAGCCCGATGCGAAGTCCTCGCCAAAATAGATCCGGGGCTGGTCGATGATTAACGCCGCCGGCACCGCCTCGTCGGGATTGATGTCCTTGACGAGGAAGTCGGGCTGTCCCTCGGGGGTCACCGTGTTCGCCGGGCTGAGGACGGCGCCGTAACCGTGGGTGAAGACCAGGTGCCGGTTGACCCATCCGGCGTCGGGGATGCTGGAGTCGTTGAGCTCGCGAGCCGCCAGCACCACCTGGGTGAGGGTGCCGTCGAGGTCGTAGCGATCGACGTCGACGTCGGTGAACTGGTAGAAGGGGCGGAGCTCCTGCAGCTGGCGGTAGGTGGTGAGGAGCACCGTCGGATCCCACAGGCGGACGTTGTCGATCGTTGCCGCGTTGTCCTCGAGCGCGGCGGCATCGAGGTCGGTGACCGCGGCGAAGCTTCGCAATTCGACGGCGTCGAGACCGTATCCCTCGCGGGTGAAGGCGATGTTGCGCTCGACGAACGGGAGCTCCTTGTTGATCTCGTCGGGCTGCACCGAAAAGCGCTGGACCACAGCCGGCCAGATGCCGCCGAGCGCCACCGAGGTGACCAGCCACAGGCCGAAGGCGACCGCGGGGAGGGTCCACCCCCGGATGCGGATGTTGATCAGCAGGAGGAGGGCGGCCACGACCGAGATGCCGATGAGGAGATTGAGCGCCGGCAATTGCGCGTTCACGTCGGTGTAGGTGGCGCCGAAGACCGCACCACGCCCGCTGTAGAGCAGGTCGTAGCGGTCGAGCCAGTACCCACCCGCCTTGAGCAACGCGATGATCGCCAGCAGCACCGACACGTGGACCTTTACCCCCGGCGCCACCCGCTGGCGACGCGGCATCACCTGGATTCCTCCGTTGAGATAGTGCAACGCGGTCACCACCAGCAGGGTGATGATGAAGAACTGGAACGCCCATCCGAAGATGTCCCGGTAGAAGGGGACCTCGAACACGAAGAAGCCGAGGTCCTTGCCGAACACCGGGTCGGTGGCTCCGAACGACTGGCTGTTCTGGAACAGGAGCCAGTGCTCCCACCAGGCGCCGGCACCGAGGCCGATGAGCAGCCCGAAAAAGCCGGCAACCGCCAGGCGGAACTTGAGGACGCGCGGCGACACCCATGCCTGGAAGCGCTCCACGATCTCCTCGTCGGGGCTTCCGGCCACCAGCGACTGGCGCGGCGCCAGCCGGTCGGCGAGGACCAGGTTGAGGAACATGAGGGCGAAGGCGGCGACGGTGGCCACCAGCACCAGCACCACCCGGCTGAAGACGAGCGTCGTCCACACCGAGGAGAACCCGATCGACTCGAACCACAGGTAGTCGGTCCAGAAGGTCGCCAGGCCGCGCAGCGACAGCAGCAGGAACAGCAGCACCACACCGAGCACGGCGAGGCTGCGGCGACCCCGGGTGGAGGAACGGCGGCGGATCGGGATCGGAGAGGGGTCGCGTTCGATCATTGAGCGGTCATTGTACGACCGGTCGGGACGGGGGCGATGGTGCAGGTGCACCCGAGGTGTGCCGGAGGCAGCCGGGTGCCCTCGGGAGGCGGACCCGCCGGATCCCACACCGCTCCGTTGGCGGCGGGACACTCGGCGCAAGGCGTTCCCGTCGACACCCCGCGCACCGAGTCACATCCCCCACCGGCGAGGGCACTGAGCAACTCATCGTGGTACGCCGCATCCACGATGGCGCGCACCCACCGCTCGCACTCGTCGATCCGCCAGGTGCGGAACACCCGGCTCATCTTGGCGGCGGTCTCCTCGGGACCGGCCTCACCGGCCGCGGCCGACCGCAACTGGGAAGTGAGCTCCTGGGCCATCATGGCGATGAGTCGTCGCGCCCGGTCGCTCCCGGCGGGCTGACCTGCCTCGACGCCGCCGAGGGCGCGGGCCGCCTCCACACCCCCCGCCGAGGCTCTCTGCACCGCCTGATCGAACGAAGGGGAGAGCTCGGCCGTCACAGCCCGCGCCTCGGGCGACCACCCCGTCGTGCGCAATCCCTCGAGGGCCACCGCCTGAAGATCGACGATGCGGCGCTTCAGGTCGCGCAGACCGAGGTTGTACGCCTGCACGACGACCCGCTCGTGGAAGGACACCGGATCCGAATCCCCCTCGCCCATGAGCACGTCGACCTCCGCGGTAGTGCGGAGCGCCTCGAACAGGGTCCCGACGTCGTCGGGGACGGATCGGGCCGACCGGCGCGATGACTGTGCAGCCCTCGGGGCGGTGTCGGGCCGCCGGCCGCCCCGGTCGGCCCCGAGCTGCTCCACCTCGGCGGCAAGGGCATCGCTGAGATCGGGAAGCCCCGAATCGACCTCGCCGGGGAGCACCTCGAAGGAGCGCCGGACCGGCACCGGCTCCGCGGGGAGCACGTTGATTGCCTCGATACCCCGCGAGGCCCGCAGCCGCTCGATCTCGCCGAGCACCTCGCGCCGCCGCTCCTCCTGGTCGGGTGTGGGAACGAGCGACACCTCCTCGGTGCGGGCGACCGAGAGCATCTCCGCCGCCAGGTCCCGGGCGTTGGTGATCTGACGTTCGAGCTCGTAACGGCCGCTGCGGATCATGTCGTCCTGTTCCTTGCGGGTGACGGCGAGCCGGCGGTGAGACTCGCGTTCCGCCTCAGCCCTGACGAGAAGAGCATCGTCCTCGGCCTCGGCGAGGATGGCCGAGGCCGTCTCCCGTACCAGTGCCAGCAGCTCGGCCCCCGTCTCCCAGGCGTCACGACGAGTCTGAAATGCCTGATCCTCGGCCTCCTGGACGACAGCAGCGGCGCCGGCTGCGGCACCGGTGCCGACGACATCGGCATCCGATTGGGCGCGGACGCGCATCCCGTCGGCGGCCTCCTTGGCGGCTTCCAGGATGCGGCTGACGTCATCCCCCACCGCCTTGAGATCGCGGGCGAGGTGCTCGAGCCCCCCGGCCCGGTCCACCTCGGCCCGGAGCGCGTCGTAACGGCGCTTGAGTTCCACCCAGCGCTCGACCGCCTCCGAGACCAGGGTGTCCACGACCCGCTTGTCGTAGCCGCGCCGGGCGGAGGGGATGCCGCGCGTCCCGAAGCCTTCGGGACCGAGATCGTCGTCGGCCATCACGGGCACGATACCCGTGGGACGGGGCTCGAACCCACCTTCAGCCGGTCGCGACGGCCGCCGGAGCCGGTTCCAGGGCTTCGAGGTAATCCAGCGCCTCCTGGAGGGTCGTTACCGGCACGATCTTCACCCCGTCACCGGCGGCGGTGAGAGCGTCGGCGTAGTTCTCTTCGGGCACGAACACGATCTCCACCCCGACGGCACGGGCGGCGAACACCTTCTGCCGCACCCCTCCGATAGCGCCCACCGTCTCGTCGAACCGGATCGTGCCCGTGCCGGCGATCACGTGTCCCTTGGTGAGGTCACCCGGGGTGAGCAGGTCGATGATGGTGAGCGCATAGGTCATCCCCGCCGACGGACCGCCGATGTTGCGAGAGTCCACCTTCACGTCGATGGGGAGGTCGAAGTCGAGGTTGATCGTGTCGAACACCACCCCGACGAGCGGGGCTCCCGCGATGTCGGGATGGGCGGCGAGGGTGACGTCCACGGAGAGCGGTTCTCCACCCCGGGTGCCCGACAGGGTGATGGTGTCGCCGATCTCGAAGCCGCGGATGACGTCCCCGGCCTGCTCGGCGGTGGTCACCTCCCGGCCGGCGATCACGTCGAAGCGGTCGCCGATCTGGATCACCCCCATCGCCGGGGTGTCGTCGACCACCTGGAGCACCTCGACTCCCTCGCCGACGAAGGTCACGTCGTACCCGAGTCGCTCCAGCGCCACAAAGACGGCGGTGTCGATCGACTCGTCCATCGCCTCGAGGTTGGTGCGCGTCACCTCCTCCTGGCTCACCCCGTGAGGCCGGATCGCGTCCTGGTCGAGCAGGTCGACCCGGGAGTCGAGAAACCTGGCCTCGAACCATTCAAAGGCGTTGACTTCCCGCAGACCCACCGTGAGGAGGTAGAAGGTGCCCTCGGAGGCAAAGGTTTCGGCGTCGGTCACCGTGATCAGATCGGCGACGTCCTCGACCGGGCCGGGCGACATCGCGTAGTAGGGCAGCTTCACCGGCCAGAGGAGGAGCACCACCAGGCCGGTGGCGAGGAACGACCCCAGGAGGACGAAGGGCCACCGCGGCGATCGTTGCCGCGGGGCAGGCTCGGGGGCGGGTTGCTCGGTGATCATGGGCGACCAGGGGATCGTACCGGTGCGGTGCGTACACTCCCTGCAATGGGACGCATTTCACGAACCTTCGAGTTGGCCGGGTCGTCGTGGCGGGTGCTCAAGGCGGACAAGGAACTCATCCTGCTCCCGGTGATGTCGTTGATCGCCACGATCGCGGTGGCGGTTTCGTTCCTGATCCCCCTGCTCGACTCCTGCACCGCCGACACCGGCGGCGGAACTGCCTCGTGCGAACTGGCAACGACCGACTACGTCCTGCTCGGCATGATGTACGTGGCGCTCGCCTTCATCACGATCTTCTTCAACGCCGCGCTGGTCTACGCCGCCAATCAACGGATGTCGGGCGGCGATCCCACCGTGGGAAGCGCGCTGCGTGGCGCGGCACTCCGCGTGCACCGGATCTTTCCGTGGGCCCTGGTGTCGGCGACGGTGTCGGTCATCCTGCGGGCCATCGAGGAGCGGGCCGGAGTGTTCGGGCGCATCATCGCCGGGATCGCCGGGATCGCCTGGGCGCTCGTCACCTTCCTGGTCATCCCCGTGCTCGTGATCGAAGACGTCGGTGTCCGTGAAGCGGTGAAGCGATCCGGGGCGATGTTCAAGCGGACGTGGGGGGAGAACGTTGCAGCCCAGGTCGGCTTCGGACTTCTCGGATTCCTCCTCGTCCTCCCGGCGATCGCGGTGATCGCCTTCGGCTTCGGGACGGGGGGTGTCACCGCGGTCGTGCTCGTCGCGGCCGGCGTGGCCTGGATACTGCTGGTATCGCTGGTGCTCGCAGCCCTCAGTGGGGTCTTCCAAACGGCGCTGTACCACTTCGCCGCCGGGACCGGCACGACGGGGTTCCCGGCGGCGACGTTGGAGGCCGCCTTCGCCCCGAAGCGGGGCGGGGGGAACCTGCGCGTGCCGCGAGGGTTTGCGGGGTAGGCGTAACCCGTCGCCCGTCGCCCGTCGCCCGCTCAGCAGGTGGCAGATGGCAGATGACAATCTGCGATCTGCAATCTGGCGGGCGACGGGCGACGGGCGACGTTTACCGCAGCCCTCTCACGAAGGGCTGGGCCAGGGCTGCCGGCTGCCGCAACTGCTTGGTGATCGCCACCATGACGACGAGGGTGAGCACATAGGGCAGGGCGGCGAGCAATTGGGCGTTGAACTGGTATCCGAGCACGGGAACTGCAAGACGGAAGGCGTCGGCAAAGCCGAACACCAGTGCCCCGAGCAGCGTCCCGCCGAGGGTCCAGCCCCCGAAGTAGACCGCAGCGATGGCGATGAAGCCGCGCCCCCCGACGGCCGCGGTGTCAAAGCTCCCCACCTGACCGAGGACGAGGAAGGCGCCCCCGAGCCCGGCGAGGAGCCCGCCGTAGGCGATCGCCTGACGGCGCCGCTTGTTGACGTCGATCCCGGAGACGTCACTCGCCTGCGGGTTCTCCCCCACCGCCTGCACCTCGAGCCCCCACCGTGTCCGGTAGAGCAGCCACCACGTCAGTGGGATCAACGGGTAGAGCAGGTAGGTGGGCCAGGTCTGTCCGAAGAGGGCGGGGCCGATCAGCGGGATGTCGGAGAGCCCCGGAATCGCCACGACGGCGGCGGGGCGGACCGCGGGATCGACAATGGCGTTGAAGAAACCGGCGAGACCGAGGACGAGCACGTTGGCGGTGAGACCGACGACGAACTGGTCGGCGGTGAGGCGATGGCTCATGTTCGCCTGGATCAGGGCGATCACCAGGCCCCCGGCAACCCCGGTGAGGAGGCCGACTCCGGTCGAGCCGGTCCAGTGATAGCCGAGCGCGCCGCAGAAGGCCCCGGCGAGCAGCGATCCCTCGACCGAGATGTTGATCGTTCCCGCCTTTTCGGCGACCAGCTCGCCGAGGGCGGCGAATGCCAGGAACCCGCCGAGACGCACCGCGCTGCCGTACATCGTGGGACTGCCGAAGATGTCGAGGACGGCGGAAAAGAAGTCACCCATCGCTACCCCGCCTCACTCACGGTGGCGATGGCCCGGCGCCGATTCCTGAGGAACACGACGGCGGGCGGGATCAGCAGCGCCAGAACGAGCAGCGCCTGGGTCACGTCGACGATCTTGCGATCTACCCCGGTCGACGCCAGGAATCCCGCTCCGGTACGGAGCGCGGCGAAGACGATGGCCATCGGGATGCACACCAGCGGCCGGCTCCGTGCCACCAGGGCCACGAGCAGTCCCTGCCACCCGATGTTCGTCGAGAAGCCCGGAGTGAACCGGTAGGAGGAGCTCCCCGAAGCCAGCATGACCGCGCCGGCGAGTCCGGCGAGGGCGCCGGAGATGAACAGCGCCAGGGTGCCGTTGCGGGTGGCGGCGATCCCGATCTTCTGGGCGATCCGGGCGTTGTGGCCGAGCACCCGGAACCGGAAGCCCCAGATCGTCCTGGCGAGGAGATAGGCCACGGCGACTGCGATGACGACGGCGATCACCACACCGAGTGACAACTCGTTGCCGAAGACCCGGATCACCGGCAGGTGGGTATCCGGGCCGAGTGCCGCGCTGTTCTGGGCGCGCTGCGGTCGGGTGGGGTCGGTGTCCCGCAGGAACCAGTCGGTGGTCACCGCAAACCCGGTGACCTGCAGTGCGATGAAGACGAGGAGGAGGGTCGAGATCACCTCGGGGACCCCGCGGCGATAGCGCATCACCGCCGAGATCCCGGCGTAGGCTCCCCCGGCGACCGAGCCGAGGGCGAGGCCGCCGAGAAGCAGGAGGACCCCGGGCCCCTCGATCTTGGTGCCGACGACCGCCATCAGCATGGCACCCATCAACAACTGCCCCTCCTGTCCGATGTTGAACAGGCCCGCCCGCACCGCCACCGTCGTGCCGACGGCGACCAGCAGCATCGGCATGGCGATCGTGAGCGTGTTGCCCCAGCGGCCGGGGGCGAGGAAGGCGCCGTCGAACAGCACCTTGAAGACCCCGGGCCACGAGTTTCCGGTCATCGCCACGAGCACGGCCGAGATCGCCAACGCCCCGAACACGCTGAGCACGTAGAGGAGGGCGGTCTCGCGGGCAGACCTCCAGCGACCATGGGGTGCCGCCGGCGACGGCAGGATCTCGGGTGCGGTGTCGATGCCGGTCATGAGGCCCTCCCCAGGTCGGTCGAGCCGCCGATCAGCAATCCCAGTCGCTCGAGGTCGAGTTCCGACCGCTTCATCTCGCCGATGATCGATCCGCGGAACAACACAAGGATCCGGTCGGCGAGTGCTGCGATCTCCCCGAGGTCGGTGGAGACGAGCAGCACCCCGATGCCGTCACCGGCAGCCCGCTGGAGCCGCTCCCCGATGTACTCCACGGCGCCGACGTCCAGACCCCGGGTGGGTTGCACCGCGACCAACACCTTGGGGCCCGCCGAGAGGGCCCGGGCGAGCACCACCCGTTGCTGGTTCCCCCCGGACAACTGCCCCAGCGGGGTGTCCGGTCCGGGGGTGTGGATGGCGAACTCATCGATCATCTCGATCGCCCGGGCGGTGATCTCCTCGCGCCGCAACACCCCGCGCGAGGTGTACCGGTCCATCGACGTGAGCACGAGGTTCTCGGCAACGGACATCTCGGTGATGCAGCCGGTGTCGTGGCGATCGGCCGGGATGACCGCCACGGCGGCCTTCATCATTGCGCCCGCGGTCCCGGAGCGAATCGGGATCCCGTCCACGGTCACGGTGCCGGCGTCGAGGGGCAGCAGGCTCGAGAGCAGCATGCTCAGCGGCTGTTGCCCATTGCCCTCCACTCCGGCGACTCCGACGATCTCACCCGCAAACACCTGCAACGACAGGCGGTCGAGCAGGACCTCCCCGTCGGCGCTCCGTGCAGACGCCTCCGCAATCTCCAGCACGGGCCGCCCGGTGTAGCCACGGTCGGCGGCCCCGGCGAGGTCTGCCGCCGTAGCGGCGCCGATCGCCGCCGACGCGGTGCGGAGGGTCACCGGACGACCCACCATCGCCCGGGCGAGCGAAGGAGCATCGGCATCGACCGTCATCACCTGCTGCACGACCCGGCCGTCGCGCATGATGGTGATCCGGTCGGTGGCCTTCAGGACCTCGTCCAGCTTGTGGCTGACCAAAGCCACCGCCCAGCCCTCGCGGATGACGCCCTCACGGAGCACCTCGAAGAGGTGATCCGACTCGGCCGGAGTCAGAACCGAGGTCGGCTCGTCGAGGATGAGGATCTGCGGTTCATGCCGCAGGCATTTGATGATCTCGACGCGCTGGCGGACGCCCGCGGTGAGATCGCGAACGCGGGCGTCCGGATCAACCGACAGGCCGTAGCGCTTGCTGATCGACCGGATGCGCTCACGGGTCCCCTCGGCGTCGAGTTTGCCCCTCTCACCGAGGGCGACGTTCTCCCAGACGGTGAGGGCATCCACGAGGCTGTAGTGCTGATGAACCATCCCGATGCCTCGTGAGGCGGCATCGAGGGGATCGACGATCCGGCAGGGCTCCCCGTCGGTCAGGATCGTGCCCTCATCGGGCAGGACGAGCCCGATGAGCATCTTCATGAGCGTGGACTTGCCGGCCCCGTTCTCACCGAGGATGCCGTGGATTTCGCCCCGGTTCAGCACCAGGTCCACCCCGTCGCAGGCGACCAGGTTGCCGAAGCGCTTGGTCATGCCGTGGAGCTCGAGGGCGGCGGCACCGTTGGTTGTCTCTGGGGGCAGACCCATTCAGATCGTCCTCAGGTCGTTCTCACCGCAGCGGGCACTCGCTGTGCAAGTGCCCGTTGCCGATCGACGCATCGTCCGTCGCTCAGGAGCCGTAGGCAGCAGCGACGATGGCATCGATGACGTCTGTGAAGTCGCCCGCACCGATACGCGCGTTCAGCGCGTCGAGCATGGCAACCTGTTCGTCCGTGGCACCGGCACAGAACTCGGCTCCGACAACGGTGCCGATGCCAACGTGGAAGTCACGCGAGGTGCCCTCGACGGCGATGCCGGCAAAGATGTCCGCGAAAATCGGCTCGACGTAGTCTCCGGTGTCGTACTTCACCATGAAGTCGTAGTCGAGGTCGGTGCGCTCACAGGCCTTGGAGGAGCCGCCGCTCATCACGATCAGGTCGTTGTCGTTGGCGAGTCGCACGACCGGGTCATGCGCTCCGCCGAGGAACGGAACCACGACGTCGGCACCCTCGGCGAGGGCGTTGTTGAGAGCCTCGGTGGCGCTCACCGTGTTGTTGAAGTCGAACGGGAAGGCTCCGGTCGGAACGTAGGTAGCGCGGAACGACACGTCCACCAGGGCAAGACCGTACTGGAAACCCGCAAAGGACTCCTTCTCGAAGTCGAGGTCGCAGCAACCCAGGAATACGGCAGTGTCGACACCCTTCTCCTGCATCAGCAGCCCGGCGGCATAGCCGCCGGAGATCCAGAGCTCGGCCCCACGATCACGGGTGATCAGCAGTCCGGGCGTCTCCTCGTAATCGGAACCGCAGTTGCAGTACCAGAAGATGTCCGGAAACTCCTCGAGCAACGCCGGCAACGGTTCGGAGAGTGCACTCGACCCGACAGCGAGGATGTCGACCCCCTGCTCGGCGATGTTGCGCAGCTCGTCACCGGCGTTCGCCGGGTCGATCCGATCGACGATGATCGGGGCCTCGAGGTTGTTGGCCGCCGCGATCTGTTCGACCTTCTCGACCAGGGCCTGATAATAAGCCCCGTCGTCACGCGGGCCGTTGATGGCCACACCGATCAGGACCTTGCCGTCGCCGTTGAAGTCTGCGTTTGCGGTAGCCGCGGAAGTCGTCGTCGGCACACCGTCACCGCCGCAGCCGACCATCACCAGTGCGAGCACAGCGGCTGGGGCGAATACCCGGCGGGACCGCCGATTCGTCGAATCCATCATCGGTCACGACCTCCCGGGTGGCACATGTCTTGGCATCGAGTCATTCGTCGGCACCCACCCCGCCGGTCGACCGATG
The DNA here is from genome assembly GCA_035291545.1 of Acidimicrobiia bacterium. Taxonomy (GTDB): domain Bacteria; phylum Actinomycetota; class Acidimicrobiia; order Spongiisociales; family UBA11373; genus UBA11373. The sequence continues at coordinate 13,513 of DATDRW010000002.1, forward strand.
ACACCATTCAGGGGGAGCCCGGAAGGCTCACCACGCCCCAAACCGCCATGAACTGATGGACCGACCACACCCGCCGGGGACGGTAGCCCTGACCGGAATGAGCGTCCACCGAATCCGGGGGACGGAACGTGTCTCAGATCCGTGGCCGACGGTCCAATGATCGCTCCGCACACCGCGGCGGAGCGCAGGACCACCATCGCCCTGGGATCTTCCGTCCTGCCGTGCCGGGCTTCATGAACCGCCCGGCAAGACGCACCTCTCCGGCTCCCACGGCGAATGAGGATGGGCTTCATGGTCGCTGATCCCTCTGCGAGTCTCCTCGCCGAGATAGTCGAGCTGATGCAACGTCACCGGCTTGGATGAAGCGTGTTAGGCCTCGCCGATAGACCTCGACCGGCTCCGGCTCCACGGTGGTCATCGCCGGGCGCGGCCATGCCCCCGCCACTCCCGAACCGGGTCGTGGCCACCAGCCGATGCCGGACCCCGCTCCGAGCGCCGCGCCGTAGCAGGCGAGTTGCTCGTACTCGGGGATATCGAGCGGCACCTCGAGAACCGCTGCCTTGATCCGGCACCACAACCGGCTTCGCGATGGCGCTCCGGAGCACACCACCCGGTCGATGGCGACACCCTGTGCACGCAGCGTCAGGGCGATGTGTCCGAGACCGTAGGCGGTGGATTCGAGCAGGGCGCGGGTGACCACCCTGCGGTCGTGGCTGAGGTGGAGTCCGGCGATCTCGGCGCGCAACTCAGGATTCCAACGTGGCGCCCGCTCGCCGTCGAGGAACGGGAGTGCCGTCACCCCTGCGGAGCCCGGCGGCACCGACTCCGCCTCCGCAAGGAGTTCGGAGAGAGGTGATCCGGTGATCCCGGCCCACCAATCGAGCAGGGCACCGTGTGCGGCTACCGGACCACCGACGATGTGCACCCCGCTCACCGGGCTGGGCATGCTGTACGAGGCGAGACCCGCGTGCTTGCCGGCCTCGACGGCGACACCAAGTCCGCCGGTGCGCCCACCCGGATCAAACCCACGCCCGGGGATGTCGATGCCGCCGCCCCAGGCGGTCATATGGGCATCGTGAGATCCGGGTACGAGAGCGATACCCGCGGGGAGTCCGAATTCGCCGCCGGTTACGCCGACGACGCTCCCCACCGGCACCGGTTCGCCGAACTCGGAAAGGGGCTCGTTTGGCGGCCACACGCTCTGGGAGTCGGCACGCCCGCCAAGACGGGAGAGGACCCAATCCCACAATTGGCGCGGCTCGACATGGTTTCCGAATCGGTGACGGAGGACCGCGATATGGGCCTCGTGCTGAAGGCGGGGATTACTCGACTCACCAAGCGGGTAGCGGAAAGTGAGGGCAAGTTCGCCGGTGGCGCTCACGGTCGTGGGGCCGTGGCCTCCGATGCCGATGGCGAGCGGTGTCGGGATCCCGAGCCCGCCCAGCGCGGCAAGCGTCCCCTCGAGCCATCGCTGCGGATCGACCGCGCCGACCGCGGTCTCCCCGCCTTGGTACGGGGAGAATGAAGTGGCAATCACCCTTCCGCTGCGATCGATGGCAACCGCTCGAGCAGACCCGCTGCCCACGTCGACCCCGACGACTACCTGGTGAGTCATCGGCGACCGGCCGCTCCACCAACACCCCGAACGCGGGTTGAGTGGCAGCCAAGTTGAAGGCACCGGTGTTCTTGTCGATGCTTCATCACCGGCCCATCGAGTTCACGGTCTTGCCATCAGACCAATCGCTGGCCGCCACCTTACCCGGCTCTCCGCAGGGCTCCGCCAACGGCACTCACGCCCTACCGGGTGGCCGGCGGGACCGCCTCTTCCACCCTTGCCGCGGATCGGCGAATTCTCGCCCGGTCGGTCACCACGACGCCGACGAGGATCAGCGTCCCCCCGGCGACGATTCCGGGCTGGACCTCCTCACCCAGCACCACCACCCCGACCACCACGGCGATCAGCGGGATGACGTACCCGATGATGGCGGAGTAGGTCACCGTGACGTGGCGGATCAGCCAGTAGTAGAGCGCCACCGGCATGAACGTGGCAACGATGCCGATGTACACGAGGCTCCCCCAACCTGCGGCCGTGGGGTTCGCCGGCACGCCCTCGGCGATCAGCATGATCAGCGCCGTGATCATCGCCCCAAGGACGAACTGCACGCCGGCCACCCCGAGTGGCGAGTACCGGCCGGCGTGGCGCTTGGCGTAGACGCTGCCCACCGCCACCGACACCACCCCGACGAGCGCGAACGCACCGGCGAGTCCGGGGCGTCCCCCCTCGCCGATGCCGGCGTCACCGGAGAGCATCAGCACCGCCACTCCGGCGAGCGCCACCACCAGCCCCCCGATCGTCGGCGAGTCGAGCGGCTCATCGGAAAGCATGAAGTGGGCGGTGATCGCGGTCGCGAGCGGCACCAGGGCGGAAGCGAGCCCGACGAAACCGGCAGAGGCATGCTGCAGGGCGAGGTTGCGGCTGATGAAGGGGATGGTGACGCTCATCAACGACATCACCGCCCCGACCCGCCATCCCAGCGGACCGATGGCAAATCCGCGGCGGACGGCGGTGGCGAACACCACGACCGCGATCGCGGCGATGGCCGAACTGATCGCCACGATCGAAAACGGCTCGAGGCCCTCTTCGAACGCCGCCCGGGTCATCACCCCGCCGGTGCCCCACCCGATACTGACGAGCAGCACGACCGTCCAGATGCGGTGTTGCGGGGGGGCGGTGTCCATCGCGCGCAGTCCAGCACCCCCAAACGCGATGCGCCAAATCTGGGAAGAGAAGATTCAGATACCAGATGCCGGATGCCGGATGCCGGATACCGGATGCCAGATACCGGACACTGGGGACTGGGGACTGGGGACTGCTTACTCCAAAACGAGAGAGGGGGCGGCCCGTGGCCGCCCCCTCTCACCATCATCCCGATGCGTCAGCCGACGAAGCAGGGAGCGGCCAGATCGAAATCTGCCGCGATCTCACTCACGAAGGCACTGGTCAGCGGGGAAACGCCGTCCGACCCATCCGCATCAGCCTTGTTGATCACCGTGGAACGAACCACATGGTCGTTGGGCTCGCCGGCGTACGACCGCTCGGGCAGCATGCCCTGGTAGTCGATGCCGCCGAGGTCCGCCGCCAGCGCGGCCACATTCGCCCGGGTCAGATCACCGGATTCGATCGCCTCGGTGAGCAGAGCCAGCCACGGGTATTGCCAGACCCAGCCGGCCACGTACGAGCCGCTCGGGCTCTGGCCCGCCGCCTCGGCGGCAGCCCGCATCGCGGCATGACCGTCGCTGTCGGTGTCCCATCCGCCCCAAGGTGCGGTTCCGATGTAGGCCGCCTCGAGAAGAGGCATCAAGTCGGCATTGCCCTTGAGCGCCACGTTCCACGTCGGACCAGCGCCGAGGATTTGGAACGTCTGGAACCCGGTCTGGAACAGCCCTGCGGCAATCCCTGCCATCTCGGTCGGACCCGTGACCATGACGATCACGTCGGGCTGGAGCCCGGCGAGCTGAGTGACCGCGGGCACGATGTCACCGCCGAACGAGACCGGGATCTGCAGGATCTCGGCCACCGGTTCATCGAGGCCCAACAGAGCAGCCGCGATCTTGGCGCCTGCGCCGTAGTCGCCGCCGTAGTCACCGGGGAACGCGACGAGCGCCCACGTGAAGTCGGTCCCACGATTGTCTACGAGGTAGTCCATGCCGTTCATGGCCTCGAAGCAGTACGGAGCCCCGGACTCCATGATGAGTCCCTGGTCGACGTCGCTGAACGCCCACCCGGAGAACCAGGTGGCCGGAGCAGCGACGATTTCACCCTCGACGAGAGTGGGGAGCGCACCGAGCGTCTGCGGAGTGCCCAGAGACTGGGCGAGACCGAGCACGCGGTCGGCGAGAGTGACGGCACCCTCGGCCGTCTGTGCGGCGTCGTAGTGGGCGTCGATGGTGTTCTCGGGCGTGATCACCACGTCCCACCCATCGATGCCACCGTTGGCGTTGACCACACCCCAGAAGTCCTCCTGTGCCTGGGTCAACGGCACCCCGAGCGCGGCGAACGGACCATCCGTGAGGTCCGAGATCACGCCGAGGTATATGCAACCGTTGCCATCATTGACGGCGTCGGAGCACGGAGCCTTGGTCACGCCGAAATCGACAGCGACCTCGGGCTCAGGCGGCAACGTCGTCGTTGCCACAGTCGTGCCAGCCGTCGTCGTCGTCGCTGCTGTGGTCGTGGTGGTGGCGGCGTCGTCGTCACCACATGCCGCGGCCACGAGAGCGAGGACGACCAGGAGGCTCGAGAATACGAGCCACCGATTTTTCATCCTTGTATCCCTCCCTGGTATTGCGATGTGAAGGCCGGACCCACGGGGGTCATGCGACCACCACACTATCCGACCGCTCAGTAACTGAACGGCCAAGCCTTCCAATAGTTCCGTACCCGAATCCAGATCCCGTAGAGCCCGAGGGGCTCGAAGATGAGAAAGGCCACGATGAGGCCTCCGAACAGGATCTGCTCCATCTGCGCCAGGGTGATGAATCCCCCGGCCGGCGACTCGGAGATGAAGCCGAACAGCCAGAATCCGGCAAGCCACTTCACCAAACGGGGCAGGAAGGTAATGAACACCGCTCCCATGATCGACCCGGAAACCGTCGCCACCCCCCCGATGAGCACCATGGCGATGAACTCGATCGACAAGAGCAGGTTGAAGGACCCGGGCTCGAGCCTCCCAATCGCCGAGTAGAGCAGGGCCCCGGCGACACCCGCGTAGAAGGAAGATACCACGAAGGCGATCATCTTGTACCGGGCCAGGGGGATGCCCATCATCTCGGCTGCGATGTCGCGATCCCGAATCGCGGCCAGGGCGCGGCCGACGCGCGACCTGGCCAGGTTCTTGGCGACGAGTCCCATGACGAGAAGCAGCGCGAGCCCGAGGAAGAACAGTCTCTGCGGCTTGCTCAGGTAGATCCCGAACACCTCGCCCGATTCGTCGAAGCGGAAGCCGAACAGTGAAGGCACCCCGCTCTCCCGGCCCACCCCCACCCCGCCGGTGAGCGACGTCGCCTCGCGGAACAGGTGATCGCCGATGAACACCAGGCCCAGGGTGACGAAGGCGAGGTACAGCCCGCGCAGCCGGAACGCGACCGGGGCGACGATGAGACCCACCAGCGCCGCCATCAGGCCGGCGGCGGGGAGCCAGATGATCAGGTCGAGGTTGTAACCGACGACGAGGGTCTTCTCGGCGAACTGCCCGGTGGAGAGGTCGAGCACCTGCCGGGTCACCTCGGTGCCACCGAGGACGGCGCCGGTAAAGGCGCCGACTCCGAGAAAGAACGCATGCCCCAGCGACACCTGGCCGGCAAACCCGGTGACGATGTTCAGACCGATGGCGCCGATGGAGGCAAACACCGCGCTCACCGCGATGAGCATGAGGCCACCGGAGAGGCCGAAGTCGACCAACCCGGGGATGAGCGGAAGCGTACCGCCGAGGCCGAGGACGACCACGGCGACGAGCATCACCGCGAACCAGAATCGCGACACGTTGGAGCGGAAAACGGCCGCGTCGGATTGGTAATCCGCGATGAGACCCGGTCGGCGCCTCATACCCGCTCGATCTCTTTTGTCCCGAACAACCCGTAGGGCTTGACCAGGAGTACCACGAACATCACCAGATAGGGGACCAGCTGCGAGAAGCCGTTGCCGAGGAAGGCGGCGTATTGCGGCTGGTAGGTGGCGGCGAGCATCTCGGAGATCGCCACGATGACCGCGCCCACCAGGGCGCCGGCGATCGAGTCGAGACCACCGATCACCACCACCGGGAGCGCCTTCAGCGCGGAGACTGCTGCCGACCGGTCCAGCCCCACTCCCGATCCGAGGAAGACCCCCCCGAACAGAGCGAGCACCGCGGCAATAGCCCACGAAAGCGCAAACACGGTGCTCACCGAGATCCCCTGAGTGAGGGCGACCTCCTGGTCGAAGGCGGTGGCCCGCATCGCCAGGCCCATGCGGGAGTATTTGAAGAAGGCGAGGAGCAGTCCGACGAGCAGGACCACGGTGACGATCGCGGCCACCTGGCGATAGGCAATGTTGATGCCGCCGAAGGTGAGGAACTGGAGCCGCCACGGGTCACCCATCTGGCGGATCTCCACCCCCATGAGGTCGAGGGCGAAGATCGTGATCACCGTGTTGAGGCCGATGGTGAGGATCGCAACCGCAAAAACGGGCTTGCCCACCATCGGCCGCAGGGTGGTGCGCTCGACGATGATCCCGGTGATCGAGGCAAGCACCACGCCGAGCAGGAGGGCGATCTCGAACCGCCATCCCCACACGGTGGCGAAGTACAACACCCAGTAGGCGCCGAGCAAGAGCAGCGCAGGCTGGGCGAAGTTGAGCACCTGCGTGGACTTGTAGATGATCACGAAGCCGAGCGCGATGAGCGCGTAGATCGCCGCCAGCGACACGCCGTTCACCAGGGCCTGGAGGAACTGGGTCATCGGTACATCGACTCGATCAGATCGCCGAACTTGTCCTCGATCACCGATCGCTTCACCTTTTGGGTGGCGGTGAGCTCGCCCTCCTCGTGGTCGAGCTCCTTGGTGAGCAGCCGGAATGTCTTGATCTGCTCGACTCGAGAGAACTTCTCGTTGGCGGCGTCGACCGCCTTCTGTACGAGCTTGATCACCTCGGGCTTCTCGGATAGGTCGCGGTAGGTGGTGTGCGGGATCTTGTGCCGCTGCGCCCACTCGCTGACCACCTCGAGGTCGATGCCGATCAGGGCGGTGAGGTACCTGCGGCGGTCGCCGATGACGATCGCCTCCTTGATGAACGGCGACGCCTTCAGGGTGTTCTCGATCTCCGACGGCGAGACGTTCTTCCCTCCACTGGTGATGATGATGTCCTTGATCCGGTCGATGATCTTGACATGGGTGTCGTCGACCCACGCGCCGACGTCACCGGTGTGCAGCCAGCCGTCGGCGTCGATGGTGCGGGCCGTGGCCTCGGGCAGGTTCCAATACCCGGCAAACACCGCCGGATGCCGGGTGAGGATCTCCCCCGTCTCGGCGTCGAGCCGCAGCTCGCAGCCCGGATACGGTTCTCCCACCGTTCCCAGCTTGATCCGGCCGGGCCGGTTCGCCGTCGCCACCCCGCAGTTCTCGGTCATGCCGTAGGCCTCATACAGCGGGACACCGATCGACATGAAGAACTGGAGGATCTCGGGTGCGATCGGCGCCGCCGCCGACACCCCGTACCGGATGCGCCGCAGGCCCACCCGGTCCTTCAGCGACCGGAACAGGAAGACATCGCCGACCCGGAGGAGCAGCCGGGAGAGCACGGTGTGCCTCCCCTCGCGCCGCACCAGCGTCCTGCCAACGTAGCGCGCCGATGCCAGCCAGATCGCGGCGTTTACCCGCTTGAGGCGCGACGCCGACGCCAGCCGTACCTGGATCGCGGCGAAGATTCTCTCCCAGATGCGGGGGACGCCCTGGACGATCGTCGGCTGCACGTCGCGCATGTCGGCCACGAGCGTGTCCAGCGACTCACCGAAATGAATCGGTACCCCCGCCCCCGTGTTGAACACCACCGAGAACAGCTTCTCGTAGATGTGGCAAAGTGGGAGGTACGACACGATGAGGTCGTCGGGGCCGGGACCGGGTTGCACGATGCCGCGATCGCCGGCGATCTCGTTGGCGGCGAACTCGAGGTTGCGCAGGGTGATCATCGACCCCTTGGGGGGCCCGGTCGTGCCGGAGGTGTACACCAGATAGGCGAGGTCCTCCGGCCTGGCTTCGGCCATCCGCTCCTCGACCGCGTGCGGGTGCGTCTCCCGGTGCGCCCGGCCCTCGGCCATGAAGGCGTCCCAGGACATCAGCCGGGGATCGTCGTAGGCGTCGACGCCGCGATGCTCGAGGTACACGATCTTCTCCAGGGCAGGAAGGTCGGCGGTCGGCACCGCCAGCACCTTGTCTGCCTGTTCCTCGTCCTCGACGATGAGCAGACGCGAACCGGAGTTTTTGAGCAGGTACTCGACCTCAACGGTGGGGTTGGTCGGATAGAGGCCCATGCAGGCGGCGCCGGCGGCGAGCGATCCGAGGTCCGTGAACAGCCACTCAGGCCGGTTGTCGGAGTGGATCGCCACCCGGTCGCCGCGTTCGATCCCGTGCGCCAACAGGGCGTGGGCGAAAGCCTCGGCCTGATCCCAGAACGCGGCCCAGGTGAACTCGCGCCAGATACCGCGGCTCTTCTCACGGAGGGCGATCGCATTCGGGGTATTCGTGGCGAACTCGCGCAGCCGGGTGGCCGGCGAGATCGTGCCCACACTCGGCAGGGTGGTGGTCATGCGCTACCTCCGGGGTCGGCCACGGCGTGTTCCTCGCCCAGGTAGGCGCGGATCACGTCTTGGTTGCTCTGGATCTCACGGGGGGTACCGGCGGCGATCGGCCGTCCGAAGTCGATGGCGAGCACGGTGTCGGCCAGGTCCATCACCAGGTGCATGTCGTGATCGACCAGCACGATCCCGATCCCCAGCTCCCGCCGAATGTCGGTGATGAACCGGGCCATGTCTTCCGTCTCCTCGAGGTTCATGCCGGCGGCCGGCTCATCGAGCAGCAGCAGCTTCGGCGCCATGGCGAGAGCTCGCCCGAGCTCCACCCGCTTCTGGATCCCGTACGGGAGCATCGCCACGTACGACTTGCGGTGCTGTTGGATGTCGAGGAACTCGATGATTCCCTCGACGACCTCGCGGTTGCGGGCCTCTTCGCGTGCGGCCTTGCCGATTCGTAACATCGCCGCCGGCGTCCCGTAGTGAAGGTGCTGGTGCCTGCCCAGCATCAGGTTGTCGAGCACCGTGAGCTGGGGAAACAGCTCGATGTTCTGAAAGGTCCGCGCCACCCCGAGATCGGCGATCCGGTTCGGCTTCAACCCGAGGATGTCGGCGCCCTCGAAGTGGATCGAGCCCTGCTGGGGATGGTACACCCCGCTGATGCAGTTGAAGATCGACGTCTTACCTGCGCCGTTGGGACCGATCACCGCAAACACCTCGCCCCGGCGCACCGTGAGCGACACCCCATCGATCGCCTTCACCCCGGCGAAGGCGAGATGGACGTCCGCGATCTCGAGCAGCGGTGCACCGTCGGCCACCGCCGCCGGAAGGATCTCGTGAAGCAGCCGCGCCCTCACGACAACCACCGCTTTTTCCGCCGATAGTGCTTCACCTCGGCAAACGACTTGACACCCTCGGTGGAGAGGCCGAGGTAGAACTCGCGAACGTCCTCGTCCTCGAGCAGTTCGCGCGCCGGCCTGTCCATCACGATCTTCCCGGTCTCCATGATGTAGCCGTGATCGGCGATCGAGAGCGCCATCATCGCATTCTGTTCGACGAGCAGCACCCCGGTCCCTTGCCGGTTGATCTCCACGATGATGTCTCGGATCTGCTGCACGAGAAAGGGCGCCAGGCCGAGGCTGGGCTCGTCGAGGAGGAGGAAGCGGGGACTCGACATCAGCGCGCGGCCGATGGCGAGCATCTGCTGCTGACCGCCGCTCAGGTAGCCGGCGGTGAAGCGGGGACGCTCCTTGAGCTGGGGAAACAGCTCGTAAACCCTCGCCAGGTTGGCGTCGAGCGACTTGCGGGCGGTGTGCGCCCCGAGTTTCAAATTCTCCTCGACGGTCAGTTCGCCGAGAATGCGTCGGCCCTCCAGGGCCTGTCCGATGCCGAGTTTGACCACTTTGGCCGGTGACAGATGATCGATGCGGCGATCGTCGAGGGTGATCTGGCCCTTGGTGAGGTCACCGCGGTGGACGTCGAGTAGACCACTGATCACCCGCAGTGTCGTGGACTTCCCGGCGCCGTTGGCGCCGAGGAGGGCCACGATCTTGCCGTCGGGGACCTCGAGGGAGATGCCGCGCAGCACGAGGATGACGTCGGAGTAGACCACTTCGACGTTCTTCAGCGCCAACATGCGACGAGGTCCTCCCGTCGGTCGCGTAGAGCCGGGAGGCTACACAACGGAGGACCGCCCTGCGGGCGGATGCCGGATGCCGGATACCGGATACCGGATGCCAGATGCCAGATGCCGGATGCCGGATACCGGATGCCGGATGCCAGATGGCAGACACGGAGCCAGTCTGCAGTCTGGAGCGGGCAGCGGGAAACGGGAAACGGAAAACGGGAAACGGAAAACGGGAAACGGAAAACTACCCGCCCCCCACCCACTCCTCCCCGCCTTCCCAGTGCTCCTTCTTCCAGATCGGTGCCGACGCCTTGAGTTCGTCGATGAGGAACCGGGCTGCGGCGAATGCCTCGGGGCGGTGCCCGGCCGAGACGGCCACCCCGACCGAGATCTCCCCCACCCCGAGCGATCCGAGACGATGCACCGCGGCGACGCCGACGACGTCATGACGACGCCGGGCATCGGCCACGATCGCCCCGATCCGGTCTTCCACCACCTCCCGATAGGCCTCGTACTCGAGGTCGGTAACCACATTCCGACCCGGGGAGTGATCGCGCACGGTCCCGAGGAACAGTACGACGGCGCCGGCGCCGGGATCGGACACGAGGGAGATCAACGCCGCGGGGTCGATCGGCGCCTCCGAGACCTCAACGTGGTCCCCGCGGGGTACCTCTGATCCGGCCATACAATCCCTCCATGGTCGACACTACCGGGGACGTCCCCGATCGCTTGATCGATTGGGGCGAAGAACCCGGGCTGCTCACCGACCCGCCGACCGCCACACCCGTGGGCACCACGATCACCGTCGCCATCGAGGCGGCGCCCACCCCCGATCGGCCGCACCGCGTCTGGCGGGCGGTCGGCGCCGTCGTCCTATCGGCGCTCATCGGCGCCGCAGTCGCCACCACCGTCCTGCTCGTGGCCGACGATAACGACCCGGTTCCGGTTACCACCGTCCCCGGAGTGGAGGCGGCACCGTCCTTTGATGCCTTCCCCTCCACCGCGGCGTCGGTCGCGGCCCGGGTGATCCCGTCGATCGTCACCGTCGAGGTGAGCACCACCGCGTCCGTCGAGTTCGTAGCCGACGCCTCTGGTTCCGGCGTGGTTCTCGACGCCGGAGGCACGATCGTGACCAATCAGCACGTTGTGGATGGAGCCACGGCCGTGCGGGTGGTGTTCGCCGACGGGCGCACCTATATCGCCACCGTCGTCGGCGAGGACGAGCTGACGGATCTCGCGGTGCTCGACGTCGGCTCGGAAGGGTTCAGCCCGATCGCGATCGGATCGTCCCGCTCGATGGCCATCGGTGACCTCGCCATCGCCATTGGAAGTCCGTTGGGCCTCGATGGCGGACCCTCGGTGACCGTTGGGGTGCTCTCGGCGTTCGACCGCACCGTGCGCACCGGCGCCGACACCGAGTTGTTCGGGATGCTGCAGACCGACGCTCCGATCACGCGCGGCTCGAGCGGTGGAGCATTGGTTGATTCGCAAGGGCGGCTGATCGGGATCACGAGCGCCATCGGCGTCAGTGACGTCGGCGCCGAAGGGCTCGGGTTCGCCATCCCCGTCGAGATGGTGCAGCGCATCACCGGCGACCTGATCGCCTCCGGAGAGTCAAACCACGCGTTCCTGGGCATCACCGGAACCACACACTTCGAGACGCAAGCCGACGGTGCCCTCGCCCCTTCCGGGGTCGAGGTCTCCTCGGTGGTCGAAGGCACCGCCGCCGCGATCGGCGGTCTGGCAGTCGGCGACACGATCCTCACCTTCGACAACGAGCAGATCGTCACCATGGACCGCCTCGTGGTGCGCTTGCGCTACTACCGGGTGGGCGACACGGTTCGCCTCGGCATCAACCGAAACGGAGCGCCGATGACCATCGACGTGACGCTGCTCGAGCGTCCCGAAGACGTATGACCGACAACCTGTTCGATCGACTCGCCGATCTGTTCCGCTCCTCCGGTCCGGTCAACTGGCGCCTGGCCCGCGAGATTTCCGAGAGCGCTGCCGGACCGACCGAGCCCATCGAACCCTGGCTCGACGAGGAGTACCGGGATCTGGCCGCCACCGCGGTCCGCTACGTGGACGCCGCCTCCCCGCTCGACCCGGTATCGGCTGCGGGCCCGGTCCGCGTCCTCGACCGGAGGTCGTGGGCGTCGGCACAAACCGATGCCCTCGCCTATCTCGCCGAACCGCTGGCGGCGAAGCTGATGGGAGCCGGGCCGCTTCCCGAGATGTTGCAGCCGCTCGGTCCCGCACTGATCGGGCTGCAGATCGGCGGCATGGTCGGGGCGATGAGCCACCGAGTGCTCGGGGGCTTTGACGTCGGCCTGCCCGCCGGCCGCGAGGAGTCGCCGGCGTACGTCGTGCCGAACGTCGAGCAGTTCGCCGCAGACCACGACCTCGATCGGCGCCAGGTGAGGCTCTGGGTGGCGATGCACGAGACGACCCACGTGGCGGCAATGACGGTGCCGTGGGTGCGCGAGTACGCGGTGATGCGAATCGACGCCTTCGTCGAGTCCCTGGAGATCGATGAGGTGGGGATCACCGAACGCATGCAGGGGCTCCAGGATCCTGAGGCGCTGCAGCGGATGGTGGAGGACGGAGGCAGCATGCCCTCCCTGCTCTCCGCCACCGGAGGTGGAGAGCAACTCGAGGACGTCCGCACTCTCATGGCGGTGGTCGAAGGCTACGCCGACCACCTCGTCGACCGGTGCGTAGGCAGCCTGGTCCCGCAAGTGGCGGCGCTGCGGGAGGCGGTCGATCGCCGCCGCGCCGAGCCGTCGCCCGGAGAGCGCATGCTCGCTCAGATGATCGGTCTCGACCTGCAGCACGCCCGCTACCGGCTGGGGTCGACGTTCTGCACCGAGGTCGCCCGGCGATGGGGAGAGCAGGCGGTCGACCGCCTATGGGAGAGCCCAGATGCGCTGCCGCGGGCGGGTGATCTCGCCGATCCGGTGGCGTGGGCGGCGCGGGCATTGCTGTAGGAGAGGCACCAGGCACCAGGAAGAACGGCTCATCGATCTGGCTGATGCCTGATGCCTGGTGCCTGACATCTGCCTAGGCCGCGCGCACCGCTCCCGACCCCGCGGGGAGGCTGAGGGTGAAGCGGGTCTCGACGCCCACCCGCTCGTGGCGCAGGTCGCCGCCCATCCGCCGGGCAAGTTGCCGGGACACGGCGAGTCCGAGACCGATGGCGCCGGGCTGGCTCTCGCCGACGCCGGTGGTGAAGAAGGGCTCGAACATCTGGGCTTGCACCTCGGTACCGATCGCGTCGCCGCGGTCGGCGACCACGATGCGGACGGAAGCGCCGGTCGCATCGGCGTGCACCGAGACCGGAGGCTTTCCGTAGCGGTAGGCGTTGCCGATCAGGTTGCGCAGGATCTGGCGCACCCTCGCCGCGTCCCCGATGGCGACGAGGTGCATCGGAAGCACCAGGAGCACATACGGGTTGCCGAGTGAGCGCACGGCGGCGCGCACCGTCTCGACGACGTCGACATTGTCGGTGTGCACGACCAGCTCGCGATTGTCGAGCCGCGCTGCGGTGAGTAGATCGTCGACGATGGCGGCGACGTCGTGGGCCTGCTCGGCCGCCATACGCAGCATCTCCTCGGAGTCCTCGAGCGGATCCGCGGCGAGCAGATCCAGGAAACCGACGACTGCGGTGAGCGGGGTGCGCAGCTCATGGCTCACCGCCGCGATCAGATCGGACTTCGACTTGACCAGGGCCTGAAGGCGCTCCAATTGCTCCACCTGCTGCGTGATGTCCTGGAACTCACCCTCAAAGCACACGATGGCGCCGGCCTCATCGCGAACGGCCCGAGTGCGGTCCCGCACCCAGATCACCCGGCCATCGGCACGCCGGAAGCGAAGATCGGTGACGAGCGGTGTGCCGTCTTCCGGGATGCGCTCCCGGAGGCGGACCAGGTCGGAGGGATCGACGACGAAGGGTTGCACCGGGCGCCCGACCACCGACTCCCGTGGCGCCCCCAGCAGGTCGGCGAGCGCCTGGTTGGCGTCGAGCAGCTCCCCTTCGAGCCCGGTCCGGTACAGACCAACCGGTACCCGGTCGAAGAGGTCGCGGTACCGCAGGTCGCGGTCGACCACCGCCTCGCCGCGTTCCACCAGCCGGCTGCGCAGGCTCGACAGCAGCGGCACAGTGACCGCCGCCGCGGCTGCTCCGGGGAGAATCGAGATCAACGCCTCCCAACCCGGCACCGCCAGCGATACCGATCCGGCCTCGACGGTCATCAGAGCCGCGATCATGGCAAGTGCCCGCCGGCGTGGCTCGAACACGACGAGGGCGGTGACCCCTCCGAGGAGAACCGCGGTCGCCATCCCCTGGACCATCGCGGCGGGGGCAAAGGCTCCCGTCACCAGCGAACTCACCGCGGCACTGAACACCACCCAGGACGGGGAGACCTGCCGGAACCGGGATCGAATTGCCGCGGCGAGGGCAATGAACCCGCATACCGCAGCCGGGGCCCACACGACCCCGGCGAGACCGCCGAGCCAGGCTGCCGAAGCCGCACCGCCCATGGCGGCCACCGCGATGAGCGCATGGCGCACCCAGCGCGATCCGAGCTCAGCGCGCAGCGTTGCATCGAATCTCGCCGCGGAGGGACCCACTCGGCTCTATCGGCCGCCTGCGGCCCTCCCTTGACGGGGCTACGCCTCGTCCCGGGTCACCGCCGACTCGCCGCCGGGAAACGAACCGGTGACGACGAACGTCACGTGCTCGGCGATGTTCACGGCGTGATCGGCGATCCGCTCCAGGTAGCGGCCGATACGGGTGAGTTCCATGGCCAAATCGAAGCCGATGTGCTCGCTGTTCTTGGCCACCACCCCGTACAACTCCCCGACCACCGTGTCGACCTCGTCGTCGGCGCGATCGATGACGGGTGCCGCATCGGGATCGAGAGAGCGCAGCGCCTCGAGCCCGTCGGCGAAGAGATCCGCCGAGCCCCGGGCAAGCCGGGCGACGAGGGAGTGAATCTGCGGTGGCAGCGTGTACCCATCGCGACGCAGCAGCCCCTTGGCGCCGTTGACGGCGAGATCCCCCGAGCGCTCGATCTCGTAGAGAATCCGCGTCGCCGCCACCAAGAAGCGGAGGTCGCCGGCCACCGGCTGTTGTCGGGCCATGATCTCGAACACGCGGAACTCGAGTCGCGCATACCGCGTGTCGATCTCCTCGTCGGCGACGACCACGGCCCGGGCGAGGTCGAGCCGGTTCTCCAGGAGCGCCTCACCCATGCGCCGCGTGTTCTCGAGCACGAGGCCACCGAGTTCGAGCATCCCGGTCTTGACCTCTTCGAGGCTCTCCGCGAAGTGGTGACGGGCATCCATGTGGTCGGTTGGCATTGCGCTCGCCTCTCTCAGCCGAAGCGGCCGGTGATGTAGTCCTCCGTCGCTCGCTGCGACGGCTTGGTGAAGATCTTGCCGGTGGAGTCGAACTCTACGAGGCGGCCCGTGCGGGCCCCGGTGTCTTTGACGTCGACGGTGAAGAAGGCAGTACGGTCGCTCACCCGGGCGGCCTGCTGCATGTTGTGGGTCACGATGATGATCGTGTAGTCCTTCTTCAGCTCGGTCATCAGTTCCTCGATCCGTAGCGTGGCGATCGGGTCGAGCGCCGAGCACGGCTCGTCCATGAGCACGACGTCGGGGTTGGTGGCGATGGCCCGGGCGATGCACAACCGCTGCTGCTGACCGCCGGAGAGGGCGTACGCCGAGTCGCGCAACTTGTCCTTCACCTCGTCCCACAGGGCGCCACGGCGCAAGGACTCCTCCACCAGGTCGTCCATGTTGCCTTTGAAGCCGGCGATCCGGGGGCCGAAGGCAATGTTGTCGTAGATCGACTTGGGGAATGGGTTGGGTTTCTGGAACACCATGCCCATCCGGCGTCTCACCTCGACCGAGTCGATCCGGGGCCCGTACAGGTCGACACCGTGGTACAGGATCGACCCGTGCACGCGCGCCGATTCGATGAGGTCGTTCATCCGGTTGAAGCAACGCAGAACCGTCGTCTTGCCGCACCCGGAAGGCCCGATGAAGGCGGTGATCTCGTTGCGACGGACGTCGAGGGTGATGTCGTCCACCGCACGGAAGGTTCCGTAGTCGACGGACAGTCGTCTCACCGCGAACAGGATGTCGCCGGCGGCCTCGAATCGCTCCGGCACGTCGATCGTCACCCTTCGGTTGACGGCGATGGGGTCGGAAGCGCCGATAGACATCGGCTCGTCGGGGGCGCTTGCCTTCACGATGACACACCCTTCTCGAACCGGTTGCGGAGGTAGATGGCGGCGCCGTTGATCAGGAGGAGCACGAGCAACATGATCACGATCAGTGCGGCGGTCAGCGCCCGGAACCCTCCTTGGGGAAGCCGCGACCAGGAGAAGACGAGGACCGGCATCGCGCTGAACCGCCCTTGCAGCGTCTCGATGAGTCCGCTGTCGCCCGTGCTGAAGAACGTCGTGATCCCACCCACGAGGAGCAGCGGAGCGGCCTCACCGAACGCCCGCCCCAGCGAGAGGATCGTCCCGGTGAAGATGCCGGGGGCGGCCACCGGAAGGATGTGGTGCCGGATCGTCTGCCACGGAGTTGCTCCCACCCCGATAGCCGCCTCCCGTATCGAGGTGGGCACCGCCCGTAAAGCCTCGGCGGTTGTGATGATCACGATCGGGAGAACCAGGATTCCGAGGGTGAGGCCGCCTGCGATCACACTTCGCCCTTCGACGTCGGGACCGGTGATCCCGCCGAGGAGCTTTACGAAGATCGCCAGGCCGAGGAGCCCATACACAATGGACGGCACCCCGGCCAGGTTGCGGATGTTGGCATTGACGATCCTCGTGAACCGGGTGTCGGACGCATACTCCTCGAGGTAGATGGCGGCACCCACACCCGTGGGCAGGGCGATGACTGCGGTAAATCCCATGAGCAACAAGGAGCCGTAGAAGGCCTGCCAGATCCCCGCCACCTCGGGATCGGCCGACATCTGTGAGGTCACGAACTCCCCCACCCCCCGGGAGCGCCACACCGGCAGGCTCCCGGTGATGACCGTGAACAGCAGCGTGGCGAGGACGGCCATCGCCGCCACCAGAGTCGCCACCAGCACGGCCGTGAAGACCGTCCCTTTCACGTCGCGGCGCCGGGTCGTGAGTGCCCTGGCGACGGCTTCGGGGGCGATCCGCATCGTGGCAGCGTTCATGTCAGTACTTCTGCCTCACTCGGCGGACGAACCGCTCGGAGACGACGTTGAGGATGAGCGTCACCAGAAACAGCAGCAATCCGAGGAAGAACAGACTCTGAAAGGCGTAGTCGTCGCCGCGCACCCGGTCGGACCCGATGGCGAGTGCCGCCATGGCGGCCGTCATGGTCTGACCGTTGGTCAGAGGGTCCCAGGAGAAGAGCGACCCGCCGGTGGCGCCGGCGGCGATGGCAACGACCATCGTCTCACCGACCGCACGCGAGAAGGCGAGGATCAGCGAGGCCGTCACTCCCGACACCGCGGCCGGGACGACCACGCGGATGCTTGTCGTCATGCGGCTCGCCCCCAGACCGTACGACGCCTCCCGCAACGCCCGCGGCACCGCCCGTAGCGCGTCTTCGGTGATCGAGGCGACCAGCGGAATCGTGAGGATTCCCACCCCGATCCCGGCTGCCAGCATGTTGAAGCCCGCGATCGCATCGCCGAAGATCGCCTTCAGGACCGTGGGAGTGATAAACGTCAAAGCGAAGAAGCCGAGAACCACGCTCGGGATCCCGGCGAGCACTTCGAGAACGGGTTTGAGGATGCGGCGCGTCCGCGGTGATCCGTACTCGGACAGGTACACCGCCGATCCCATGCCGAGCGGGGCGGCCACCAGCATGGCGATACCGGCGACGAGAACCGTGCCGGCAAAGAGGGTCGCGATGTCGTACATGCCGCGGCGAGGGAACCAGCCCAGGGAGCGGAGCGCGGAGAGGTCGACGTTGCTGATGAAGGTCCACGCCTCGCCGGCGAGTGAGGCGACTATCGCCAGGCTGATCACCACAGAGGTCGCCGCGGCTGCGAAGAAGAACCGCCGGATGCGACGTTCCCGCCGTCTCCGTGCAGGGACTCCGGCGAGGACCATCGCCATTTCTTCGTGTGTCGTCATCGTGGTTTCCGGGTGTCTCGGCGGCCCATCGACGCAGGGAGGGTGGCACGTCGGACACTAGACATCCGACCTGCCACCCGCGATCCGGTCGGGGAGGTGGGGAGCCCTACCCGACCTTGCCGGTCGTCCGGCTCTCCCAGTTGGCCTTCCAGGTGGTCATTTCCTCATCGGTGAGGCTCACGTATCCCGCAGCGGGGACCTGAGCGAGACCCGCCTCGGTCAGGTAGTAGTCCACGAAGGCGGCGAGTGCCGGCTTCGCCGCGGCCGCTGCCTTGTTCACATAGATGTACAGCGGACGGGAGATCGGGTACTCGAAGCTGGCAATCGTCTCCGGCGTCGGCGCGACGCACCCGTTGCCTCCATCGATTTCCAGCGCCTTAACGACGTCCTGGTTCTCGACGAAGAAGGCGTAGCCCACCCAGCCGAGGGAGGTGGCATTGCTGCTGATGCCCTCGATGATCACATTGTCGTTGCCCGAGGCCACGTAGTCGACCCGCGGGTTCTCATCCGTGCCGCGCTCGCCGGCCACTCCCCGAAGCACGAGCTCGATGAACGAGTCGAACGTGCCCGACTCCTCGCCCGGTGCGGTGATCACGAGTGAAGCATCCGGGTACGGGGCGTGGGAGCCACCCAGTCCGGATGCGGCCAATTCCGCGGCGAGCGCATCAGCGTCCGACCAATTGTCGAACCCGACCGACTCCGAACCAAGCAACGCGTACAGGTCACCGAGGTCGAGGCACGAAAGCGCGTCGTTGCCGATCGCGGTGAGCACCGACAGACCGTCGATGGCGACCTTGATTTCGATCGGCTCGACTCCGTTGGCCAGGCAGGTCTCCAGTTCCGCGTCCTTGATCGTCCGCGAGGCATCGGAGACATCGGTCTCCCCGTCGCAGAAGAGCACGAAGCCGTCGGAGGTTCCGGGGCCGTCGACGCTGATGCGGACCTCGGGGTTGGCCGCGTAGAAGGCCTCGGCCACCCGCGCCGAGATGGGCTCCACGGTGGACGATCCGCTGACGGCGATCGTTCCGGTGAGACCGCCGCCGGCGGTGGTCCCGTTGCCCATCGTCGTGGTGGCGGCGTCATCGTCGCCGCAGGCTCCGACGACGAGCGCGATCACCAGCACGAGGCCGGTCAGGCGCCCCATCTTGCGAGTCATGTTTCCTCCTGTTGGTTGAGTCGGAGGGGATCGAATCCCGCACCGATGGCATGGACCGTATGACCGCGTTCATGACACCAGCGCACCGCGAATGTGAACTGGAGGTGAACTCTCCTCATATCGGGTCACGGGTGAGGGGAGGAGTCCGACCTATGCTCGACGCGTGGACACCACCACCGCCGTTGCCGTCGGCGTCGCCTCCCTCGCCGTACTCGTTGCCGTGGTCCTCGGGGTGCGCAACCGCACACACTCCCGGGCGATCGACACCGCGGTCGCTCGTATCGGTGGGGCCGGTCCGTCGAAGCGGCGGCGCCGTGCCGTTTCGCTCGACGCCGCCCTGGATCGTCTCGAGCGCTCGACGGCCCAGGCGCAGCGGGAGCGCTCCCGCCTCGCCGGGGCCGTGCAGGCGGCGCCGCTCGGGGTGCTGCTCACCGACGACAACGGAGTGGTGATCACCAGCAATGGCGCCGCCGAACGGTTCCTGGGAACCCGACTCGGTGAAGCGGTCGCCCAGGTCCGGATCAGAGACTCGATCGAACAGGCGGTGCTCAGCCGCAACGCCGTCTCGGTCGAGGTCGAGCTATACACCCCCGTTCGCTCCGTGCTCGAGGTATCGGCGGTCCCCCTCGACTCCGGCGTCGAGAGTGTCGGGGCGGTCGCCTTCGTCGAAGACGTCACCGAGGGCCGACGGGTAACCGCGATGCGCCGCGACTTCATCGCCAACGTCAG
>DATDRW010000003.1:0-16160 GCA_035291545.1 Acidimicrobiia bacterium
CGCCGACACGGTCGAGGTGCTGCTGAGGGACGAGGCGCATCAAGTCGCCGCGCGGGTCGCCGGGGGGCTCCGCGAGCGGATCGGCATCGTGTACGGGTCGGGGACGCTCACCGCCGCCGCCGCCGGGCGCTGGAAGACCCAGATCAACGAGAACGGCAAGGCGCCGTCGTGGTGGTCGGTGCTCCCCGAACTCGATCACAACGAGATCGTCGGATGGACCGCCAACCCGGCCCTCGGCCGAGACGCCGTCGGGGTGGTCTTCCTCCACGACTCCGGCGACCACGACCGCGTCGCCCTGCGGGCCGTCCTCACCGAGCAGTTGATGACCGGGGTCCACGTCGCCGGCCACGTCATCTCCCGCGGCGAAGGTCCTCTCGCCCGACTCTTCTCGCTGGTGGTGGTCGGCGACCTGGTGTCGGTGGCGGTCGCCGAACAGGCCGGGATCGACCCGGTCCCGGTGGTCGTCATCGAGCGGCTCAAGAAGCTGTTGGTCGGGGAGCAGCCCCGATCTCCCCGTTAATCTGCAATCCCGTCCGAGGTCGGCGTGACGAGACGATCCCCGGACACCAGGGAAGGAACCAGCCCGTGGAACACGACATCGCCGATCCGTCACTCGCCGCTCAGGGGGCGCTTCGCGTCGAGTGGGCGCGTCGGAGGATGCCTGTGCTCGCCTCGCTCCGGGAGCGTTTCGAGAAGGAGACGCCGCTGGCGGGGATCCGCATCGGGGCGTGTCTGCACGTCACCGCCGAGACCGCCAACCTCATGCTCACGCTGCGAGCCGGTGGAGCGGATGTGGCTCTCTGCGCCTCGAACCCGCTTTCCACCCAGGACGACGTCGCCGCCGCGCTCGTCGCCGAGGGCATTCCGGTGTACGCGATACGGACCGAGGATTCCGATCGCTACTACCGCCACATCCGGGCGATCCTCGATCGCGAGCCGCACATCACCATGGACGACGGCGCCGACCTGGTGACGACCCTGCTCAAGGAGCGGCCCGATCACCGGCCGATCGGGTCGACCGAGGAGACCACGACCGGAGTGATCCGTTTGCGGGCGATGGCCCGTGACGGTGTCCTTCGCTTTCCGGTGGTGGCGGTCAACGACTCGGCGACCAAGCACCTGTTCGACAACCATCACGGCACCGGGCAGTCGGCGCTCGACGGCATCATCCGGGCGACGAACATGCTGTTCGCCGGCAAGACGGTCGTGGTGATCGGGTTCGGCCACTGCGGGTCCGGTGTGGCGGCCCGTGCCGATGGTCTCGGCGCCAAGGTCGTGGTCGTCGAGGTCGACCCGGTCCGGGCGCTCTCCGCGGCGATGGAGGGGTACTCGGTGATGACGATGGCCGATGCCGCTCGTGTCGGCGATGTGTTCATCACCCTCACCGGCAATTTGCACGTGATTCGGGGGGAGCACTTCGATGCGATGCGCGACGGGGCGATCATGGCCAACGCCGGGCACTTCGACGTCGAGATCGATCTCGAGGCGCTGGCGGCCCGGTCGTCGGGAAAGCGGCGGCTACGCCACGAGCTGGATGAATGGACCCTCCACGACGGGCGGAGGGTCCATGTGGTCGCCGAGGGGAGGCTGGTCAACCTCGGAGCCGCCGAAGGCCATCCCGCCGAAGTGATGGACATGTCCTTCGCCAACCAGGCCCTGGCCACCGAATGGCTGGTGCAGGAGGGCGGCTCGCTCGGCCCCGGGGTTCATCGGCTCCCCGAGCACCTCGACGACGAGGTGGCGTCGATCGCCCTCGCCCGACTCGGCGGCGGGCTCGAGACGCTCACCGACGAGCAGGCTCGTTATCTGGCGAGCTGGGAGAGAGGAACCTAGCCACCCGCTTCCCGCCTCCCGCTGGAGCCTGGTGCCTGGTGCCTCTCCGAGGGCGCTAGCCCTCGGAGGTTCTTCACTCCGCCGTGATGTCCACCAGCGCCGGGCGCCGGCTCTCCGCTTCCGCCAGCACGTCGGCGATCTCCCGGGTGACCAATTCCTCTCGGGCCAAGAGGGCGTCGCGCAGGGCCTCGACGAGGTGGCGGTTCTCCCGGAGCAACGCGACGACCACGGCCTTTTGGTCCAGGAGGATCCGATGTACCGCTTCGCGGGCGCGGTCGTCGGCGAGTACCTGGGCCGCGAGGTTCCCGCCCACGATCCCGGGATCGACGGTGCGGAACGAGACGAGGGAGCCTCCGAGACCCAGCGATCCCACCATCTCGACGGCGACGCCGGTCGCCGATGCGAGATCGCTTGCCGGGCCCGTTCCCGACTCCCCGAAGAACAACTCCTCGGCGACCATGCCGCCGAGCGCGATCTGGATGAGGGCGAGGGACTCACTGCGCCTCCGGGTGTAGCGCTCCTCGGTTTCGCTGTGGGCGAGCAGTCCGAGGGCGTCCTTGCGCTTGACGATGGAGAGCAGGTCCATCTTGCGGCCGCGTCCTACGAGGTGGGCGACGACGGCGTGTCCCGACTCGTGGACGGCGATCGACTCGCGTTCCTCGATGGTGTACTCCGTGGGCTCGGCGAGTCCGATTTCGATATCCATGCGGGCCCGGCGCAGGTCGTCCACCCTGAGCGCCGATCGGCCGTCGCGCAGCGCAAACAGGAGGGCTTCGTCGAACAGTCGCTCCAGCGAAGCCGGTGTGTAGCCCATCGTCGTGGCGGCGAGATCGTCGCGGGCCATTTCGTCGAGGGTGGCGTCGTGGGCCTTTCCCTCGAGGAAGAAGTCGATGAGTTCGCGCCGGTCGTGTCGTCCGGGGAGCCCGAAGTGGAAGATCCGGTCGAAGCGTCCCGGCCGGAGCAGAGCCGGGTCGAGCGCGTCCGCCCGGTTGGTGGCACCGATGAGCAGCACGTTGGCGAACGGCGGCTTCTTCGTCTTGAAGTGGAGGTGGGGCGGGAGCAGCTTGTTGGCGGCCCGGCGCAGCCCATTGGTGAACTTGAGGGCGCGCGGAGGGTCGTCGAAGCTCTGCATCTGGATGAGCAGTTCGTTGACCACGCCGCCGGTTCCCTCCGAGACCGCCGACCGCGCTACCCCGGTGGCGCTCTCGGCGCTCCGGTTCATGCTGCCGCGTCGGGCTCCGATGGCGTCGAACTCCTCGATGAAACCGATGGCGCCGCCCTCGTCACGGGCCACCTTGCGCAACCGGCGGAAGTAGGACCGGATCTTGCGGGCGGTGGCCCCGTACCACATGCTCTGGAACGCCGTGGACGACACGAACAGGAACGGGACCCCGGCTTCCTTTGCGAGCGCCTTGGCGGTATGGGTCTTCCCCGTCCCCGGGGGACCCTCGAACAGGATGCCCCGTCGCGGCGCGCCCCCCATCTGATCCCGGAAGTAGCGATGGTTGAGGAAGACCTGGAGGGTGTGCTTCACCTCGCCGAGGACGGGTCCCAATCCCCGCACCTGATCGAACCCGACATCGATCTGCTCCGGGAGGAAGATCACCTCGGGGGAGCGTCCGTTGCCGAGCATCGGGATGACGATCACTGCGGCGAGGAGGAGCACGATCACGAGGCCGGGCAGCCAGTACACCGCGTCGGGCCCCAGGCGGGGGAGTCCGGGCGACACCGGACTCCCGGCGAGCAGGCGCACCCACATCCACACCGCGATCGGCGCGAGCGCCCAGGCGATCTTGCGAAGTCGCCGGCGGCGCTGGTGCTCCCGGGTGACCTGCACGTCGACGGGCATCGGCGAATCCTCTCTCCCTGGCGCCCGCTCACTCTAGGCCACGGATAGTGGTGATTCAACGCGGAGGGTGGCCCGCGGGCGGTCATTGTCCGAGGAGGGGGATGCACCAGTCAATCCTCCTCCC
This sequence comes from Acidimicrobiia bacterium, assembly GCA_035291545.1. Taxonomy (GTDB): domain Bacteria; phylum Actinomycetota; class Acidimicrobiia; order Spongiisociales; family UBA11373; genus UBA11373. The sequence continues at coordinate 3,807 of DATDRW010000003.1, forward strand.
TCGTGCCGGTCGACCGCTCGTCGCCGCCGGGGTTGTCACGGCTGCCCCATAGGGTGCCCGCATGTCGTGTGTCGCTTGCGCAGCACCCGGGGAGGGAGTCCTCTGCCGCCGGTGCGGGGAGACGCTCCGTCGTGCACCGGAACGGTGGCTCGACGGGGTGCTGGTGCGGTCCGCCTTCGTCCACGAAGGCGCAGCCCGGGCGCTGGTGCACCGCATCAAGTACCAGGCGGTTCCCCTTCCCGCGGTCGGCCGAACCCTGGCGCCGCTGGTTCCCCCGGGCGCCACGGCGCTCGTGCCGATCCCCCGGGTGACGGCGCGTCGGTGGCGCTACGGCGTCGATCCCGCGCTCGAGATCGCCCGCTCGCTGGCCGCGATCTCCCGACTCCCCGTGCTCACGGCGCTGCAGGCACCCATCTGGGTCCATCGCCGCGCCGGCCGCTCCGGCGAAATCCACGGCCGCGCCCGGTTCCGACGCCGCGCACCGGTTCCACCGGGCGCGGTCCTGGTGGACGACGTCGTCACCACGGGGGCCACGCTGCTGGCCGCGGCTTCGGTGACCGGGTGCACGGCGGCGGTCACCTTCACCTCCGCCCTTCGCCCCTGAACGCAGATGCCCGGCCAGGTACGATTACGCCATGACCCCGCTCGGGGTAGCGAGCACAGGTGCCGCGGGTGGTTCCCACCTCGGAGACCGAGACCTGTGCCCGCCTCCGTCGACTCCCAGAGAAGCTGCGGCGCGATCGCGCCCGGCCAGAAGGAGGATCCCGTGGAAGTCCGTGTCCATGCGACCCACATGACCCTGTCCGACTCCATACGAGACCTCGCCGAGGAGAAGATCGGGCACGCCACCCGCGTGTTCGACGACACGGAGCGGATCGACGTGGAGTTCTCCGAGGAGCACAACCCCCGGATCTCGGACGGGCGCTACCGGGTCGAGGTGACCTCGATGGTCGCCGGGCAGGTGGTCCGCGTCGAGGCGATCGGCGCCGATGAGCGCTCGGCCCTCGATCTCGCCGTGGACAAGTACGAGAGCCGGTTGCGCCGGCTCAAGGAAAGGATCATCAGCAAGCACCGCCGGACCGTGGACAAACGGCTCAATGGCGACTCCGTGGGCGTCGAAGAATCTGAAGACCAGACGCTGCGGATCGACCGAGTAAAGAGGTTCGTGGTGAAGCCCATAACCCCCGAGGAGGCAGCCCTGCAGATGGAACTGCTCGGACACAGTTTCTATCTGTTCCTCAATGCCGACACCGAACAGTACGCAGTGCTGTACCGGCGGCGCGGAGGAACCCTGGGGCTGATAGAGCCACAGTGAGCACCAGTGTTCTCGTCGTAGACGATGCAGATCTCTTCCGCACCGGGCTGGGCGCTGCCCTTGCCCGGGAGGGTTTCGCCGTAGCCGGCGAGGCGAAGGACGCCGAGAGCGCGGTCTCCCTTGCCGAGGAGCTCCATCCCGATCTCGTCGTCCTCGACATCCTCATGCCGGGCCTGTCGGGGCTCGACGTGGTCGAGAAGATTCGCGCCGCCAGCCCGCGCACCAGTGTGGTCATGCTCACCGGCAGCGAATCGGAGGAGGATCTCCTCAAGTGCATCCGTTTGGGGGCCCGCGGCTACCTGGTCAAGGACGGGTCATTCGGCGATCTGGCACGATCGCTGCACGATGTGGCATCCGGTGGCGCCGCCATCTCGCCGCGCATGACCGGGAAATTGCTCGACGTCATCTCCCAACTGCTCCGCCATCCGGACTTCACCGCCCCGCGTCGCCCGGCGCTGACCGGACGCGAACTCGAGGTGCTGCGGCACGTGGCTCGTGGAATGACATCAAAGGACATCGGTGACGTGCTATTCATCAGCGAGAACACCGTGAAAAACCACGTACGCAACATCCTGGACAAGCTCGGACTCCACTCCCGGAACGAGGCGGTGCTCTACGCCATCCGGGAGAGCCTGATCGAGTTGTGATCATGGGCGACAAGGGAGCCAGGAAGGCTGCCACGCCCGAGTTCGTCGAGTTTCGGACGGAGCAGTACGAGCAGGTTCGGGCGGTTTTCGACACCGTCAGTTCCGGTTCCGTCGACGGCGCATTGGTGGAGCGGATCCGCGCCGAGTTCCCACGCCCCAGCGATGATCTGCGGGCCGCCATCACCGCCTTCCGCGACCTCCTTCGCATCGAACAGCGTCACGAGGGGTTCCGCCGCCTGCTGCGCGCCTGGTCGGGAAAGGTCACCGCGGGCATCCGCCGCGGCGACTTCGCCTCCGCCGGGATCTGGATGAAGGCGGTCACCGAGAACCCCGTTTTTCCCGGCGAGTACGTGCTCCACGTCACCGAGGCGATCCGCGAGCTCTCCCGCCCGGCCCTGCTCGACGAACTGGTCGTGGCGCTCGCCAAGGCGGGCGATCCCCCCGGTGCCGCCGCCCTGCTCTCCGGGTGGGGTGAACCGCTGGTCGAGCACCTGATCGCCGGCATGCTCGTCGATAAGCCCAAGGTCAACCGGCGCCACCTCGTGGAATACCTCGGCATGGCGGGGCGCGGCGACATCCGACTCCTCACGCCCTGGCTCCGCGATCCGCGCTGGTTCATCGTCCGCAACGTCGCCACGGCGATCGGCAAGGCAGGGCGCGAGAGCGGAATCCCTGCGCTGCTGGCGTTGGTCGATCACCAGGACGATCGGGTCCGGGTCGAGGTGATCAGGGCGCTGGCGACCCTCAGGGGAGAGGACTCCATCCCGCTGTTGGTGGAGTCGCTCTCCGATCCCAGCCAGCGGGTGCGCAACGGCGCCGTTTCGCTGCTGCGCGCCGAACCCTCGGAGGAGGTGGTGGTGCGCGTGGCGGAATACTTGGCCACGAACAATGCCGAGGTCGACGACGCCCGCCGGCTCGTCAAGGTCATCGCCGAGCGCTCCAGCGAGACCGCGCAGCAGGCTTTGGCCGGGCTCGCCGAGAAGCGGTTCGCGGTAGGTTCCGGCAAGGTTGTTCGCGACATCGCCCGCGCCGCACTGGGGAGGCGCCCGTGAGCGAACTCCTCGCACGGGACTTCCTGCGCGCCCTGTTCCACGCCGGCCAGCGGATGGTGATCGGGGGAGACGGCGATGCCTCGGTTGACGACGCGGTGACGGCGCTCCACGAGTCCTGCTCCGCACTCACCATCAGCGGAAAGGAGGTGGTGCTCAGCCTCGTCGGTGACGCCTTCTACCTCGATCGGAATCTGCTGGCCAACGCCTCCACCGAGTTCGACTCGGTGCTGCAGGCGATGAAGCGCCGCCGCATCGGCACCGTCACAATCCTCCCCGGGGCGAGTCGTCGCGACGTGGCCGATCTCGCCACGCTGATCGCGGGTCGGTCGGACAGTCTGCCTGCCGAGGGGACCGTGCTCCTGAACGAGCGCGTATTGTCGCCGAGCGACCTCGACATGCGCCCGCTGTCCACGCTACGCCGCACCTACGCGGAGTCGCTCGACTCGCTCCGCGGTGTGTCGCGCAACCGAACCCTGAATCTCGGCGAAGTGCTCGAGGTCGTGGACGACTTCCTCGCCGGGGGAGCCGGCGCCGGATCCTTGCTCCTGATGGCGACCGTTCACAACCACGACGAACTCACTTACTACCACTCGGTCAACGTGTGCCTGCTGGCGCTGGCGCTGGGCCGCTTCGCCGGATTGAGCCCCGAACAGCTGCGGATGCTCGGCCTCAGCGCGATGCTGCACGACGTCGGCCGGGTCGTCGTCGACGAGGCGGCGCTCGATCACCCGGGTCGCCTCACCAACGAGGACTGGGCGCAGGTGCGCCTCCACCCCCAGGAGGGAGCCATCGCCATCCTCGCCGCCGCCGGTCCCGGACAAGAGGTCGCAGCCGCGGTGGCGCTGGAGCACCACATCCGGGCCGACGGCGGAGGCTATCCAGACCTCGGCGAACGGCGGACCCACCTCTACAGCCGTATCGTGGCCGTGGTCGACACCTACGAGGCGGTGACCGCCCATCGGCCGTATCGTCCGCCCCGCACCCCTTCCGAGGCGCTCCGGATTCTCCTCCAGGGCGCCGGGACCGTCCACGACTCAGACCTGGTGCGCCTGTTCATCGAGATGGTGGGCACCTACCCGCCGGGGTCGATGCTCCGTCTCGCCTCGGGCGAGATCGTGGTGGTTTCGACCCCGGACGATGGCGGCCGCCGCGGGATTGTCGTCCGCGAAGCAGACGGTTCCCCGCCCCGCAGCCACCGGGCGGTGTCGTTTGCGGCGGACGACGTCGCCGCGCAACTGCTGCCCCAGGAGGCCGGGGCGGATCCGGGTTCCGTGCTCGAAGCCGTGGAACAGGGGGACGCCCTGCGGCGTTAGTTTGGTCTCGCGGGCCTTGCCTCGGTTCAAGCCTGGTTCCCGTTCCACCCCCCACCGATATGATGAGGCGTCCATGGCCCTGCTGAAGAGACTCCTCAGCGCGGGCGAGGGAAAGAAGCTGAAGGACCTCGAGCGAATCGTCGCCGCAGTCAACGCCCTCGAGCCTGCAATCCACCCTCTCTCCGACGAGGGACTCCGTGCCAAGACGGCCGAGTTCCGCTCGCGGCTTGTCGCCGGGGCCACCCTCGAGGACATCGAGCCGGAGGCATACGCCGTCGTCCGTGAAGCGGCACAGCGGGTGCTGGGGCAGCGTCATTTCGACGTCCAGGTGCTGGGCGCCGCAGTGCTGCACCGGCATGGGATCGCCGAGATGAAGACCGGCGAGGGCAAGACGCTCGTGTCGACGATGCCGGTGTACCTCAACGCCCTCGAGGGGCATGGGGTCCACATCGTCACCGTGAACGACTACCTCGCCCGCCGCGACGCCGAGTGGATGGGAGGCGTCCACCGGTTCCTCGGCCTGACCGTTGGCCTCATCCAGGGCGAGATGCAGCCGGACGAGCGGCGGCCCGCGTACGCCGCCGACGTCACCTACGGCACCAATAACGAGTTCGGCTTCGACTACCTGCGCGACAACATGACCATGGATCCGCGATATCAGACCCAGCGCGGTCACCACTACGCGATCGTGGACGAGGTGGACTCCATTCTCGTCGACGAAGCGCGGACGCCGCTCATCATCAGCGGTCGGGTTGGGGAGACGGCCAAGTGGTACCGCGATTTTGCCCGCATCGCCGAGCGGCTCTACCTCGACGTCCACTACGAGGTCGACGAGGGCAAGCGCCAGGTGGTCACCACCGAAGAAGGCGTCACCCAGGTGGAGAGATACCTGGGCGTCGAGAACATGTACGACCACACCAACGTCGACCTGATCCATCATCTCGACGTCGCCTTGAAGGCGAAGACCCTGTATCACCGCGATGTCGACTACATGGTGACCAACGGCGAGATCAAGATCGTCGACGAGTTCACCGGCAGGATCCTCGAGGGTCGCCGCTATTCCGAGGGCCTGCACCAGGGGATCGAGGCGAAGGAAGGCGTCCGGATCAAGGAGGAGAATCAGACCCTCGCCACCATCACGCTGCAGAACTACTTCCGCCTCTACGAGAAGCTTGCCGGCATGACCGGGACGGCGCTGACCGAGGCCGGGGAGTTCCATGAGATCTACAAGCTCGACGTCGTCGCGATCCCCACCAATGTCTCGGTGGCACGAGTCGACCAACCCGACCTGGTGTACATGACCGAAGACGCCAAGTTCAACGCGTTGACCGACGATCTCGTCGAGCGCCATGCCAAGGGGCAGCCGGTCCTGGTCGGCACCATCTCGATCGAGAAGTCCGAGCGCCTCTCGGCCGCTCTGCGCAAGAAGGGCATCCCGCACGAGGTGCTGAATGCCAAACACCACGAGCGGGAGGCGACGATCATCGCCCAGGCGGGTCGCATCGGCGCCGTCACGGTGGCAACCAACATGGCCGGCCGCGGCGTCGACATCCGTCTCGGAGGCAACCCCGAGGAACTCGCCAAGCTGGAGATGCGCAAGCGGGGGCTCACCCCCGAGACCCCGGAGTACGAGTCGGCCCACACCGAGACGTACGACGCTCTCAAGACCGAGACCGCCGCCGAGCAGCCGAAGGTTGTCGAAGTCGGCGGTCTGTACGTCCTCGCCACCGAGCGTCACGAGGCGCGTCGCATCGACAACCAGCTGCGCGGGCGCTCCGGGCGGCAGGGGGATCCGGGCGAGTCCCGGTTCTACCTGTCACTCGAGGACGACCTGATGCGGCGGTTCGCCACCGACCGGGTGCAGAGCGTCATGCGGCGGCTGCACATCCCCGAGGACGTGCCCATCGAGCACGGCATGGTCACAAAGGCGATCGAGCGGGCCCAGCGCCAGGTCGAATCGCAGAACTTCGAGATCCGCAAGAACGTGCTCAAGTACGACGAGGTCATGAACCTTCAGCGCGAGGTGATCTACGACTGGCGGCAGCGAGTGCTCGCCGACGGTGACACCGAGGAGCTGGTGCGAGGGTGGATCGATGAGGTGGTCGGTCCAACGGTCGAGGATGTGATCACCGAGGCGGTGTCGCCGTCGGAGTGGGACACCGACGAGTTGCACCGCCGCCTCAGCCTCGTGTATCCCCCCTCCCTCCAGGCGGGTGACATGACCGCCGGCGCCGCCGACGCCGCCGCGGTGGTCGAGCGCATCGTCAAAGACGCCCAGGCCGCGTACACCCGACGCGGCGAGCAGTTCGGGCCGGACCTCCTGCGGCGGCTGGAGCGCACCGTCGTGCTCTCCATCGTCGACACCAAGTGGCGCGAGCACCTCGCCGACATGGACTACCTGCGTTCCGGGGTCGGCCTGCGGGCGATGGGGCAACGCGATCCGCTCACCGAATACCAGCGCGAAGCGTACGACATGTTCTCCGACATGGTCGACTCCATCAAGGAAGACTCGGTGCGCTACCTCTTCCATGCCCAGATGGTCGAGCAGCAGAACCGGCCGGATCCGGTAGTGCGTCTCCAGGGGACCGGGGGCGCGGCGCTGAAGAAGCAGGCGACGGCCGAGGGCAAGGTGGGACGCAACGAGCCGTGTCCTTGTGGCAGCGGGAAGAAGTACAAGAAGTGTCACGGAGCCGCGGCGTAACAGTTGCCCGTTGCCCGTTGCCCGTTGCCCGTTTCCCGTTTCCCGTTTCCCGCAAGAAGACGTCTGCCGCTGGCGGGCGTCGGGCGTCGGGCGTCGGATGTCGGCCCTCGTTCTGGCGGGTAACGGGAAACGGGAAACGGGTAACCTCCGCCTCCCATGGACGATCCCCGCACCGCCATCGGCGACCTCCGTTCCCGGCTCGACGACGCCCGGAGGTTTCTTTGACGTCCCGGGCAAAGAGCGGGCGCTCCCCGCGCTGAGGGAGCAGGCCGCCGAGCCGGGGCTGTGGGGCGATCAGGCCCGTGCCCTCGAGGTGACCCGAACCCTCTCGCGGTACGAGGCGGTGGTGGATCGGGTGGCGCGTCTCGTTGCCGCCCTCGACGACGCCGAGGAGCTTCTCGGCCTGTTCCATGACGAATCCGATGCCGTCGCCGATGCCGACGTCTCCGCCGAACTCGATCGCATCACGGGCGACCTGACGGATCTCGAGCGAGAGACCCTGTTCTTCGGCGAGTACGACGAGCACGCCGCCATCGTCTCCATCCACGCCGGGGCCGGTGGGGTCGACGCCTCGGATTGGGCGGAGATGCTGTTGCGGATGTACCTCCGCTACCTGGAGACCCGGGGATTCACCGTCGAGGTCGACGAGATCATCGAAGGGGAGGAGGCCGGAGTCCGCTCGGCCACGCTGACCGTGCGCGGCGATCGGCCGTACGGCATGCTGGAGGGCGAGCGCGGGGTGCACCGCCTGGTGCGGATCAGCCCGTTCGACAGCGCGGCGCGGCGGCACACCTCCTTTGCCGGCGTCGACGTCATCCCCGAGGTCGAGGTCACCGAGGTCGAGATCGATCCCGATGATCTCCGCGTCGACACCTTCCGTGCGTCCGGGGCGGGGGGCCAGCACGTGAACAAGACCGACTCGGCGGTCCGGCTCACCCATATCCCCACCGGCCTCGTGGTGGCCTGCCAGGCGGAACGCTCGCAACTCCAGAACCGGAACCGGGCCATGGCTCTCCTCGCCGCCCGGCTCGCCGAGCGGTCTCGCCGCGAGCGGTTGGCGCAGATCGACGAGATCCGGGGCGATCAGGGTGAGGCGGCGTGGGGGCGGCAAATCCGCTCCTACGTCCTGCAGCCCTACCAGATGGTGAAGGACCTCCGCACCGGTGTCGAGGTGGGGAACGTCCAGGGGGTGCTCGACGGCAACCTCGACGACTTCATCGACGCGTATTTGCACTGGCGTCGGGCCACCCTGGGTGAGCCGAAACGGCAATCCGCGTCATGAAATCGGGTCGGCACTAACCTCCGCATTCGCGTCGCAGACGGGGTGGGTGCGAGCGCACGACACTCCGAGAGGCGTTCATGATCCGAGTCCAAGACGTCAGCAAGGTCTACGACGGCGGCACGGTCGCCGTCCGCGACGTGACACTCGAGATTCTCAAGGGCGAGTTCGTTTTCCTGGTCGGTCCCTCGGGTTCGGGCAAGTCCACCCTGATCCGGCTCATGCTCCGCCAGGAGCTCCCCACCGATGGCAAGATCTGGGTGGCGGGGAAGCTCATCACCGAGCTTCCGGGGTGGAAGGTGCCGTTGCTGCGTCGATCGATCGGGACCGTCTTCCAGGACTTCAAGCTCCTCCCCAGCAAGACCGTGTTCGAGAACGTGGCCTTTGCACTCGAGGTGATCGGCCGGCCCCGCCACGTCATCCGCAACCAGGTCCCCCAGGTGCTCAACCTCGTCGGGCTCGGAACCAAGGCGGACCGCCTGCCCAATCAGCTGTCCGGCGGCGAACAGCAGCGGGTGTCCATTGCCCGGGCCTTCGTGAACCGCCCCCTGATCCTGCTTGCCGACGAGCCGACCGGGAACCTCGATCCGGCGACCTCGGTGGGGATCATGCGGCTCCTCGACCGGATCAACCGTACCGGTACCACCGTGGTGATGGCCACACACGACAACGCCATCGTGGATGCGATGCGCCGCAGGGTGGTCGCCCTCGAGCGGGGCCGGATCGTGCGCGATCAGTCCCGCGGCGCGTACGAGCCTCCGGTGGAGGGTGATCTGTGAGATTCCAATACCTGCTCGAACAGGCGATGATCAACCTGCGGCGCAACGTGCTCGTTGTGTTCTCCGCCGTGGTTGCGGTGTTCGTGATGCTGACCCTCGTGTTCGGGACGATCGTGCTGCGGTGGTCGATCGACCAGGACATCGGCCGCTGGGACGATAACGTCCGTGTGATCGCCTTTCTGTCCGACGACGTCAGCCTCGAGGATGTCGATGCCATCCAGGCGGACATCCAGCAGTGGGAGGAAGTCGAAGCGGTCGTGTACTTCTCCAAGGCCGAGGCCCTGGTCGAGTTCCGCGAGTTGTTCGCCGACCAGCAGTCCCTGATCGACGTCGTCGAGGAGGATCCCTCTGTCCTCCCCGCCTCGCTCCGGATCGCTCCGGTGCAGGCCTCCGACTACTCGACGATCACCAACCGGCTCTTCGTGATCCCCGGGATCAGGGAGGTGTCGGCGGCCGACGAAGCCATCGATGCCCTGGTGGCCCGCAGTTCCCGGTTGCGCGCCTTCGCGTTCTGGATCGTGATCGTGCTCGGGGCGGCGGCAGTGGTGCTGATCGCCAACACGATTCGTATCGCCATCTTCGCCCGGCGCGACGAGCTCTCGATCATGAAACTCGTCGGCGCCGGCAACTGGTTCGTCCGCATCCCGTTCTTCCTCGAGGGGATCACCGAGGGGGTGCTCGGAGCGATGCTCGCCGTGGCGCTGGTGTGGGGGGTGCGCGGTTCGATCGCCGAGCTGTTCTCTACCGCCATTGACCCCGGTGCGCTTTCGGTCCCTGCCGAATTCATGATCCGCCAGGCGATGCTGGTGCTCGGGTTCGGCGCCGGGACCGGGCTGCTGGGGAGCGCCTTCGGCATGTGGGGCTTCCTGCGGGACTGATCCTCCCGAGCCGACCATGCCCAGGAAGCACAAAGCGGAGGCGGAGAAGCCCTCCTCGAAGACCGTTGCCACCAACCGCCGGGCGCGGTTCGACTACGAGATCGTGGAGACGGTCGAGGCCGGGGTGTCGCTGGTCGGATCGGAGGTGAAGAGCCTGCGCAGCGGCCGGGCCGACCTCAAGGACTCCTACGCCGCGGCGAAGGACCGGGAGATGTGGCTCTACGGGGTACGGATCTCGCCCTACGAGTTCGCCCGGGAGGGCGGTCACGACCCGGAGCGGCCCCGAAAGCTGCTGCTGCACCGGGCCGAGATCGACCGGATCGCGTCCCGGCTCGCCGAGAAAGGCCTCACCTTCATCCCGGTGCGGATGTACTTCAAGGAGGGCAAGGTCAAGGTCGAATTGGGGCTGGCGCGGGGGAAGGCGCAACGGGACAAGCGGGAAACGATCAAACAGCGCGAGGCGGACAGAGAGATGCAGCGGGCGATCCGGCACAGGGAGGTGCGGTGAACCCGTTTCCGTTTCCCGTTTCCCGTTGCCGAACCCCCGCCGCGTGACCCCCGATGACTGAGACCCTTCACGCGCGCACCTCTGCCGAGGTTGCCGACGTGGCGGCACGGGTCGTCGCCGCCGACGCCGTTGCCTTCGACACCGAGTTCCTCTGGGAGCGGACCTATCGACCGGTTCTCTGCCTGGTGCAGGTGGGCATCGACGGGCTCGAGGCGACCGTCGATCCCCTCGCACGGGATGACCTCGGGCCGCTCTGGGAGGCCCTGGTGGGTGGGCCGACGGTGGTGGTCCACGCCGGGTTGCACGACTTCGACATCCTCTACCGCCAGGCCGGACGCCTCCCCGCACGGGTGTTCGACACCCAGGTGGCGGCCGGTTTCTTGGGACACGGCGATACCACCGGCTATGGAAATCTGACCGGTGCGGTGCTGCGCCGGGTGGTGCGGGGCGGTGAGGGATACACCGACTGGTCACGCCGACCCCTCAGCGGCGACCAGCTCGACTACGCCCTCGAAGACGTGCGGCATCTGCTTCCTCTATGGCGGATGCTGTCCGGGGAGCTGGAGACGCGCGGCCGAACTGCGTGGGCGGGTGAGGAGATCGCTCGTCGTTTCGAAGGGATCGGCGACCCGGTCGACCCCCAGGAGGCGTGGCGGCGGGTGGCGGATGCCCGCAAGTTGAAGGGTCGGGCCCTCGTCGTGCTGCGCGAGGCGGCCGCCTGGCGTGAGGAGGAGGCGATGCGACGCGACGAGGCCCGGCAGCGCCTGGTGCCCGACCGCGTGCTCGTAGAAGTGGCCCGGCGCGCTCCCACCGACTCGGGCCAGATCGCCGCCCTGCGCGGCCTGCATCCCGGTCAGGCCAAGCTGGCGGCCGGACCCCTGGCCGACGCGGTGCGGCGCGCCGGGAGCGTCCCGCAGGCCGATTGGCCGAGGTGGCCGCCGCCCCGGCCTTTCGGCAACGATCCCCGGGTGGATGCCATCGCCTCGTTGCTGCAGGGAGTGGTGCGCTCCCGCGCCGCCGACATGGATCTCGCCCCCGGACTGCTCGGCACGCGCGGCGACCTGGAGGAACTGGCGCGGATGCTGCTCGCCCGGGAACTGGACGACGGCGTGGGGGTCCCGCTGCTCGCCGGGTGGCGACGCGACGCGGCCGGCGAGGATGTCCTCCGGGTATTACGGGGCGAGGTGGCGGTGCGGGTCGGCCAAGGTCCGGCGGGACCGCGGCTCGAGACCGGTTGATCGCCGTCCGCCGGAAGCATCGCAGTCGGTCGGGCGTTGTAAGGTGTGACTGCGCTCACACCGCACCCACATGGGGGTGAAACGGTTTCGACTTTGAGGGTCGAGGCGCCGGAAGCGAGCCGAGGTCCCCGGAGTCCTCGTTAAAGAGCCGGGAAACAAAAACAAGTGCCGAAGACAACTTCGCACTGGCTGCCTAACTAACGCAGCTCGTTCGCCCGGAGGGCTCCCCCCTCGCCGGTGTCGGGCGTCGCAATGGGGGATGCTCCCGCCGGGGTGCCGGGACCGGCGGGTCAAGACGATTCCGGCTAGAGCGACGGTCCGCCTGCCGACAGGGTCCGTCGTTTCGAAACAATCTGTCGGATGCGCTCGGAGATGCCGGTACCAAAGTCTCATAGGACCGGGGTTCGACTCCCCGCACCTCCACTCGTGGGCCCGCCTTTTCGGCGGGTCCACTCGTTTTCGGGCGGGGAGGCTGTTGTTGTTGCCCCCCGGCTCTGTGGTCGGGGTGGGTGGGGTTCACTCTGGGTTGGGTGGTGGGGGCGGAGAAGGTTCGACTCCCCGCTGCACCCCCAAGCTCTCCATCAGTCGTTCGAACTGATCGAGTCTCAGCGATTGTGGGCCGTCACTGAGGGCGTTATCGGGAT
>DATDRW010000004.1:0-7101 GCA_035291545.1 Acidimicrobiia bacterium
TCGGCGACGTGCTGTTCAGCCGCTTCGTGATCCCGTTCGAGGTGGTGTCGTTCGTGCTGCTCGCCGCCCTCATCGGCGGCATCGTCCTGGCGAGGAAGGACCAGGAATCGTGATCGTCAACCAGTTCCTCGTCCTCGCCGCTCTGCTGTTCTCCATCGGCATCTACGGCGTGCTGGTGCGGCGCAACGCCGTGCTGGTGCTGCTCTCGATCGAACTGATGCTGACCGCGGTCAACATCAACCTGGTCGCCTTCGGGCAGTACGTCCAGGACGCGTTGCTCTCCGGCCAGGTGTTCGCCCTCTTCGTGATCACGGTGGCCGCCGCCGAGGTCGGGATCGGCCTGGCGATCGTGGTGCTGATCTTCCGCAACCGGTCCTCGGCCAACGTCGACGAACTGGACCTCCTCAAATGGTGATGCTCGCCGCCCTGCTCGGCGCCCCGCTCGCCTCCCCGGAGACCGCCCACCTCTCCGACGGCGGCGTGCTCGCCCAGTGGGCGTGGCTGATCCCGGTGGTGCCGCTGGTGCTGATGTTCGGGATCGTGTTCTTCGGCAAGCGGCTCCCGGCCGGGGGCTGGGAACTGGCCGAGGCGGCGATGCTCTTCGTGGCCGTCTACGGCGTCGCCCTGCTCGTCATGAACGCCTCCGAGGGCATCACCTACGAGGGATCGATCGAGATCGCCCGCATCGGCTCGTACGTGATCGAATGGGGATGGGTGGTCGACGGCCTGTCCATCATGATGTACGCCGTCGTCGGCGTGGTCGGCCTGGCGGTGTTCACCTACGCCAAGGGCTACATGAAGGGCGACGTCCGCTTCACCTGGTTCTTCGCCGCCTTCACCATGTTCGCCGGGGCGATGCTGGTGCTGGTGTCGTCGGCCAACCTGATCCAGTTGATCGTCGGCTGGGAACTGGTCGGCCTCGCCTCGTACCTGCTCATCGGCCACTACTGGGAGGACCACGCCAACAACGCCGCCGCCACCAAGGCGTTCTTGGTCAACAAGATCGCCGACGTCGGACTGTTCATCGGGGTGATCATCATCGCGGTCACCGTCGGCTCATTCCGGTTCACCGACATCCTGAACGCGGTGGCCGAGGGCGATTCGGCTCTGGCGCAGGTGGCGTTCTGGGCCGGGCTCGCCCTATTCATCGGGGCGATGGGCAAGAGCGCCCAGTTCCCCTTCCACGTGTGGCTCCCCGATGCCATGGCCGGCCCCACACCGGTGTCGTCGCTGATGCACGCCGCCACCATGGTGACCGCCGGGGTGTACCTGGTGGGGCGGATGTTCCCGCTGTATCAGACCGCCGGGTTCGCCGTGGACGTGAAGGCGATCATGATCGTGGTCGGGGCCCTCACCCTGTTCCTCACCGGGCTCATCGCCCTGGTGCAGGACGACATCAAGAAGGTACTGGCCTACTCGACCCTGTCCCAGTTGGGTTACATGACGGCGGCGATGGGTGCCGGCGCCTACACCGCCGGGTTGTTCCACCTGTTCACCCACGCCTTTTTCAAGGGCCTGCTCTTTCTCTGCGCCGGGTCGGTGATCCACGCGGTCCACTCCAACAACATGAGCGACATGGGCGGCCTGCGGAAGTTGATGCCGTGGACCTATCGCACCTTCCTCGTCGGCTCGCTCGCCCTCGCCGGGATCTTTCCGCTCGCCGGGTTCTGGTCGAAGGACGAGATCCTCGCCTCGATCTCGTTCGACTCGGGGCACGACGGCGGCACCATCGCCACGGTGGTGCTCGTGGCCGCCATCGCCGGGGCCTTCGTCACCGCCTTCTACATGGCCCGCGCCGTGTACCTCACCTTCTTCGGCGAGTACAAGGGCCACGGCCATCCCCACGAGTCGCCGCGGGTGATGACCTACCCGCTGATCGGCCTCGGGGTGCTTTCCGCAGTGGCCGGGTTCGCCAACGTGCCCGGGGTGTTCACCGGATTCACCGAGTGGCTGGCGGCCCGACCGGTGGCGATGGGGGATCACCACGCCGAGGCGATCAATTTCGGGCTGGCCGGCATCGGTCTGGCGGTGGCGCTGCTCGGCGTCGTCGCCGGCACCCGGCTGTGGAAGCGCGACGCCGCCACCCAGCAGGCCCGCGACACGTTCCGAATCCCGGTGCTGTACCCGTTGCTGGCGAACAAGTACTACATCGACGACCTGTACCTGAAGGGGGTGGTGGGCCCGATCAAGGGCCCGATCGCCCGGTTCACCAACTGGACCAACACCTACCTCATCGACGGGTTCGTCAACGCCTTCGCAGCGGTGTCGGTGTTCCTGTCGCGCATCGTCTACCACGGGATGGACCAGCGCGGCATCGATCTCGCCTTCAACGCGGTGTCGTCGGCGACGGGAGAGGCCGGGGATGCGCTGCGGTACACGACGTCGGGCAAGATCCAGGACTACGCCGCAGCGCTCTTTGCCGGCGCTGTGCTACTGGTCGTGGGTTTCCTGATCTTCACCTAGGAGGAGGACGAGGAGATGGACTGGTTCGAAACCGGATGGGGCCTGAGCCTCATCGTGTTCCTGCCCCTGGCCGGGGCGGGCCTGGTGTTGATGCTGCCCCGCAAGCAGGAGCTCGCCGCCAAGTCCACCGCCCTGCTGTTCGCGTTCGCCTCGTTTGCCGCCTCGGTGTACGCCGCCTTCACGTTCGATCTGGGTTCCTCGGCGAACTTCCAATTCGGCACCGATCTGACGTGGATCCCGGCGATCGGGTCGCGGTTCCACATCGGCATCGACGGGATCAGCCTTCCCCTCCTCGTCCTCTCCACGCTGATCACGCTCCTGTGCATCGTCTACTCGTGGAACCACTGGCCGGAGCCGCACAACCCGAAGGGGTTCCTGGTGCTGATGCTGGTGCTGGCCACCGGGATGAACGGCACCTTCGTCGCCCTCGACCTGGTGCTGTTCTTCATCTTCTTCGAGCTGGTGCTGCTCCCCATGTACTTCATGATCGGCATCTGGGGTGACCGCACCAAGATCCGGCTCCCCGGGTTCAAGCGCGAGGTGGAGACCCGGCTGTACGCCTCGATCAAGTTCTTCCTGTTCACCCTGTTCGGCTCGGCGTTCATGCTCCTCGGCTTCCTGGCGCTGTCTTTCAAGGCCGACCCGCACACCTTCGACATGGTGCGCCTTGCCGAGGCCGGCCAGATGGGGGTCTTCGACGGGACCTTCGGGGCGTGGGTGTTCGCCGCCCTCTTCCTCGGGTTTGCGGTGAAGGTGCCGATGTGGCCGCTGCACACCTGGCTCCCCGACGCCCACACCGCGGCACCCACGGTCGGATCGGTGCTGCTGGCGGCGATCCTCCTGAAGCTCGGCGCCTACGGGTTCATCCGGATCAGCCTGCCGATCCTGCCCACCCAGGCGCAGGAGTGGGCGCCGGTGATCGCGATCCTCGCCGTGATCGCCGTCATCTACGGCTCGTTGGCTTGTCTGGCGCAGACCGACATGAAACGGCTCATCGCCTTCTCGTCGGTGGGACACATGGGTTTCGTGATGCTCGGCATCTCGACCCTCACCGACGTCGGGATCAACGCCGCGGTGATCGGCATGGTGGCGCACGGCCTCATCACCGGCCTGCTGTTCTTCATCGCCGGGTCGATGCAACACCGGTACCACACCCGCGAGATGTCGCGTCTCGGCGGCAACATGAAGCTGATGCCGATCCTGGGCGGGCTGCTCGCCTTCACCGCGATGGCGTCGCTCGGACTTCCCGGTCTCGCCGGGTTCTGGGGCGAGTTCATGACGCTGCTCGGCTCGTTCAACCCGCTCGACGGGCTCAGCCTCACCGTGTTCCGCACCGCCATGGTGGTGGGGGCGGTGGGAACCGTGCTCACCGCCGGCTATCTGCTGTGGATGCTGCAGAAGGTCAACCTGGGCGAGCCTCCGGCGGAATGGGCGGGCAAGGAGTGGCACGACGCCGACCGGTTCGAGCTGGCGGCCTGGGTGCCGCTGGTGATCGCCATCTTCGCCATCGGCGTGTTCCCCAAGATCGTCTTCGGCGCCACCGACGGCGCCGTGGTCAACCTGATCCGGTCGGCGTTCGGAGGCTGAGTGTTCGATTACCACGCCGTCGCACCGGAGCTGATCCTGGGGGTCACGTTGCTCGCCGTCGTGGCGATCGACCTCGTGCTCCCCGAGCGGCTCAAGTACCTGGCGGGGGTGACCGCACTCGTCGGCATGGTGGCGGCGGTCTTCCCGCTGCTCACCATGGCGTTCTGTGAGTCGATCTCCGGGTGCACCGATACCGGGGCCCGCGTGATGTTCGGCGGGTCGTACGCGATCGACGATTTCGCCCTGGTGCTCAAGGGACTGTTCCTGGTGAGCGGGGTGATCAGCCTGTTGCTCTCGGTGGGCTACCTGGAGAGCGAGGACTACTACCAGGGCGAGTTCTACTTCCTGATCCTCGCCTCGGTGACGGGGGCGGTGGTGATGGCCTCGGCCCGCGACCTGATCACGATCTTCGTCGGTCTCGAACTGGTCTCGGCCCCGGCCTTCCTGCTCGCCGGATGGCGCAAGGGCGACCTGCGCGGCAACGAGGCGTCGCTGAAGTTCTTCCTCACCGGGGTGCTGGCGACCGCGGTGATGCTGTTCGGGATGAGCCTCGTCTACGGACTCACCGGCGAGATCACTTTCGCCGGGATCGCCGAGCAGACGGCGGTGCTCGGCCTCGGCGGCGAACCGGCCTTCGTGATGGCGGTGGTATTCGTCCTGGTCGGGTTCGCCTTCAAGGTGTCGGCGGTGCCGTTCCATTTCTGGGTGCCCGACACCTATCAGGGGGCGCCCACCCCGGTGGCCGCCTACCTCTCGGTCGGTTCCAAGGCGGCCGGCTTCGTGGGTCTGCTCACCATCTGTTACCAGGCGTTCTCGGCGGTGCCGGAGATCTGGGGCCCGATCCTCTGGGTGCTGGCGGTGGCCTCGATGACGGTGGGCAACCTGGTGGCGCTCAAGCAGACCAACATCGTCCGCCTGCTCGGCTACTCCTCGATCGCCCACGGCGGGTTCATCCTGGTGCCGTTCGCCATGGCCGCCTCCTACGACAGCGTCGGGTTGGCCGACGCCTTCTTCGGATCGATCACCTACCTCCTCGTGTACGCATTCATGAACCTGGGGGCGTTCGCCGTGGTGATCGCCGGCGCCGCCAAGGTGAAGTCGGGGGAGATCACCGAATGGGCGGGGATGCACCGCTACGCCCCGGCCACCGCCGGATTGCTCTCCCTGTTCTTCCTCGCCCTCGCCGGGATCCCGCCGCTCGCCGGGTGGTTCGCCAAGTTCGTGATGTTCCGCGCCGTCATCGGAGCCTTCGAGAGCAGGTGGGCGGTGGCCCTGGCGGTGATTGCCGCGGTCAACGCGGTGATCGCCCTCTACTACTACGCCCGGGTGGTGAAGAGCGTGTACATGGACGACGTGCCGTTCACGGTGGCGCAGGATGAAGCCGCCGAGGTGCGCACCGCTCCGTCGCTGGTGCTGGCCATCGCCCTCACCGCAGCGGTGGTGGTGATCATCGGCTTCTTCCCGCAGATCCTCGCCTTCTTCGGCGAGGCATCGCGGGCGTTCGCGTCGTAGAGTCGCCCGTTTCCCGTTGCCTGTTGCCTGTTGTCCGTTGCCCGTTGCCCGTTTCCCGTTTCCCGTTTCCCGTTGTCCGTTGTCCGTCAGAGGACTTCCCGCTATCCGTTGCCTGCGTCCCGCAAGAAGGTGTCCGCGCTCGACTTCTGTTCCTCCCCATTAGGGGGAGGTGGCGCCGCCGTCTTCGGCGGTGACGGAGGGGGTCTCCACCTCGGGGGCGATCAGCGCCAAACGGGCGTCCACCTTGGAATGACCTCTTCGGCGGTGACGGAGGGGGTCTCGGCATCGAATCGCGTTCCCCAGGCCGGGGCGTGTCCACAGTGGAGACCCCTCTCCCCCGTGCCGAGGGAGAAGCACCGGCAACGGGAACCACGATCGGTTCGATACCGTCTCACCCTCACTATGAAACGACTCATCACCATCGCACTGGTTGCCGTTCTCGTCCTCGCCGCCTGCGGTGACGACGATGCCGGTACCACGACCACGCCGACAACCACCACGCCGACGACTACCACCACGATCGTTCTGCCCGACTCGGTGATCGCGGAGTTCCGCACCCCGGACGGCGAGACTTTCAAAGTGTCGCTCGCCGGGGCTGCCGCCGATCATGTGCGGCAGGGTTTCGCCTCTGGTGACCCGGCCGGGATCCCCAACGGGTTGATCCTGCGCGGCGACGGCGGGGTCAACACGGGCCATGACTGGCACCTCGAGAACGTCGAGTTCGCCGACATGGCCATAGAGGTGTGCGACGGCACGGTGTCGCACATCGACGACGTCGGATACGACGCCTGGGTCGCCTCGCAGGGCGACCGCTACTGCCCCTGGTCCGCAGAGTTGATCGCGGTCACCGAGGGCTGAGGCTCATCTCAGTTCGACTTCGTACTTGCGCCCGCACGACGGGCAGGTGGTGCGCTTGCCCACCACCCCGGCCACGGTCGTTCCGCAGAAGGGGCAGTGGGTGTACGGCTCCGGGGTGGTCTGCAGGGTCATGCGGTGGACCACCGGCGTGGCGATCGCCGCCGCGGCGAGCAGCACCATCACGATGCCGAAGATCCGCCCGTAGCTCTCGGGAACGTCGCCCTCGACCCAGATCAGGGTGATGACGAAGCCGGCGGCGATCACGGCGAGGCCCGTCGCCGCCGAGCGCACCCACGCCAGGTTGCCGGTTCCCGGCCAGGCCGAGAGCAGGCTGATCAGGGCCGAGATCACCGCGATCACGAGGATCGTGCCCGGGATCTTGAAGAAAGTCTCGCCCGGTTCGGCCCATATCGCGATGATGAAGATCGCCGAGGCCAGCCCGGCGGCGACCATGCCGATCTTGGGCCACCATCCCACCCGGCCGGCGCTCGCCGCCGGCGCACAGACCAGGGCCAGCACCGCACCCATCGTGGCGAGCAGCGATGTGCCGAGGATCTTCCCCCCGGTCTCACCCAACTCCCCTCCCACCAGGGCGAAGATGCCGATGGCGGCGTTGATGGCTACCAGAACCAGGATGATGCGGAAGAAGGATGCGCGGTTCATGGCCTCCATCATGGCCCG
>DATDRW010000005.1:0-20127 GCA_035291545.1 Acidimicrobiia bacterium
GCGTGAACCCGGGTTCCGGTCCAGATCCACTTTTCCCAGTAGTCGAGATGGGCGTAGTAGTAGACGTCACCCGTCGAGTCGGCCCTGATGTAGATCTGCCGACCACCCTGACGGTGCCAGCTGGCCTGGACCACGACCCCATCCTCCACCGCCTGCACCGGAACCCCGCGGGCGCCCGTGAGGTCGATCCCCTTGTGCGCCCTACCGCCGGGACGGTCGTCGCCCCAGTTGTCGGTGAACCAATTCTCCGCCTTGACCGGGCACACCCGTTCCGGACCCAGGCTCCCGCTGGCTTCCCGCAGGTCGGCAAGGGCGGAGGCGAAGGCAAGCCAGTCGGGGGCGAGCCGCTCCGCCCGCCACACCTCTACCGAATCGAGGCCCGCCCCGAGGAGAAGGTCGGTGATGGCCGCCGGGTCGACATCGAGAGCGAGCGACTTCACCGCAGTGGCCGCTTCCCGGCTGAGCGATGCGAGGAGGGTTCGGTCCGCCTCGGCGCGCATCGACCCGATGAAGGCGGCGAGTCGAGCGACGTGACCCGTGCGGATTGCCTCGCCGTCGGCGCCGGCACGGAGGATGCTGCCGGCCAGCACCGCCGACTTCATGTGGACCAGAGACGTCAGTTCCGCGAGCGGAATCAACTGCGGCGCGGGGGACGCGTCCGTCTCCTGGGCCGAGGCGACACCCGACCCGATGGCCAACACGAGGGCGGCGGCGGCGATGCGCAACATTGACGCCCGAGCCTAGGGCGTGTCGGGATTACCGCACCCGGCACGTGGCGTGGCCCCCGATCAGCGTGCCACCGTTGACGTCGGGTGGATCGGTCCCCCGCCGGCGGGTCTCTCCGGACTCTGCAGGCGCTGGTCATCGCCGGGGGACGATCACCGGTTCACCGCCGGGCCCGCGCAACAGATGGACGCGGGCGCCGGAGAAGTGTGCGATCGCTTCCTCGGTGAGCACCTCGTCGGCGGTTCCATGGGCGACCACCGACCCGGCGTCGAGCAGGAGCAGCCGGTCGGCGTACTGGGCGGCGAAGGTGAGGTCGTGGATCGCCGAGATCACCGCCATCCCCCGCTCCAACCGCACCTCGTCGACGAGGTCGAGCACGCGTTGAGCATGACCAATGTCGAGCGACGTCGTCGGTTCGTCGAGCAGCAGCACCCCGGCTTCCTGAGCCAGCGCCCGTGCCAAGACCACGCGCTGGCTCTCCCCCCCGGAGAGCGTGCCGAGTCGCCGCCGCTCGAGATCGGAGGCGTCCAGCCGATCCAGCGCCCGCCTCGCTGCTGCGACATCACTCGGGCCTTCGACGCCGAAGTACCCGGTGTGGGGGATGCGACCCAGCAGGGTGTAATCGAACACGGTCATGTCCTCCGGAAGCACCCGGTGCTGGGGAACGACGGCGATGGCCGCGGCCGCCCGCCGCGGGGTCATCGCGGTGACCTCGACGCCGTCGACGCGAACCGAGCCCCGGTAGCGGACGGTGCCGGCGACCGCCCGGAGCAACGAGGTTTTGCCCGCCCCGTTGGGACCGACGACGGCCAGCCACTCCCCCGCCGCCACGATCACGGACAACCCATGCACTACCCGACGCTCTCCGAAGAAGACGGAGAGGTCCCGGGTGACGACCGCGCTCACGGCGCACCGGTCCGTTGCGAGTTGCGGAGCACCAGGACGAAGAAGGGACCGCCCACGAAGGCGGTGATCACCCCGATCGGCACCTCTGCGGGACTCAGCACGGTGCGGGCGAACATGTCCGCGACCACCAGGAACGCCCCGCCTCCGAGCACGCTCAGCGGGAGGATCACCCGATGGGAACCTCCGACGAGGAGACGGACGGTGTGCGGCACGATGATGCCGACGAACCCAATCAGGCCGCTCACGGCGACCGCACCCGCCGTGCCCAGCGTGGCCGCGAGCACCACGATCAGCCGCACCCGTTCCGGGCGCACCCCGAGCGTGCGTGCCTCTTCCTCCCCGACGGCGAGCACGTCGAGTAGGCGTCGGTGGAGCAGCACCACCGTGATCGAGATCGCGGCGTAGGGCGCCATGAGCGCCACCTCGCGCCAGCCGACCGTGCCGAGACGCCCCAGGATCCAGGAGTAGACCTCGCGGATGATGTCCGTGTTGCGCTGTTGCACGAAGGTCTGCGCCGCGGTGAGGAAGGCGGCCACGGCGACCCCCGCCAGGATCAGGGTCGATCCGGTCCGGCGGCCCCCGGCGGCGGCGCCGAGACCGTAGGCCACGGCCACCGCCGCCAGGGCCCCGAGGAATGCCGCCACACCGACCAGCGCCGAGCTCGAACCCACGGTGACGATCACCAGCGTGGCTCCGAGACCGGCACCGGCGGCTACTCCGAGCAGGTAGGGGTCGGCGAGCGGATTGCGGAACACTCCCTGGTAGGCGCCGCCTGAGACCGACAGCACGGCACCAACCAGGAGGCCGAGCACCACCCGGGGAAGACGCAATTCGAAGAGGATCGCCGTTTGGCGCTCCGACAGCCCGGACTCGATGGACACCCACGGCAGCCGATCGAGCAATTCGGCGATCACCCGATCTGGACGCAGCGCCGCCGGTCCGATCAGGACCCCGAGCAGGGCTGCCCCCACCGCCAGCACCACCGCGGTGACCAGGGCCGGACGGGGGATGCGGCGAGCCGTCAACGGTCCTCCCCGTACACCGCGTCTGCGATGACACCGAGCAGATCGACGATTCGTGGCCCCCACCGCGACGCCAGCGCCTCATCCAAGGCGATCACCCGGCCGCCGGACACGGCCGAGAGCGAATCCCAGCCGGGGCGCGCGGCCACGGTCTCGAGGCTCTGCGCACAGCAGGTGGAATCACCGAGGAACACGAAGTCCGGATCGGCGGCGATGACGAACTCGGCCGACAACTGCGGATACCCCCCTCCGGCCGCGTCGGCGATGCTCGCCATCCCGAGCATGGCGTACAGCGACCCGAGGAAGGTGTCGGAACCGATCGAGAAGAGGGTCGGGTCGAGTTCGTGGTAGTAGTCCAACGGTTCCACCGCCTCGGGCAACCCGGCGACGATCTCCGCGATCTCCGACCGCATCCGATCGATCAATGCGGTGGCACCGTCGCCATGCCCGACGATGACGCCGATCTCGGCCATCTGTTTGTATACCCCCTCCGTGGTGGCGGGGGCATCGAGGACCAGCACCGGGATTCCCAGCGCTCCCAACCCCCCGACCAGGTCGTTGGGATCGAAGGTGACGATCACCAGATCAGGGTCGAGGGCGGCGAACCCCTCGACGCTGGGATTGAAGGCGTCGAGATGCGGGAGGTCATCCGCCTCCGCCGGGTAGTCGGAGAAGGCGTCGACCGCCACCACCGCGCCGCCGGCGCCGATGGCGAACAGGATCTCGGTGTGGGTCGGCGACCCGGAGATGATCCGGACCGGCGGCTCGGTGATCGTGATCCCGGCGATCTCCCGGGGAAAGCCGGAGGGAGGAGGAGCCGTCGTCGCCCCCGATCCGCCTCCGCCGCAGGCTGCGACGAAGAGTGCCGCAGCCATCAAGACCGCGATAGGTCTCCTCATGAAAAAACCTCCTCGATTCCGAGGAGGAGGTGTCGTGCCGGTTGGCGGGCGACCCTTCCTCCGAAGGCGTCCAATCCGACCCGACGTCAGGCGACCCGACTCGTCCCCTCACGGGGGCTTCACGGTTGCGGGACAGCGCCGGATTCTCACCGGACTTCGCTGGACGTCGTGTCGCCGGGCCATCGCCCGGCGTGAGCAGCGTAGTCGAGTGGTGTGGCGCGCGTTCCCTGGTGCCGGTCGGCTTCCCGCCGCCCGCCGCCCGCCGCCCGACGCCCGACGCCCGACGACGAGGGAGCGCCAGACGGGTAACGGGTAACCGGTGACGGGCGACGGGCGACGGGCGACGGGGAACGGGCAACGGGCAACGGGCAACGGGCAACGGCCTCCGCCTACACTCCCCCGATGTCCTCGCGCCTGGCGCGCATTGCGCTCATCGCCGTGATCGCCGCCGCCGGTTTCGCCGCGGCACGGCGCTGGCACACCGAGGCCGCCCCGAGGATGCGGGGAACCTGGAAACCGGTCTGATGCGGATCGCCCTGCATCCCACCGCAGAGGTGGGCACCCGCACCGGTCTGATCCTGCTCGCCGAGCGCTCGCTGATGGCACTCGGCCTGTACGGCGGCGTCGGCGGACTCGGCGCGGACCGCCGCACGATGCGGATCTCGGCGCTCACCGGGTTCGACCTCTTCGTCACCGACGACCCCGATCCGGCGCCGCTCGCCGCCATCGCCGCCGAGGACGGGTTGTCGTGCGTCGTTGCCGGCTCGGTTCCCGCTGCGATAGCCGCGAGATTCACCACTGCCGGCCACACCCTGCTCATCGGGGCCAACCTTCGGGGGATCGCCACCACTCTCGCCGCCCACGAGGTGGCCCGGATCGAGGGACCGGTGCAGGTGAGCGCAGCGTGGACCGTGCCCGGAAAGGCGCTCCGCCGCGGCACCGGCGTCGGGTTCCCCGAACCGGTGGGGGCTCGTTGGGGGCGGCCGGTCGAGGGCGGCACCGAGGTCCCGGTCGGGGGATCGTGGGCCGGGGCGGCAGCAACGATCTCCGGTCGGGTGGGCGGGGAACAGACGGAGCGCCTGGTTGGAGTCGCCGACCAGCGCGACCACCTGGCGGCGATCGCTCTCGCCGCAGGAGCCATCGCCGTGTCACGCGGCGGCTATCCGCCGGGGGTCCACACTCCCGCCGACAACGCCGAGGCCTACCTCACCGCAGCGCTCACCGCCGGGCTCGCGGTGGCGGCGTACACGATGTAGCCCGGCTTCGCCGGGAATACCGGATGCCAGACGCCAGAGGCCAGATACCCCAGGCCTTCGCCCCGGCTACGTGCTCGTCCGCTCCACCTCTGGCGTCGGCTCACCGGCCGGTTCGTTGTGCGTCTTCGGCTTGCGGCCGGGGAGGATGCTGCGCCCCGGGGCATTCCCGCGGCGACCGCCCGAAGGAAGTGGAACCCGGGGCCGGCTCACGATGGGACCGGTGGTCTCCTCGAGCACGATCACCTCTATCCCGCCGACCAGGTCGGTGATGAGGTTGTAGACGACCGCGCCCAGGGTGAAGAATCCCGTCATCGCGATGGTCCCCACCACGGCCAGCAGCACCACGATCCGGAAGTAGACCGCGCCTTCGAGATTGATGCCGTTCTCGATGCCGACGAGGAGGGCGAGATCGTTGATCTTCTCGGGGATGCCGGCGTTGACGAAGATCGCCCAGAAGATGACGGTGCCGAGCACGAAGACGAACGCCATGATGGCGTCGAAGACCAGGGTGACCTTGAGAACGGTCCACGGGTCGAATTTGCGGATGACTCGCCGCACACGCTGGACGGCCATAGGAGATCGAGGTTACCGGGAACGGTGCGGTTTGGGTGGGAACCAGGCACCAGGCACCAGAACGAACCACGTTTCCGGCTGGAGCCTCGTGCCTAATGCCTGGTGCCTATTCGGCGTCCGCCTCCGGCGGGACCAGCGCGAACGCCGAGATGTGGGCGCCCTCGGCGGTGTTCATCACCTTCACCCCGGAAGCGTCGCGCTTCTGCCGTGAGATCGTGTCGGCCGGCATGCGGATCACCACCCCATCGGTCGAGGTGACGAAGATCTCGGACTTGGGGGGAAGGGCCCGCGCGGCCACCAGAGTGCCCCGCGCCCGGGTGAGCTTGATCGCCTTGACCCCCATGCCCCCCCGGCCCTGCCGGCGGAACTCGCTGACCTTGGTCCGCTTGCCGTAACCGCCGGTAGTGAGTAGCAGCACCTCGTTGCCGTCGCGCTCCGATGCCGCCGAGACCACGCGGTCGCCCTCACGCAGCCGGATCCCATGCACCCCCTGGGTGTCGCGCCCCATTGCCCGGATGTCGGTTTCCTTGAAGCGGATACCCGAGCCTGCGGCGGTGAACATGAGGACGTCGTTCTTCCCCATCGTGGTGCGAACCGCGACCACCTCGTCATCCTCCTGGAGTTTGATGGCGATGAGGGTGGCGTTGCGGCTGTCGTACTCCTTGAACTCGGTCTTCTTGATCTGGCCGAGCTTGGTGGCGATCACCAAGTAGCGCGAGGTTTCGTAGTCGCGGGTGTCGATGAGCGCCTCGATGACCTCGTCTGGCTCGAGCGGCATAACCGACTGGCCGAGCACCCCCTTGGCGGTGCGGTCCTTGCGGGGGATTTCGTGCGCCTTGATCCGGTACACCCTCCCCCGGTTGGTGAAGAACAGCAGAAAGGCGTGCGCGGTGGTGTGAACGACGTGGTGGATGACGTCGTCCTCCCGCAGGTTCTCCGCCTTCACCCCGCGGCCCCCGCGGCCCTGGCTCTTGTAGGCCGAGGCGTTCACCGCTTTCACGTACCCGTTGGCGGTGACGGTGACCACGATCTCCTCGTCGGCGATGAGGTCCTCGAGAGACATGTCGCCTTCGTCGGGGATGACCTTGCTGCGCCGCTTGTCGCCGAACTTCTCCCGGATCTCCTGGAGCTCCTGGCCGATCAGGGCCCGGCGCTTCGCAGGGCTCTTCAGCAGCCCGTTGAGGTAATTGATGAGCTTCTGCAACTCGTCGTACTCGTCGCGCAGTTTGCTGGTCTCCAACTCCGTGAGCCGGCGCAGCGGCATGTCGAGGATGTGGGTCGCCTGGATCTCGCTGAGCTCGAACCGCTCGATGAGGTTCTCACGGGCGGCATCGGTGTCGGACGAGCCGCGGATGATCTCCACCACGTCATCGATGTTGTCGAGGGCGATGAGAAGGCCTTCGACGATGTGCGCCCGCGCCGCAGCCTTGGCGAGACGGAACCGGGTCCGGCGCTCGACCACGACCATCTGATGATCGATGTAGTACCCGATCACTTGGGCGACGTTGAGGGTGTGCGGAACCCCGTCGACCAGCGCCACCATGTTGACCCCGAAGGTCTCCTGCAGCTGCGTGTACTTGTAGAGCTGGTTCAGCACCACCTGGGGCACGGCGTCGCGCTTGAGCTCGATGACGAGCCGGGTGCCCTTGCGATCCGACTCGTCGCGGAGATCGGCGATACCCGTGAGCTTCTTGTCGTGTACCAGCTCGGCGATCTTCTCCATGATCCGATCGCGCGATACCTGGTACGGGATCTCGGTGACCACGATGCCGGTCCGGCCCTTGCGGATCTCCTCGACCTCGGCAACGGCGCGCATCTTCACAGAGCCGCGCCCGGTGATGAGGGCGTCGCGCACCCCCTTGTTCCCCAGGATGTAGCCCCCGGTCGGGAAGTCGGGAGCCTTGATGAACTTGGTGATTGTGGAAGCGGTGGCGTCGGGGTGCTCGATCATGTGCAGGGTGGCGTCGATCACCTCGCCGAGGTTGTGCGGCGGGATGTTGGTCGCCATGCCGACGGCGATCCCGGTCGATCCGTTCACCAGGAGATTGGGGAAGCGGGCGGGAAGCACCGTGGGTTCCTGACGCTCCCCGGAGTAGTTGTCCTCGAAATCGACGGTGTCCTCGTCGATCCCGTCGAGCAGGTGCATCGCCAGCTTCTCGAGGCGGGCCTCGGTGTACCGCATCGCCGCCGGCGGGTCGTCGACCGTGCCGAAGTTGCCCTGGGGCTCCACAAGCGGGTACCGGCTGGCGAAATCCTGACCGAGCCGCACCATGGCGTCGTAGATCGCCTCACCGCCGTGGGGATGGAACCACCCCATCACGTCACCCACGACGCGGGCGCTCTTGCGGAACGGGGTCCCGGGGCGGATGCCGGTGTCGTACATAGAGAACAGGATCCGGCGGTGCACCGGCTTGAGCCCGTCGCGCACGTCGGGGAGCGCCCGCGACACGATGACCGACATGGCGTACTCGAGGAAGGAGGTCTTCACCTCCTGCTCGATGTCGATCAGTTCGATGCGCCCGGAGTCGCGTTCGTCAGTCATGAGAGGCTCCAGGCGCTAGGCACCAGGCACCAGGGCGCAAAGAGCAAAGAGCGAAGAGCCTCGTTCTGCCATCTGCGATCTGCCGTCTGCAATCCCTCTTGCGGGCGACGGGCGTCGCATCTGGCTGGAGCCTGGTGCCTGGTTCCTGGTGCCTCATCATCAGAAGTCCAAGAAGCGCACGTCTTTGGCGTTGCGCTGGATGAAGGTGCGGCGGGCCTCGACGTCGTCGCCCATCAGGACCGAGAAGATCTCGTCGGCCAGGGCTGCGTCTTCGAGCCCCACCCGAAACAGCACCCGCGCCGCGGGATCCATCGTGGTCTCCCACAACTGGTCGGCGTTCATCTCGCCGAGGCCCTTGTACCGCTGGATCGCCGGCTTCTTGCCGTTGAGCCGACCCTTGACCTCCTCCAGTTCGTGGTCGGAGTAGGCGTACACCACGTCCTTGCCCGTCCTCACTTGATACAGCGGGGGTTGTGCCACGTACACGTACCCGGCCTCGATCAGGTCGCGCATGTGCCGGAAGAAGAAGGTGAGAATCAGGGTGCGGATGTGGGCGCCGTCGACGTCGGCGTCGGTGAGGATCACCACACGGTGGTAGCGGGCCTTCTCGCCGTCGAACTCGTCGCCGATGCCGGTTCCAATGGCGGTGATGAGCGCCTGGATCTCGTTGTTCTCCAGCACCTTCGGCAGACGCGCCTTCTCGACGTTGATGATCTTTCCCCGGATGGGGAGAATCGCCTGGAACTGGCTGTTGCGGGCCTGCTTCGCCGACCCGCCGGCCGAGTCGCCCTCGACGATGAAGAGTTCGCTTTCCGACGGATCTCGCGACGAGCAGTCGGCGAGCTTCCCGGGGAGCCCGGACGACTCGAGCAGGCTCTTGCGCCGGGTGAGGTCGCGCGCCGCCCGGGCGGCGAGCCGGGCCCGCGACGCCTGCGTGCACTTGTCGACGATCTGGCGCGCCTCCCCCGGGTAGCGGGCAAGCCACTCGGGGAGCAGCTTGTTGAGCGCCACCTCCACGGCCGACCGAATCTCCGTGTTGCCCAGCTTGGTCTTCGTCTGACCCTCGAACTGCGGCTGACGCAACTTCACCGACACGACCGCGGTGAGCCCCTCACGCACGTCCTCGCCCACCAGGTTCTCTTCCTTCTCCTTGAGGAGCCCGCGGTCGCGGGCGAAGTCGTTGACCGCCCTGGTGAGCGCCTTGCGGAATCCCTCCTCGTGGGTGCCGCCCTCGATCGTGTTGATGTTGTTGGCGAATGAGAGCACGTTCTCGTTGTACGAGGTGGTCCACTGGAGCGCGACGTCGATTTCGGCGTCGCCGCCGACGTCGTCGAAAGCGATCACGTGAGCGTGCTGCGGCTCCCGTTTCGCGTTGAGGTGCTTGACGAAGTCCACGAGGCCGCCCGTATACCTGAAGGTGTCGGAGCCGCCCTCACTGCGTTCGTCCACGAGGCGGATCTCGAGGCCCTTGTTGAGGAAGGCCATCTCCCGCAACCGGGAGGCGACGATGTCGTAGTCGAAGGTCGTGGTCTCTTTGAAGATCGCAGCATCGGGGCGAAAGGTGACCGTCGTGCCGCTCTTCTTCGCCGGCTTTCCCTTCTTGAGCGACCCCGTAGGCTTACCGAGGTGGAACGACTGAGTCCAGGTGAAGCCGTCGCGGATCACGTTCACGTGGAGTTCACTGGAGAGGGCGTTCACCACCGACACGCCGACCCCGTGGAGACCGCCGGAAACCGTGTACGCACCGGACTCGAACTTTCCACCGGCGTGCAGGGTGGTGAGCACCGTGGTCAGAGCGGGCAATTTGGTCTTCTCGTGCTTGTCGACGGGAATCCCCCGGCCGTTGTCCTTGACCGTCACCGTGTTGTCGGGATGGATGGTGACGTCGATGCGAGTGCAAAAGCCCGCCATGGCCTCGTCGACCGAATTGTCCACCACCTCCCACACGAGGTGGTGGAGCCCGCGAGGACCGGTGGAGCCGATGTACATGGCGGGACGCCTCCGCACCGCCTCGAGGCCCTCGAGGACGGTGATGTCCTTCGCCCCGTACGAGGACGCGCTCTTCGTTGCCACGGTGCTCCTTCGGTCGTTTCGCAGCGTCGCCAGCGCGGCTCAGGACGGGTTCGGCAGGGCGCCGGCGGCACCCCTGGGGCCCGAATCGAGGAGGGCCGGGAGTGCTGCTGACATCGCTGTGATCTTAGCCTCGTCCGGGGACCGTTTCGACCCTTTCGACGACGCAAAACCCCTGGTCAGGGGCCCTTTTTCCCTCCGCCGACCCGGATGCGGACGGTGGTGACGGCGCCCGGCCCGTAGCGCTCGGTGAGCCGCTCGATGAGGTCCCCGATGCGGAACTTGAGGAGGCTGGCGCTCGCTCCGTCGGCGACCTCCAGCACCAGCTCGCCGCCCCGGTAGGAGGCCGGCCGCGACAGTGAGGCGAAGGGCTCCCCGGCCGCCTCCGGCCACTCGTCGGCGAGACGGGCGACGTCGAAGGCCCTGGGCATGCCCATGTCGCGCAACAGCCGCTCGAGGCCGGCGCCGATCGGCCGCAGGTCGTCGGTCATGCCGGTTCCACCATCCCCGCCGCCACCCGCCACCGCTTCCCCACCACCGGGACCTCTTCGCTGCGCGCCGACGTCACGAACATCTGGCCGTCGGGGAGCCGCTCGACGAGACGGGCGCTCCGACGGGCGTCGAGCTCGCTGAAGACGTCGTCGAGCAACAGCACCGGGGCGGTGCCCCGTCGCTCCCCGATCACCCGATAGGCGGCGATGCGCAACCCGAGCGCCACCGAGCGCTGTTCTCCTTGGCTCGCCCGCGTCCTCGCGTCGCGATCGTCGAGCACGATCTCGATGTCGTCGCGGTGCGGTCCGACGCTGGTGGCACGCCGCTCGAGATCGCTGCGACGGGCCGCGGCGACCGCAGGAGCCAGCAGCGCCGCCAGTTCATCGGCGGATGCGGCTGCCGGCAGCTCTCCCAACCCTGCTGCGACGTAGCGGAACGACACCCGGGCCGGGACCTCGTCGAGTTCCGCGTA
The DNA here is from genome assembly GCA_035291545.1 of Acidimicrobiia bacterium. Lineage (GTDB taxonomy): Bacteria > Actinomycetota > Acidimicrobiia > Spongiisociales > UBA11373 > UBA11373. The sequence continues at coordinate 10,959 of DATDRW010000005.1, forward strand.
GAGCCGCTCCACGGACGGCGTCACCAATTCGGCGGTGGCGAGGCGGCGCGCCAGCACCGCACCCCCGAGCCCGGCAAGCCGCTCGTCGAGCGCATCGAGTGTCGTGGCGTCGGCCTGTCTCCCCTCGCGCCGCAGCAGTGCGTTGCGCTGCTGCAGCGCCCGCTCGTACTCCGCCTGTTCGGCGCCGGCGGCCGGCCACAGCTGAGCCGCCAGGTCGTCGAGGTATTCACGGCGATAGGCCGGACCGCGCTTCACCAAGTCGACATCGTCCGGGAGAAACGCGACCAGAGCGACGGTCGCCGCAACCGCGGCGCGGCTGGCGACCCGCTTGCCGTTGAGGAGTACGCGTCGCCGTCCCGAGGACGGCGCCTCGACCTCGACAAGGGTCGTCCCGGCGGAGGACGAGAACTCGCCCCGGATCACCGTACCTGCGGCGCCATGCCGCACCAGCGAGGCATCCGGCGAGCGGCGAAACGATGCCAACGACGCGAGATAACCGATCGCCTCGAGCAGCGAGGTCTTCCCCGAACCGTTGTCACCAACGAGCACATTGATCCCCGGGTCGGGGGCGAACCGGAGCAGTGCGTAGCACCGGTAGTCGGTGACTTCGATCCAGGAGAGGCGCACCGCCCCTCCCCTACAGGCGAACCGGCATCAGCAGGTAACGGAAGTCGTCGGCCTCGGCACCGCGCAGTACCCCCGGCTTCAGGGGATCGAGAACGTCGAGCACGATCGTCTCGTCGTCGACCGCAGACACTCCGTCGTTGAGGTACTTGCTGTTGAAGGCGATGGTCATCTCTTCGCCGGCATATTCGGCCTCGACGTGCTCGGTCTCGCCACCCACGTCTTGACGGGTCACGCTCAACTCGATACCGCCCTTCTGCAGGGTGATCCGAATCGGGATGTGATCCTCGGCGACGAGCGAAGCGCGATCGATCGCCTCGAGGAGCCCCTGGCGCCCGATGCGCAGCTGATTCGGATAGCTCGCCGGGATCAGTTGCCGGTAGTTGGGAAAGCTCCCCTCAATGAGCCGCGCGGTGAGGACGCCGCGGTCGGAGGCGAACGCCGCCTCGCGATCACCCATCGCCACCCGGATCTTCTCGGCGGAGACGGTACGGGTCAGCTCCCGCAGGGCCCGAACCGGGACCAGACCGGAGAGAGACGCCTCGACCGCGGGGACATCGCGCACCGCGAGCCGGTACGAGTCGGTGGCAACCATGCGCAGCCGACCCCCCTCCGTCTCGAAGAACACTCCCGTGAGGATCGGCCGGGCGTCGTCGGTCGATGCCGCCACCGATACCTGCCCGATGGCTGCGGCGAATGCCGACCCGTCGACGGCCACGGCACCCTTGAGATCCGGCTCGCCGAGCTTTGGAAAATCATCGGCGGCGAACTCACGGAAGCGGAACACCGGACCTCCCCCGCTGATCTCGATCTCGCCTCCCTCGGCCTGGAACGTCACCGCACCCGGGGGCAGCTTGCGCACCGCTTCGGTGGCGAGGCGGGAGGGAGCCACCGTCGTGCCTGCGGCGAGCACCTCGACCTCGAGCTCCGTGCGAACGGTGACGTCGAGATCCGTGCCGATGACGCGCATCGTCTTGCCCGTGACCTCGATGAGCACGCCCTGCAAGATCGGGAGGGCCGCACGGGCTCCCACGGCACGCCCCGCGCGACTCAGGACGTCGACGAGGTCGTCACGTTCGGCTCGGATACGCACAGGAAACCCTTTCTCTCCTACGACTCTTGTAACTCAATCAAAGAACAGGTAGCAGTAGTAGTGGTTGTGGATTGGGGAGAACGTCGTATTCTCCCTGTTCGGCCGGGTAATCCGCCGTGCACAGGGTGTGGACGACCCGGGAGAGGCGCCCACAGGCCTGATCGGCGGTCGCGAGGGGTGTGGAAAGATCATGAAGTTTTCCGCAGACTTTGCAACAGGGCTGTGACACGGTCGAACAGGGTCGGGTCGGTCTTCATCAGCTTGCCGACGTTGTTCACTCCGTGGATCACGGTGGTGTGGTCGCGCCCGCCGAAGAGGCCGCCGATCTTGGGGAGGGAGAGGTCGGTCAGTTCGCGGCAGAGGTACATCGAAACCTGCCGGGCTCGCGCCAGGGGTTGCCGCCGGCTCGGCCCCTCGAGCTCGACGATCGAGACGCCGAAGGATTCGGCGGTGGCGGCGAGGATTCGCCCGGGGCTGATCGGTACCGCCATGTGAGCCGGACCGAGATCCTGGAGGACGTCCTCGGCCATCTCGAGATCGATCGGCTGATGGGTGAGGGCGGCGTACGCGGTCACCCGGGTCAGCGCCCCTTCCAGCTCGCGGATGTTGTCGACCACCCGGGTGGCGATGAATTCGAGAACCGCCTGTGGCACCTCCTGGGGGGCGAAGGCGGCGTTCTTGCGCAGGATGGCGAGACGGGTTTCGACGTCGGGCGGTTGGATGTCGGTGGTGAGTCCCCACTCGAACCGACTCCGGATGCGATCCTCGAGGCTGGAGAGACTCTTCGGGGGTCGATCGGCAGAGAAGATCAACTGCTTGCCGGCCTCGTACAGCGAGTTGAACGTGTGGAAGAACTCCTCGAGGATCTGCTCCTTACCTTCCAGGAATTGGACGTCGTCGAGGAGGAGCATGTCGACCCCGCGGTAGCGGCCCTTGAACTCGTCCATCCGCTTCTTGCGGATTCCTTCGATGAAGTGGTTGAAGAACGCCTCGGAGCTCAGGTAGATGATCTCGAGATTCGGGTGGAGATCGTGGGCGTGCTGGGCGATCGCCTGGAGGAGGTGGGTCTTTCCCAGGCCGGCGCCGCCGAAGACGAACAGCGGGTTGTAGTTGCCCCCCGGTTGTTCGGCGATCGCCATGGCCGCGGCGTGGGCGAACCGGTTGCTCTGTCCCACCACGAAGTTCTCGAAGGAGTACTTGGGTACGAGCCGCCCGGCCTCGGGATGAGCCGGAGGGGTGACGGCCGGGGCGGGCTCGGGCTCGGGCTCGTCGTCGATGATCGGACCCTCGAACGCCTGCCCGTCGGCGGCGGCGAGTTCAACCCTCACCGCGGTACCGAAGGCGATCCGGGCGACCTCTTCGATGAGGCCGCGGTACTTGTCGTTGACCCAGCGGAGGTGGAACTCGCTCGGTGCGACGATCCGCAGCGCAGTTCCGTCTCCGGGTTCGAGAACCAGACTCTCCAACCAGGCCCGCCACGTGACCGGCGTGACGCGACCACGCAATGTCTGCCGGAACTGCTCCCAGTCTCCGGCGGCAGGATGTGCCTCCACGTCCTCCCTCGCTCCCTCGACGGCTTCCAAACCGGTTCTCCACAGTGCTATCCACACCTGTGGAGAACGATCGTTTTCCCGTTCTCGCCCCTTAGTGACCGTTTCGGCGCGCCGCCGAGCCCTGTCGAGGAAGTGACCGGGGGGCACCCGGTAGCGGGCGATTATATGGAGCGGTCGCGGCGCCCCACAAGACGGTGAAATCGCGCGTTATCCACCATTGCACGAGTCGCATGGAAGCGATCCCCCCTTGTGTCACAAGGGTTTTCGGGGACCGTTTTCGCGTTCCCCACAGTGTGGACATCGTCTGTGGGCGACTGCGGGGCCTTCCACTATCTTTCGCGACTCAAAGGGTTTCTTCGCGGTCGGCCGGAGCGGCCTGCTTCCCCACCTTTGACAACCTCCGGCACGCTCCGTAACCTCCCCCGCCGACGCATCCTCTCTCTGCGGACACCTCAATGAAGCGCACGTTCCAACCAAACGTCCGACGCCGCAAGCGGCGCCACGGTTTTCGCCTCCGCATGCGGACGCGAGCCGGCCGCGCCGTGATCAAGAGCCGTCGGAGCAAGGGCCGTAGCCGCCTCACCGCGTAGGGCGGCGCCCTACAGATCGCTCCGGAGGAGCTCCGACATCGAGAAGGTGCGCCGGATGGGGATCCGGCGACGCGTCGGCGGCATCACGATCTTCGCCGCCGCCGGCGAGCCGGGCCTTTCGCGGGTCGCGTTCGTGGCGGGCCGTGCGGCGGGGTCTGCCGTGCGTCGCAACCGCGCGAGGCGCCGCCTGCGGGAGGCGCTACGGCGGATTCCGCTCCGGGCGGGCCGTGACTACGTCGTGACCGCCGCCGGGTCGGTGGTCGACGCCCCGTTCGAGACGGTGGTCTCGTGGGCGCAGACGGCTTTGGCAGAGGAGTGAACATGGACTCGGAGAGGCAAGAGGGCCCGGTGCGGGCGGATTCGGAACGGCTTCGCACCAGCCTGCGCCCGTGGCAACCGGGATGGTGGCTGGAGAGGTTCATCCTGGCCTATCGGGCCACGCTCTCGCCCCTGGTTGGGACCCGTTGCCGGTACCTTCCCACCTGTTCCCGATACGCCTTCGAGGCGGTCGACGAGTGGGGGGCGCTGCGGGGCACCTGGCTGGCGATCCGCCGGCTGGGCCGCTGTCATCCGTGGCGTGATGGGGGGTTCGATCCCGTCCCACACCGTCCTACCGCCGATCTGGAGGTCGTCTGATGTCGTCGCTGTGGAACGGTTTGCAGGACCTCCTCGGAGGCACGCTCACGTTCTTCTACGAGCTGGTCCCAAACTTCGGGGTGGCCATCATCCTGCTCACCGTCGCCATCGGTTTGGTGCTGTTTCCGCTCACCCTGAAACAGACCCGCTCGATGAAGGCGATGCAGGAGATCCAGCCCGAAATCAAGAGGATTCAAAAGGAATTCAAGACCGACAAGCCCGCACAGCAGCAAGCGATGATGGCCCTGTACAAGGAGCGGGGGGTCAACCCCGCCGCCGGGTGCCTCCCCCTCGTGCTGCAGATGCCGGTGTGGTTTGCCCTGTTCAGCGTGCTGAGATCGTTCGGAGCCGTCGAGCTCATCGATCGACTCAAGTACGTCACCTCGGGGAGCGCCCTCGAAGGCGCCCTCAACGCCCAGAAGGAACTGGTGTTTCTCTGGATGAACCTGTCCGTTTCCCCCAATGAGGCGCTGAGCGGCAGCGACACGATCCCCGGTTCGTTCGTCAAGGCGATCCCCTACCTGATCACGATCGCCCTCGTGGTCTTCACCGCCTACTGGCAGCAGAAGCAGACCATGGCCAAGCAACCGCCGGGACAGCAGGCACAGCCGGGGCAGGCGGTCATGAAGATCTTCCCGTTCTTCTTCGGGTTCATTTCGTTCAATCTTCCCGCCGGACTGGTGGTCTACTTCGCCGCCAGCCAGCTGTTCCGGATCGGTCAGCAATCGCTGATCCTCGGTCTGGACACGAAGCGGCGGGTTGCTGCCCCTCCGGAAAAGCCGAAGGGCAGTTCGTCACCAGCACCGCGACCCGCGGACCCGGGAGCGTCCGGGGCGGCGCCGACGCCGTCGCCGACCCGCCGGCCCCAGGGCTCGAAGAAGCGGGGTAAGAAGCGGAGGAGGAACTAGCGATGGAGTCGCTCGAATGGGTTGAGGTCCGGGGACCCAGCGTGGAGACGGCGGTCGAGGCCGCCCTGGCCGAGTTGGGGCTGGCGTCGTCCGACCAGGCAGACGTCGAGGTCATCCAGGAGCCACAGCGGGGCTTTCTCGGGATGGGTGGGCAGGATGCCGTAGTGCGGGTCAAGCGCAAGGGGCGGGCTGCCGAGCCGCGCAGCCGCCGCGGCCGGAGCGGGGGAAGCCGGTCCACGGCAGCCAAACCGGCGGAGCCCAGGACGCGCAAGGAAGAGGCGGCGCCGCGAGGCGGCGGGCATGAATTACAAGCGCGTAATTCAGGTTCCCGTCCGTCGCCGCGCAATGGTGGGGGCGGCGGGAGTCGCCCCGCAGAGCGGCCGAAGCCCAGAGAGCGGGTCCCTCGCCCCCCGCGGGATGATGACGACCGCGAGGACATTCCGGTCGAGGACCAGGCGGCGGACTTGAGACGCTTTCTCACCGGCCTGTTGGCCTCCTTCGGGCTCGAGGGTGAGGTCACCGGCCGCATCGAGGAGGGCGCCATCTACGTCGACGTCGTCGGTGAGCAGACCGAGGCCCTGGTCGGGCCCAAGGGGAGCATCGCCCAGGCGGTGCTCGAGTTGTGTCGCACGATCGTGCAGCGCAAGACCATGTCCGGGGCGAAGATCCGGCTCGACGTCAACGGGTACTCCGAGCGGCGGCGGGAGGCGCTGCGCATCTACACGGCGCGGCTCGCCGAGAAGATCAAGGCCGAGGGCGGAGAGGTGATGCTGGAGCCCATGAACTCCGCCGACCGCAAGGTCGTCCACGACACCGTGGCGGAGATCGAAGGGGTCCGGTCGTTCAGCGAGGGCGAGGAACCCCGTCGTTCGGTGGTGATCGCGGCGGAGTAGCCGGGAGACCCTCGGGGTCTCCCGGCGTACCTGGTACCCGGCCGGGTGCTGGGCATCTGGTATGTGGTACGCACGCCGCCCTTTCGGGCGGCGTGCCTGGTTTCACGTGAAACAGCAAGCGCCACCGGCCCTCCCCGGGTGCTGGGCATCGGGTACGTGGTACGTGGTACGCACGCCGCCCTTCGGGCGACGTGCCTGGTTTCACGTGAAACAGAAACTGCGCGCTCCTCCGGTACCCTCCTCGCATGCCCGACTCCCCCGACCTCGCCCGATCCGCCGCTTCCTGGGCCGGGCATCCGGTCGACGACGAGCGATTCGCCACCTTCGAGCAGTACGCGGCCTGGCTGATCCGTGAGGCGATCCCTGCCGGCGGTCTCGGACCCCGCGAGGCGGAACGCATTTGGGGGCGCCACGTCGCCGATTCGCTGAGTTTTGCGGTCGGATGGAAGACCCCTCCCGACGAGATCCTCGATGTCGGCACCGGCGTCGGGCTCCCCGGCATTCCGCTGGCGATCCTGTGGCCCGACACCCAGGTCACCGTGCTCGACCGGGGCGGCCGCCGCATCCGCCTGCTCTCCCGGGCGGTTCAGGTGCTGGGGCTGGACAACGTGCACGTCGCTCAGGGCGACGCATTCGACGTCGCCGACGAGTGGAAGGGCATGACGTTTCGTGGTTCGGTGCGCGCCCCGGAGGCGGTTGGCCTGGCCGCACGCATGCTCACGCTCGCAGGTACCGCGGTGCTCGGGCTGAGCAGACGTGAGGCGCCACCGGTCCGCACCCGCGACCTGGTGGGGGTGGGCGAGGCGCTCGGGCTGGGGATGATGGTCACCGAGGTGCCGGCCACAATCCTTGACGGACCGGCATGGCTTCTTATCATGCGCGCCGGTGAATGACGTGACGCCTCCCCACGGCGTCGTGGTCGCGATCGCCAACCAGAAGGGTGGCGTCGGGAAGTCCACGACCACCGTGAATCTCGCCGCCGCCCTGGCAGCCAAGGGTGAGCGCGTGCTCGTCGTGGACACCGATCCCCAGGCCAACGCCACCAGCGGCCTCGGGATCGACCGTCGCACCGTGGAGCACTCCATATACGAGGTGTTCCTGGGCGAACGCCGACTCGACGATGTGGTCACCCCGACCGCCACTAAGGATCTCTTCGTGGTCCCCTCGTCCATCGACCTCGCCGGGGTGGAGATCGAGCTGGTGGCCCGTTACTCCCGGGAGCGGCTCCTCGCCAACGCGGTCGCACAGATGGAGGACAAGTTCGACACGGTGTTCCTCGACTGCCCTCCGAGCCTGGGGTTGATCACGGTGAACGCCCTCACCGCTGCCGACGAGGTGTTGATCCCGATCCAGGCCGAGTACTACGCCCTCGAGGGACTGACGCAGTTGCTGCGCTCGATTCAGGCCATCCACACCAACCTTAACCCTCGACTCAAGATCGAGGGTGCGGTGATCACGATGTACGATCGTCGCACCACGCTGGCAACCGAGGTGAGCGCCCAGGTGCGGGAGCATTTCGGGACGATGGCCTACGACACGGTGATTCCCCGGGTGGTGCGGCTGGCCGAGGCGCCCTCGTTTGGAGAACCGATCGAATCCTTCGATCCGAAGAGCCTCGGTGCCAAGGCGTACCGGTCACTCGCCGACGAGTTCAGGAGGAGACATGGCCGCGCGTAAGTCCGGACTGGGCAGGGGACTCGACGCGCTCCTGGCGGCGGGTCGCCCCACGGGTGGGTTCGCCATGATCCCGGTCGACGCCGTCGACCCCAACCCCCGCCAGCCCCGGGAACGTTTCGTCATCGAGACCCTGCAGGCCCTCGCCGAATCGATCCGCGAGGTGGGGGTGCTCCAACCGATCGTGGTGCGTCCCGCCGGGACCGACGGGCGCCACGCGCTCGTCGCCGGGGAACGGCGGCTCCGCGCCGCCCGGATGGCAGGGCTCGGTGAGATCCCCGCCATGATCCGCGACGGCGACGACCAGGGGCGCCTCGTCGAAGCGGTCGTCGAGAACGTGCAGCGCGAGGATCTCGATCCCCTCGAGGAGGCCGGCGCCTACCGAACCCTCATGGAAGATTTTGGTTTGACCCACGAGCAGGTGGCCACCCGGGTCGGGAAGAGCCGCTCGGCGGTGACCAACAGCGTTCGCCTGCTCGGCCTCCCCGGAGCCGTCCAGACGCTGCTCGTCTCCGGCCGGCTCAGCGCCGGGGCGGCGCGGGCGCTCCTCGGCACCGACGACACCGCGTATGCGGTGCGCATCGCCAACAAGGCCGCCGCCGAGGGATGGTCGGTGCGGCAGGTGGAGGAGGCGGTGCGGGCCCGTCAGGGAGGCGACAAGTCGGCGGCAAAGACGCCCCGCGTCAAGAAGGATCGGGCCGCCCAGATCATCGCCCTCGAGGAGCGGCTCGGCGAACGGCTCGGCTCACCGGTGAAGATCGAGTATGCGCGGCGGGGCGGCGGGCGGATGACGATCCGGTTCGGTTCGCTCGACGACCTCGAGCGGATCTACCGCACGCTGCTCGGCGCGTGACGCCGCAGATTGCAGATTGCAGATCTTGTCCGGTCGGTCGGTCTGCCATCTGCCATCTGCGATCCGGTGTCTGGCAGCGAACCGCGTGGTCATTGAGCAAACGCTGCGCTACTGACCACCGCGGGCTGCGAGCCAGGCATCCAGGGCGCGCACCACCGTCCGTCCCAGGGACGAGTCAAGCCGGGGGAGAGAGACGATCACGGCCGGGGCCCGGGTGGCCCGCAGCAGCGGAGTCGACCGGCCGGCGGCGCGCACCCCGAGGCGGGCGGCCAGCCCCGCGGCGATCGCCGAACCGGCCTCGCTGTGGGACTGCGCCGATGCGAAGTAGAAGACTCCGGCGACGTC
>DATDRW010000006.1:0-4779 GCA_035291545.1 Acidimicrobiia bacterium
CGATATCAGCGAGATGCGCCGTATCCAGGAACAGTTTCAACGTGCCTCCACAGAGGTCTCGGAACCCTCACACCGGACACGCATTCGGAATACCGCGCGGGGTTTCGAGGTGCCAGGTCGAGAGAAGTGGGCGGAATGCCCGAAAGAGAGTGTAGGGCAGAGCCGGTACGGATGCAACGCAAGAACCGTTGCCCGTTTCCCGTTGCCGGTTGCCCGGGGAACGGGTAACGGGAAACCGGTAACGAATCCGTCACCAGCCGAGAACCCGCGCCACCGCCTCCGGGGTCGCCTCCACGGGCGCCGGGACACCGGCCTTCCCGATGGCCGTGTCCGGATCCTTGAGTCCGTGACCGGTGAGGGTGCACACCACGATCCCCTCGGGGAGGTCGTCGCGGTGGGCGAGCACTCCGGCCACCGGGGCCGCCGAGGCCGGTTCGACCAACAGCCCCTCCCGGGTGGCGAGCAACTCGTAGGCGGCGACGATCTGGCGGTCGGTCACCGCGGCGATCCGCCCCCCCGACTCGTCGCGGGCGGCGACCGCCCCCTGCCATGAGGCCGGGTTGCCGATGCGGATCGCGGTGGCGACGGTCTCGGGGTGCGCCACCGGGTGCCCGAGCACGATCGGCGCGGCACCAGCCGCCTGGAAGCCCCACATCACCGGAGAGGCCCCGATTGCCCGGTACCCCTTCCAGGTGGCGGTGATGTTGCCGGCGTTGCCGACGGGAAGGGCGTGTACCCCCGGTGCGGCGCCGAGGGCGTCGACGACCTCCCAGGCCACCGACTGCTGGCCGGCGATCCGGTACGGATTGATCGAGTTGACCAGGGCGACTCCGTGCCGTTCGCAGAGCGCCACCGTGATCGCCAGCGCGTCGTCGAACGAACCGTCGACGGTGACGATGCGGGCGCCGTGGCGCACCGCCTGGGCGAGTTTTCCCAGCGCCACCTTGCCTGCCGGCAGCACGACCACACACGCGATCCCGGCCCGGGCGGCGTAGGCCGCCGCCGAGGCCGAAGTATTCCCGGTGGAGGCGCAGGCCACCGCCACCGAGCCTTCTTCGAGGGCCTTGGACACCGCCAGGGTCATCCCCCGATCCTTGAACGATCCGGTGGGATTGGCCCCCTCGAATTTCAGATAGACCTCGCGGCCCACCAGATCGGAGAGGTGCGGCGCCGGGATCAGCGGGGTGTTGCCCTCCCGCAGCGTGATCACCGGGGTGGCCGGGGTGACCGGAAGCCGGTCGCGGTAGGCGGCGATGACCCCGGGCCAGGCGGACATCCCTACATCGTCTCGGGGGCGGTGAGCGCCAGCAGGTCGAGGATCGCCAGGATCACACTCTTTGCCGCCTCCACCAGCCACAGCCGCGCTTGGGTGGTAGCGGGGTCGTCGGTGACGATCCGGCAATCCGCGTAGAACCGGTGGAAGGCGGTGGCGAACTCCTGGCCGAAGCCGGTGAGCCGGTGCGGTGCCCGACGCTCCGCCGCCTCCGCCACTTCCTCACCCAGCCGGTCGATCTGCCGGAGCAACTCGGTCTCGGCGGGGTCGGTGAGCACGGTCAGGTCGACCTCGTCGATGGGGCGGCGTACGACGCCCTGCTCGGCGGCAAACCGCTCCAGCGAGCACATCCGGGCGAAGGCGTACTGCAGGTAGTAGACCGGGTTGTCCATCGACTGCGCCCTCGCCACGTCGAGGTCGAAGGTCATCGCAGTGTCCGGGCTGAATGCGGCGAGGAAGTAGCGGGTGGCGTCGGTACCGACCTCGGTGAGCACCTCACGGAAGGTGACGAACTCGCCGGCGCGGGTGGACATCCGCACCGGTTCCCCGCCGCGGGTGATGTTGACCAGCTGGGTGATGAGGATCTCGAGCCGCTCCGGGTCGTAACCGAGAGCCGCCACCGCCGCCTTCATCCTCGGCACGTAGCCGTGATGGTCGGCGCCCCAAATGTTGATCACCCGGTCGAAGCCCCGCCGGAACTTATCGAGGTGGTAGGCGACGTCGGGGGCGATGTAGGTGTACTCGCCGTCCGACTTCACCAGGACGCGGTCCTTCTCGTCCCCGAAGTCGGTGGCACGGAACCAGACGGCACCTTCCGACTCGTAGACGAAGCCGCGGTCGCGCAGCACCTCGATGGCGGCGCCGACCCGCCCGTCGCGGTGTAGTTCCAGTTCGGAGAACCACACGTCGAAGGGGATGCGGGCCAGCACCAGAGTCTCCTCGATGTCGCGCATCGCCCGGCGCAGTCCCCATTCCCGGATACGGTTCTGACCGTCCGGCAGATCGGCGAGTGTCTCCCCCTGCTCCGCGGCCAGCTCCCTCCCCCACTCCGCCAGGTACTCCCCGCGGTACCCGTCCTCGGGTACGGCCGCATCCCGGCCCAGGGTCTGGAGGTAGCGGGCCTCCAGGCTGGAGGCGAAGCGGTCCATCTGCACCCCGGCGTCGTTGTAGTAGTACTCCCGGCTCACCGGATGCCCGACGTACTCCAGCATGCGGCACAGCACGTCGCCGATCACTCCGCCCCGGCCGTGTCCGATGTGCAGGGGTCCGTTGGGATTGGACGACACGAACTCGACTTGGATGCGCTCCCCGGCGCCGGACTCGGATCGCGCATGACCCGGCCCGCCGAGAGCGGCCCGGCGCAGCACGTCGTGATACCAGGAGTCCTCGAGGCTGAAGTTGATGAAGCCGGGCCCCGCTATCTCCACCCGCTCCAGGTGTGGGATGGCCGGCAGGTGAGCGACCACCGCCTGCGCCACGTCGCGCGGGGACCGCCCGGCCCGCTTTGCCGCCACCATGCCGACGTTCACCGACCAGTCCCCGTGGTTGCGGTCGCGGGGGCGCTCGACGACGAACTCGAGACCGTCGAGCACCGCCAGCGAGCCGTCGGCAGAGGCTGCGGCGAGCGCGGTGACGACGGCGTCACGGATGGTGTCGGAGAACCTGATCATGTCCACAGACGATCGTACCGGGCGCCGGTCCGGCTCCACCCGCCACCGATACAATGAGTTGCCCGCCCTCGTAGCTCAGGGGATAGAGCACCGGCCTCCGGAGCCGGGTGCGCAGGTTCGAATCCTGTCGAGGGCACGGTGTGATGTCGCGGGACATGGTGCACGGTTGTCGCGGGTCATCCTTCCATGTCAGGGGTTGGTTTGTGGCTGGTAGTCGCGGGTGGGGTCGAGGGTGAGTTGTCTGAGGAGTTCGCCGTCTTGGGTGATGATTCGGATATCGAGGTCGGCTGCTAGGACCAGGACCCGGGTTCCGGCGTGGTGTCTGCCGATTCCGATGTGGTGGAGCTGGCTGTTGTAGCGGAGGGTGATTCGTCCCACCTTGTCGACGCGGTCGTGGCGGAGGCGGAAGTGTTGGGGGATTGCCATGCCGGGGCGTGACGGGGTGGCTTTGGGTCTGGTGTGGAAGGCTTCTTGGGGGGTTCGTCGGCCTAGTGCCCGGTGGGGTCGCTGGGTGTTGTAGTAGTTGGCGAACCAGTCGAGTTGGTCTTGGAGTTCCCGGGGGGTGGTGGGGGGCTGCTGGCGGCGTAGCCAGTTCTTTTGGGTTTGGTGGAGTCGTTCCACCTTGCCGCAGGTTTGGGGGTGGTAGGGGCTGGAGTGGTGCAGCCGGATCCCGAGGCGGGCGAGTTCGATCTCTAAGGCGCAGCGGCCCCCACCCCGCGCCGCGGCGGTGAACACTGCCCCGTTGTCGGTCAAGACGTTGGCGGGCATCCCGCAGGCGGCGAAACCGTGACCGAAGCTGGTCACCACGTCGGCGGCTTTGGTGCTGCGGTATGCGTCGGAAGCGACCAGGAGCCGGGAGTGGTCGTCGATGATGTTGAGGATCTCGACGGGGGTGCCGTCGGCGAGCTGCCAATGAGTGGTGTCGGCCTGCCACCGTTCGTTGGGTTGGTCGGCTTGGAATCGGATGTATGAGCTTTTGGGCCGTTTGCGGGGCTGGGGGGTGATGAACCCCCGCCGCCACAGCACCCGCCACACCGTCGCCGGCGCCGGCGCCGTCCCGTGGCGCCGCTGCAAGTGAAAGACGATGGTCTCAGCCCCACCATCGAGGCCGTCTTCGACCAGCTGCTTACGGATCTCGACGATCTCGTCCTCGACTTCAACCGGGGTCTTGTGCGGGCTCCGCTTCGGCCGCCGCGACCGAGGCTCCAAACCGGCCTCCCCCTCGGCATCGAAACGACGCACCAGCTCGTGCACCCAACGCCGCGACACCCCGTAGTCCCGGGCCACCGCAGCCTTCGCCCGGCCCTCCACCCGCACCGCCGCCACCACCAGTCGCCCCAACGACACAGCCCACCTCCCTCTCCAAGGTGTGCACTATGTCCCGCGACAGGTGTGAACCATCTCCTGAAACCAGACACTTCGCCCCCCACGCGATTGAATCGCCCTCGATGGGCGGTTCAATCGGCTCCCTCCCCCCTCAGGGGCGAGAATGCGAGGCGGCTTGCCGCCGCAGCCGGAGGACGGTCTCTCGCTCGAGCGCGGCGCCCTCAGGCGGTAGAGCCGGGGCGGACCAGCTGATCGCGCTGCCGCGGGGCGCGGAGGGCTTGCGCGGTGCCGTCGCGCTGGAGACTCAGAGGCGGACCTGCAGGTTGCGCGGTAACGAGGCGCGAGGTGTCAGGCGCCGGGCATCAGCCAGATCAGAACACGCTGCACCGTCGATACCGCTGGCTCCTCGCCCCTGGCATGTCGGCTCTGGTGCCCGGTGCCCGGCATCTGGCACCTGGCTCCCGACTATCCTCGCTGCGCCGAACGCGCCCCCTTAGCTCAGTGGTAGAG
>DATDRW010000007.1:0-21014 GCA_035291545.1 Acidimicrobiia bacterium
GGTGCTGATCAACCCGGTGCCGACGTCGACCCTGCGCACCCGATTGTTGGAGGTGTCGGCGATGAACACGTTGCCGCCACCGTCCACCGCCACCCCCAACGGGTAGTTCAGCTGGGCGCTGGTGGCGGCCGCACCGTCACCGGAGAACCCAAAGGTGCCGGTGCCGGCAATCGTGCTGATGTCCCCGGCGGCGGCAAAAGCCGTCCCCCCCAACACCATCGTGACCACCAAAACGACAACCCCGACCAAACCGCAACGCCGAACCTGCAACATGTTGCACCCCCCGTGATGCCCCCCCGCGAGCCGTCACCACCGGGGCGGCGATGAACCAGTACCACGGAACCCGCTACTCCGATGCACGACCGAGAACCCAAACCGTACCACGACACTGAAAACAGCGCCGTGCTGCGTCCCGTCTCGGAGGCGGCCCTCGATGATCGACCACCCCGGCCAGACACGAGACACCAGATGCCGGATATCTGGGCTCTCTTGCCGGCGGAAGGCGGGTCTGGCCGGTAGCGGGTTCCGGTAGCGGGTAGCGGGTAGCGGCTTCTTGCCTGTCATCTGACAGACGCGCTCCCCCCTAGAGTCCTTTTGCTCCAGGAGGGGTTCGATCACGGTCAGCAGTGCGGATTCCGGCGCGTCGGCGCGTCGCCGTGTCCACGTCGGCGCCACGATCTTCTACGCCGCCTTCCTCTACGTGTTCAGCCCGATGAACCTGCTCGTCATCGGTTGGTTCGCCGATTTCGAGGACGCCATCTCACACCGGGTCCACGAGGTGTCGATCGGGGCACTGTTCACCCTCGGCTTCGTCGGCGTTCTCGCCCACCTGAGGAAGGCCGATCGCACTACGGGCGCGGTACAGGCGGTGGTCGCCCTCTCCGTCGCCGCCGGGGTGATCGTCACGTCGACCGGATTCGAGCCGTTGGCACTCGCCTACTTGCTGCCGCCGCTCGGATTGATCGTGCTCGACCCGGAGTGGCGGCGGACGGTGACACCGCCGTTGCGGGCGGAGTCCCGGCTCTTGATCTTCGCCGTTCTCCTGCTGGCTCTCCTCGGACCGGACGTCGTCGCCAACTTCGGGAAGGCGACCCTGCAGGTACAGCGTCACGAGTCGCACTGGGGAGCAATGGCGGCGTTCGCGGTCGCGGTCACGCTGCTGACCTTCGTCGCCGGGATGCGCCCGCCGGGATGGCGGTTGGCGGCGTGGAGCGGCGTTGCCGTCGTCACCGTGTCCGCGGTCGTCTCGATGGCATTCCGCTACGACGCCTCGGCGCTCGGAGTCTCACACTCGATCGCGGCGCTGCTGTGGGCCTGCGGCTACGGGGCGACCGTGTTCATCGTCGGTGCCCACGATCCCGAGCGAATCCCGCTGCGACGTCGGGGCGAGGGACTCGTGGCGGGGGTGGCCGCGGCTGTGGCCCGGCGCACCGGATGGAAGGTGGGTTGGGTACGGGCCGCGTTCGCGATCCCCATCATCGGGGGCGCCGCCTATGGGGTTCTCTGGATCGCGCTGCCGGTCGATGCCGGCACCTCACCACGGCGGCCGAGGTCTCGGCTCGTATCCGGGATGGCCCCGGCGGTAGTCCTCGTCATCGCAGTCTTCACCGTGGTGGGCAGGGGCGGTGGCTTGCTGTTCTTGGTGGCGCCCCTCGGGATCGTCTTGCTGGCGGCGCGCGGGGTGGTCTCTCCGGTGATCGCCGTGGTCCGTCGACGGGCGCGGATCGGTGCCGCCGCTGCCCGGCTTGCGGCCGGGATGGGCCTCGGCGCCGCGCTGCTCGTGGTGGCTGCGGTGTGGCTGCTCGACGACCTCGGCGCTCCCGACGTGCCGCACCGCATCGAGAGTGAATCCTTCCAGTACTGCGCCTCGTGCCACGCAGTTCCCGGTGTCGCCCGGGGAGCACCGGTTTGGCCGGACATCTTCGAGCATTCGGGCGGGGAACTGTGCGTTTCGTGCCACTCCCATCTGCCGGTGTCGGAGCCGAATCCCTCCGCCGCCTCCTGGCGGCTCCCGCTCGTGGAGGACTCGCCGTGAACGCGCTGCGCACCGCGGCGCGGGTCGTGGCGGCGGTGGCGGCCCTTGCCGTGGTCGTCGTCGGGGTCGCCGCCTTCATCGCCTATTTCACCGCCGACGTCAGGCCCTTACTCGTCGAGCAGGGGCCGCTTTCGCTGCAACCCACCGTCGCCGCGGAGCTCGGGTTGTTCTTCGACGGGGCGCTCATCCGCAACGGCCAGATTGCCGTCCACCTGCTCGGAATCACGGTCTTCTGGGTGACCGGCCTGCTCATCCTGCTGCGCGGCGGCCGGTCGCCGATGCGCATCACCACCTCGCTCACCCTGCTCCTGGTCGGCACCGCTCTGTTCTCGCCGCTGTCCGTGTTCGGGAGCGGATGGTCGGGGATGGCGGCCTTCATCGGAACTCTCCGTCCCGGACCGGTGTTGTGGCGGTCCGCCGCCGGTCTCGCCATGCTCTTCTTCGCTCTCGTATTCCCCGACGGTCGGCCACTGAGTCGGGGGTGGTCGTGGGCGCTGTTCGGCTTCGCCGCTCATGTGGCGGCGTGGAGTGTCTTCCCGGGAAGCGTCGTCGATCCGCGGGAGTGGGCCGACACGGCCGCGGTGGCGTGGACGGTGGTCCCGCCGCTCGGGGCGATGGCCGCCCTCATCGTCCGGTACGGCCGGGTGGATGAGGCGTGGCGGCCGCAGATCCGGCTCGTGGTGGTGGCGTTCTCGACGACGGTGGTGACGATCCTGGCCTTCTGGGCATTGCAGCCACGGCTCGAGGAGGGCTTGTTCGACCTCGTGCTCGCCACCCGGCGCCTCGAAGCGCTTCACGATCTCAACCTGTTGCTGTTGCTCACCGCGTCGCTGCTGCTGCTCCCGGTGGCGGTGGGGGTGTCCGTGGTCCGGTACCGGCTGTGGGACATGGGCCTGCTCGTCAACCGCGCTCTCGTCTACGGGGCGCTCACCGCGATGGTGGCCGCCGCATTCCTCGTCGGCATGGTCGGCATCGGCAGCCTGCTTGCCGGCACCATCGGCAACGGGCGGGGTGTCGCCGGGGTGGTCACCGGGGTTTCGCTGGTGCTCGTGTTCCAACCGCTGCGCCGCCGGGTGCAGTCGTCGGTCGATCGCCGCTTCTACCGGGAGAAGTACGACGCCGACCGCGCCGTCGACCACTTCGCCCGGGTGGTCACCGACCTCGTGGATGCACGCGCCGTCGCCGATACCCTCGATCGCGTCCTGCGCGACACCGTTCATGCCACCGAGTCGTGGGTCGTCTTCGACGAGGGTCTGGGCGCTGCCTCCGGCACCGAGCCGGTCGACCGAAAAGACCGCAATCTGGGAGCCGACGCCAGGCCGGGCTCGTGGCCCGCACCGGCCGTGCTCATGATTCCGCTCGTGGCCCAGGGGAGGTCGGTCGGAGCCCTGTTCCTCGGACCGCGACGGTCGGGACGGCCGTACGAGGCGCTCGACCGCCGGACGCTGGAGCGGATTGCGGGGGCGGCGGCACCGGCGGTCCGGGTCGGCCAGCTGGTGCAGGAGCAGGAGCGACAGGGGCTGGAGAAGGCCCGCATCGACAGTGAGATGGCGGTGGCGCGCACCATTCAGCGCGACCTGCTCCCGCAGCGGCTTCCAACGATCGAGGGTTGGCGGTTCGCCGCCCGATACGAATCCGCGCGGGAGGTGGGGGGCGACTACTACGACGTGATCCCGTTCGAGGACGGCCGGATCGGCCTGCTGGTCGCCGACGTGTCTGGGAAGGGCGTACCCGCGGCGATGGTCATGGCCACCTGCCGGGCGGTGGTGCGCTCCATCGCCGGCACGGTTGCCGATCCCGCCGAGGTGATGCGCCTGGTGAACGCCCGGTTGTCCGGGGACATCGCCCCGGGGATGTTCGTCACATGCTTCTACGGGGTGCTCGAGCCGGCCACGGGCAAGCTGTCGTTCGCCAACGCCGGGCACACCCTCCCCGTGATGAAGGTCGGTCACGGGCGCGCCGAGGAGTTGCGCGCCACCGGGATGCCGTTCGGGTGGATGCCGGATGCCGGCTACGACACCATGGTGCGCACCCTTCCCGCAGGGGCGGTGGTGGTGATCCCGTCGGACGGGGTGATCGAGGCCCGGGATCCCTCCGGGGAGTTCTGGGGAGTGGGCCGTTTCTCCGCCGCCGTCGCCGGGGCGGACGGGCCGGAAGTGATCGACTCCATCCTCGAGGCGCTGCGGTCCCACTGTGCCCCGTCGACCGACCTCGGCGACGACGTCACCATGCTCGCCCTGGGCCGGGTGTGATCAGGTCCGGCGCATCACCTCGATGCGCGTAATTCGGCGACCGCGCAGTCCGACTACGCGCATCGTGTGGCGGCCGTACCTCACCTCGTCACCCACCCGGGGCATGCGCCCGAGCAGGCCGAGGACCATGCCGGCGGCGGTCGTCCACTCGGAGTCGTCCAACTCCGTCTCGATGAGGTCGGCGAGGTCGGTCACCGGCAGCGAGCCGTCGATCATCCAGTGACCGGTGCCGAGGGTCACGGCGTCGCGATCGTCGCGATCGTCGGTGATCGACCCCAGCATCTCCTCGGCGATGTCCTCGATGGTGACCATTCCCGCAGTGCCTCCGTACTCGTCGACGACCACGGCGATGTGGGTTCCGGAGGTCTGCATGTCGGTCAGGAGGTCGAAGACCCGCTTCGATTCAGGGACCACGAGCGGGGGGTCGGCGAGCACCCCCACGGTCACCTGGTCTCGGCGACTGTAGGGGATGCGCAGTAGGTCGCGCACAACGATGACACCGCTGATGCTCTCCATCGTGTCGCTGAACACCGGCAGCCGCCGGTGGCCGGCCTCGAGAGCCACCTCGATGGCGGCCCGCACCGTGGTCCCCTCCTCGACCGCGATGATGTCGGGTCGCGGCACCATGATCCCGTCCACGTGCCGGTCTCCGAAGCGGAAGGCCCGCTCGATCAACTCCAGGTCGTGTGTGGTGATCTCTCCCTCGAGCGCAGCCCGGGAGGCGAGCATGCGCAGTTCGTCCTCGGTCACCGTAGGCGACGCCACCACCGTCTTGCCGGGCATCTGCAGGTCGGCGATCACCACGAGCACCTTTACCAGTGGGCGGAGGACGATCTCGATGGCGGCGAGGGGGAAAGACAGGGCGAGCGCCACCCGATCGGGATGGCGCACCGCAAAGGTCTTCGGGATCGCCTCGGCGTAGATGAAGAGGATGAAGGTGAGCACCGCCGACGCCACGGTCACCCCGAGGGGTCCGAACCAGCGGTCGGCCAGGATCCCGGCGACGGTGGCGGCGCCGATCTGGGAGAGCAATGCCGCCAGGAGGATGGCATTGAGAACCCGGGGAAGGCGGTGGGTGAGCGCGGCGAGGCGCACCGCCCGCCGGCTCCCTTCGGCGGCGAGCGCCTGGACCCGCACCGCCGGCATCCGGAGAAAGGCGGTCTCGACGGCGGCGATCATCACGGAGAATCCGAACATCGCGGCCAGCAGAACCAGCAGGGGCAGGTCCCGGTCGAGGATCATGCACCCGCGAGTCAAGCAGCAGATCGCGTGGTGCGGCGTCGGTGCTGCCACGATGGTCTAGCGTCCCGGCCGTGAAGTTCGGAGCATTCGTACCGCAGGGATGGCGGATGGACCTGGTCGGGGTGCCGCTCGCAGAGCAGTGGCCGACGATGCTGGCCACCGCTCGCCGGATCGAGCGGCTCGGCTACGACACGGCCTGGGTCTACGACCACTTCCACACCGTGCCCCACGCCACCCAGGAGGTCACGTACGAGTGCTGGACACTGATGGCGGCGCTGGCGGCCACCACCGACCGGGTGCGCCTCGGACAGATGTGCACCTGCAACTCGTACCGCAACCCCGCCTACATGGCCAAGGTGGCGAGCAGCGTCGACGTGATCTCAGGGGGTCGCCTCGATTTCGCCATCGGTGCCGGGTGGTATGAGCAGGAGTACCTGGCGTACGGTTACGAGTACCCGGGTGACGGTGTGCGCATCGCCCAACTGGACGAAGCGGTGCAGATCATCAAGAAGATGTGGACCGAGGACGAGGCGACGTTCACCGGGAAGTACTACTCGGTGAAGGGGGCGATCAATCAGCCGAAGTCGCTGCAGACCCCGCATCCTCCGTTGTGGATCGCCGGAGGCGGGGAGCGCAAGACGCTGCGGGTGGTGGCACGGTATGCCGACTACGCCAACTTCGCCGGCACTCTCGACGTCTTCGCCGCCAAGAGCCGCATCCTCGACGAGCATTGCGAGGCAATCGGCCGGGATCCGGGGGAGATCGGGCGCACCACTCATCTGTTCGTGACCGTGGGATCCGACCAGGCCGACCTGGCGAAGAAGGTGGAACGAACCGCGGCGCAAATCGGGCGCACCGTCGACAAGTTCCTGGCGAGCGCCCAGACGCTCGCAGGCACCGCGGAACAGGTGATCGAGAAGCTGGGCGCCTTCCGGGACGCCGGGTGCGTCCACCTCACCGGTTACTACGCCGACGCGGTGTGGGGTGATTCGCTCGAACTATTCGCCGCCGAGGTGATGCCGGCGCTGAAATAGGCACCAGGCAACAGGCACCAGGCCTCAGAGGCTCCGGCTGGGGCCACGTGCCTGGAGCCTCCGGGGGTGACCTTTGCCCCGGGAGGGGTCCGGAAGGGCCAACTACCCTCCTCGTCGTGTCCGCCATCAACGTTCGGGGTCTCACCAAGACTTACGGAGCCGTCGAGGCGGTCCGGGGGATCGACTTCACCATCGAGAGCGGCGAGGTCTTCGCCCTGCTCGGACCGAACGGCGCCGGCAAGACCACCACGGTCGAAATCCTCGAGGGCCACCGCCAACGCACCTCCGGTGAAGTGTCGGTCCTCGGGTTCGATCCTGCAGAGGCCGGGCGGGAGTTCCGCGAGCGGATCGGGATCGTGCTCCAGTCTTCGGGCATCGACCGCGAGTTGACCGTGCGGGAGTCGCTGCGGCTCTACGGCGCCCTGTACCCGAAGCGGCTGCCGATCGAGGAGGTGATCGAGATCGCCGGCCTGACCGAGAAGGCCGATGCCCGGGTGAAGACCCTCTCCGGGGGACAGCGGCGTCGGGTGGACCTGGCCCTCGGCATCATCGGCGATCCCGACCTCATCTTCCTCGACGAGCCCACCACCGGGTTCGATCCCTCGGCCCGCCGCAAGTCGTGGGAGCTCATCGCCAACCTGCGCACGCTGGGCAAGACGATCCTCCTCACCACCCACTACATGGACGAGGCACAGATCCTCGCCGACCGGGTGGCGGTCATCGCCCGCGGGGTGATCGTCGCCGCGGGTACCCCCGACACGCTGGGAGGACGGGGTGACGGCAATGCGGTGGTGGCGTTCCGGTCGCCGGGCGCTGCGGTCCGTCCTCCGGCTCCGTTCGACGCCGCTCCCGGCGCCGACGGCTTCGTCCGGGTCGAAGTGGCCGACCTGCCCCCGGCGTTGCATGCATTGACCGGCTGGGCGGTGCAGCAACGGGTGCCCCTCGAGAGTCTCACCGTCACCCGCCCCACGCTCGAGGACGTGTACCTGCAGTTGACCCGGGAGGCGGATCATGGCTGAGGGTCGCACCGGGACGCCGGTGCTCGTCTGGCAGCAGATCCGTTATCAGAACCGGTTGTTCTGGCGCACCCCGATCGCGGCGTTCTTCACACTGGTGTTCCCGCTGATGTTCCTGCTGCTGTTCTCGGTGCTCTTCGGCACGGAGGACATCGAGATCACGGGACGGGGGGTGTTCTCGGTTGCTCAGTTCTACGCCCCGGGGTTGGCGGTGTTCGCCGCGGCGTCGGCCACGTACACCAATATCGGTGTGGGCACCGCCATCGCCCGCGACGAGGGAATCCTGAAGAGGTTCCGGGGCACGCCGCTTCCGGCTTGGGCCTACATGAGCGGCCTGATCGGGTCCGGGGTATGGATCGCCTTCATCGCCGCCGTCGTCATGATGACGGTGGGGGTCGTCGCCTTCGACGTGAACATCGAGATCTCCAAGCTGCCGGCGGCCCTCCTCACGTTCGTCACCGGGTCCGCCTGTTTCGCCGCCCTCGGCATCGCTCTCGCCGCCGCCTCGCCGACCGGTGACTCCGCCCCGGCCGTGGCCAACGCCACCATCCTCCCCCTGGCCTTCGTGTCCGACGTGTTCATCGCCGTCGGCGACCCGCCGCAGTGGCTCACCACCCTCGGCGACGTCTTTCCGCTCAAGCATTTCGTCCGGGCATTCCAGGATGCCTTCCATCCCCTCACCGAGAGCCCGGCCTTTCGGCTCGAGCACTTGGCGGTGATGGCAGCCTGGGGGGTGATCGGCGCCCTGCTCGCCCTCAAGTTTTTCACCTGGGAACCCCGGCAAGGTGGGTCGGGGAGGCGTCGTCGCCGGGGTCGCACCGGCGGTGGGGAGGCCCCGGCAGGCGAGTAAATTTGCTCCCCGACACCGCCTTCGAGGAGTGGAAACAGTGAACGCCGCCGCCAGGGTCGAGAACGCCACCAAGGTCTACGGTGAGGGGGACACCAGGGTCACTGCCCTCGACGACCTCACCGTCTCGTTCGAGCGCGGCAAGTTCACCGCGATCATGGGACCGTCGGGGTCGGGCAAGAGCACGCTCCTGCACTGCATCGCCGGGTTGGATTCGCTCAGCGGCGGCTCCGCCTTCATCGGCGACATCCGCCTCGGCGATCTCTCCGAAAAGGCGCTCACCCTGCTCCGCCGCGAAGAGGTCGGGTTCATCTTCCAGGCATACAACTTGATCCCGACGCTCAACGCCGCCGAGAACATCACGCTCCCGGTCGACATCGCCGGGCGCGACCCCGACGCCGCCTGGTTCGACACCGTGGTGGACACGATCGGGTTGCGCGACCGACTCACCCACCGTCCCGGCGAGCTGTCCGGAGGGCAGCAGCAGCGCGTCGCCGCGGCCCGAGCGCTCGTCTCCCGACCCGAGATCGTGTTCGCCGACGAGCCATCGGGCAACCTCGACTCGAAGTCGAGCGCCGAGCTGCTCGGATTCATGCGCCGGGCCGTCGACGAGTTCGGACAGACCATCGTGATGGTGACCCACGACGCCCATGCCGCGTCGTACGCCGATCGGGTGGTGTTCCTCGCCGACGGCAAGCAGTCCGGCGAGCTCGGCGACCCGTCGGCGGATCGGATCCTCGAGTACCTCAAGTCGCTGGGGGACTGACGTGTTGAAACTGGCGCTCAGGGGCGTACTCGCCCACAAGGTGCGGCTCGCCATGACCGCGTTGGCAATCGTGCTCGGCGTTGCCTTCGTCGCCGGCACCTATGTGTTCACCGACAGTATCAAGGCCTCGTTCTCGGACCTGTTCGACGACGTCAACTCCGGCGTCGACCTGTACGTGCAAGGAGTGTCGGAGTTTGGCTTCTCGTCGCCGCTGATCGACGAGGGCATCGTGGGCCAGGTGGCGGCGTTGCCCGGGGTGGTCATCGCCGCCCCCAGTGTCGAGGGCATCGCCCAGATCCTGGCGCCCGCACCCTGCGAGAAGGGGCCCGGCGCCGATCCGACCAAGCCGTGCCCGGTCGGTGGCAACGGACCGCCGACGCTCGGCTTCTCCTACTTCCCCACCGCCGAGGATCTCACCGCGCTGGCGGTGAGCGACGGCGATTGGCCCCGCGCCGCCGCCGACGTCGTAATCGACTCGTTTGCCGCCGAGGCCAATGACTTCGTGGTCGGCCAGGTGGTGGACGTGATCACCCCGGTCGGGGTGGAGGCCTTCCGTATCTCCGGGATCGCCACGTTCGGCGAGGCCGACAATCTCATGGGAGCAACCCTGGCGGTGTTCGACTTCGAGACCGCACAGCGCATCTTCGACGCCGATGGCCGGGTGAACCAGATTGCCATCGTGCTCGATCCGTCGGTCGACGCCACCGTGGTCCAGGCGCAGGTCGCCTCCCTGCTCCCCGACGACGCCGAGGTGATCACCGGCGAGGATCAGAGCGAGGCCGACCTCGCGGAGTTCGGGGAAGGACTTGGGTTCATCAACACGATCCTGCTCGTGATCGCCGGTGTCGCGGTGTTCGTTGGCGCGTTCCTCATCCAGAACACCTTCCGCATCATCGTCGCCCAGCGCACCCGCGAGTTGGCGCTGCTGCGTGCCATAGGTGCGACTGCGCGTCAGGTGACGGTGATGGTGGTGATCGAGGCGCTGGTCGTGGGTGTGGTCGCCTCCATCGTCGGGATCGGCGCCGGGATTCTCATCGCCCTGGGACTCAAGGCCGCGTTCGCCGCCTTCGGGTTCGGCATTCCGACAAACGCCCTGGTCGTGGCCCCACGAACCATCGTGGTCGGGATGGTCGTCGGAGTCGTCGTCACGCTGGCGGCCGCGGTCGTGCCGGCACGCAAGGCGGCCAAGGTCCCGCCGGTCGCGGCCATGCGTGAGGTCGAGGGTCCGGTGCGTTCGATGGGGCGCAGAGTTGCGGTCGGCGCCGCGGTCACCGTTGTCGGATTATTGATGCTGGCGGGGGGACTGATTCTTGCCTTCGACAACGCCATCGCCGTTGTCGGCGCCGGCGCCCTCATCACCTTCGTCGGGGTATCTCTGCTCGCCCCGCTGGTGGCCCGCACCTTCGCGCGGTGGGCAGGTGCGCCGATGGCGCGGCTCAGCACCGTGGGGCGGCTCGCCCAGGGCAACGCCATGCGCCAGCCGCGTCGCACCGCCTCCACCGCGTCCGCCCTCATGATCGGGGTCGCCTTGGTCACGGTGATCGCGGTGTTCTCGGCATCGGCCAAGGCGGCGGTGGCCAGCGCGTTCCGGGATAGTTTCTCCACCGAGTTTCAGGTACGGCTCGAAGGTTTCAGCGATCCCCGCGCCACCGGCCTGCCACCCTCCCTGACCGACGAACTGCGCACACTGCCGGAGTTGGCGGTGGTGGTGCGGGACCGATTCGGGGACTTTCGCTTCGATGAGGACTCCCCCGAGCAGTTCCTCCTCGCCATCGACGGGCCCTACTCGCAAGTCGTGAAGATGGAGATGGCGGCAGGCTCGATCGACGCCCTGGGACCCGGTCGGGCGGCGCTGGCAAAGGCCGATGCCGATCGGCTCGGGGTCGGCGTGGGAGGCACCGTCAGCATCCAGTTCCCCTCGCTGGCGGTCGCCGAACTCGAGGTGGTGGGCATCTACGACGACGACCGCGTTGGAGTCCCCCTCATCATCGACTTCACCACCTACGAGACGTACATCGACTTTCACCTCGACCGGTTCATCTACATCAAGGTGGCCGATGGGACCGACCTCGAGGTGGCCCGCACCGCGATTGCGGGGGTGACCGACGGGTACCCGAGTGTGGCGCTCACCGACACCGAGGAGTTGATCGGGGACATCGAGGCGCAGATCGACGGCCTGCTCAATCTCCTCGTCGTGCTGCTCGGCTTTGCCATCTTGATCGCCCTGCTCGGGATCGTGAACACGCTGGCGCTGTCGGTCGCCGAGCGAAAGCACGAGATCGGGCTGCTGCGCGCCGTTGGCATGACGCGCAAGCAGGTGAAGCGGATGATCCGGTGGGAGGCGGTGCTCATCGCCGTGTTCGGCGGGGTGCTCGGACTGGTGGTCGGCGTCATCCTCGGCTCGGCGGTGGTGCTCGCCGTGGGACAGGGGCTGATGCTCGCTCTTCCGGTGGTGCAGCTCATCACCTATCTCGTGGTGGCCGCCCTGGGCGGGGTACTTGCCGCCATCGTGCCCGCCCACCGCGGCGCCCGACTCGACATCCTCGAGGCCATCGCGTACGAGTGAAAGACGTCCACCGTCTACCGGCGCCCGCCCACCGTGACGGTTGACGGCACTTGATACTTGGTACTTTGGTACCTTCTCTTCATGTGCGGCCGCTTCGTTCAGGCGCAGAGCGCGCAGTCGTATGCCGATCACTTCGGGGCGGCGGTGTCGCTCGACGAGGTCGTCGACCCATCCTGGAACGTTGCTCCCACCGACCGGGTGTACGCGGTGGCCGAGCACGAGGGCAACCGCCTCCTCGGCGCCTTCCGCTGGGGGCTGATCCCCTGGTTCGCCAAAGAGGCCAAGGTGGGGGCGCGGCACATCAACGCCCGCGCAGAGACCGCGGCGACCACCCCCGCCTTCAAGGACTCCTTCGCTCGCAAGCGGTGCCTGATCCCGGCCGACGGCTTCTACGAGTGGGAGAAGCGGGAGTCGGGGGGAAAGGTGCCGCATTTCGTCCACAACGCCGACCACTCCCCGCTGGCGCTGGCCGGGTTGTGGTCCTCATGGAAGAACCCCGACGGGGAGCGGGTCGCCACCTGTTCGATCATCACCACCCGACCCAACGATCTGTTGGCGCCGATCCACGACCGGATGCCGTTGATCCTCCCCCGGGAGGCGTGGGACCGCTGGATGGATCGGGAGACCACAGACCCCGGCGTCCTGGAGGCGCTGCTCGTACCCGCGGCGGACGAGACCCTCGCCGAGTACCCGGTGTCGACGCTGGTGAACGACGTGAAGAACAATTACGCGGAATGCGTGACACCGCTGCACTAGCGGGCGCATGTCGTTAGGTGTCGTTTCCCGTTTCCCGTTTCCCGTTTCCCGACCGGGAACAGGCAAGGGGTCTACCCGTTGTCGGGTGACGGGCGACGGGCGACGGGCGTCGTTTTTCGGAACGGGACCGAGTGTTCCCAGTCGGCGAGCAGGGTGCGCAGCGCAGCGACGAAGGACAAGGGTTGGTCGAGGATGAGGTGGTGGTGCGCCTCGGGGATGGTGACCACCGGTGACACCCGTCCCATCAGCTCGTACATGTAGGCGGCGGTGTCGGGCGGCACCACCACCGAGTGCTCCCCGCGCAGCACCGCCACCCGGCACTTCACCGAGGCCAGCTGCTCGTTCATCGCCACCAGCGTGTAGGAGAAGAGATGGGGATCGAACTTCCAGGTCCATCCCGTTGCGGTCTCGTGCAAAGAGTTGCGGGCCACGTGGTCGAGCACCCACGGCGCGACGTCGGGCTGGGGTGGGATCAGGTGAAAATGCTCCAGGGCGGTGGCGAGATCGGGGTAGGTGCCGGGGGCTCGGAAGGCCCGGCCCCGGGTGCCTTCCTCCGACTCGGGGTCGGGCCGGCGCACCGGGGCGTCGACGATCACCGCCCCGGCGAGCATCTCGCCGTGGGTGGCTGCGGTCTGCATCGTGACCAGGCCCCCCAGGGAGTGCCCCACCACTACCGGCGGGCCGGGGAACCCGGCCGCCGCGGAGACGGCGACCACCTCCTGCGCCCACTGCGGATGGGAGTATCGCTCCCGTTGCCCGCTGTCGCCGTGCCCGCTCAGGTCGAGGGCGATCACGTGGTATGAGGTGGTGAACATCGGGGCGAGGTGGGCCCACCACTCGGCATGGGCGGCGCCGCCGTGGATGAAGACCAGGCCCGGATTGCCCCGCTCCCCCCAGTCGAGGACGTTGATCGGACAACCGTCGACCGCGACGATCGACTGCCGGCGCGGGGTGCGCATCGCCCGGGTGAACCAGTCGGGTGCGGTCACGATGCCTCCAGCTGCCGCCATGCCCTGGCGAAGGCACCGGCCAGCACCTGTGGGGTGTACGGCCCGCTCATCTCGGCCGCCGCCTCCGGGGTGATGCCGTCCGAGAACCGCTCCCGGGCGAGGCGGGCCACGATCTGCAGTTCGTCGAGCTGCCGGGTGACAAAGGTGTGGTCGACGGTGGCGCCGTGACCGGGGACCACCACGCCTCCGGCCAGGGGGAGGAGCGCCGCCACCGTGTCCGGCCAGTCGAGCGGGAAGGAGTCGTTGAACGAAGGCGGCGCCCCCTCCTCGATCAGGTCGCCGGCGAACAGCACGTTGCGGTCGGGGAGCAAGATCACGATGTCGTTGTCGGTGTGACCGCGGCCCAGGTGCCGCATCTCGACGGGGATCCCGCCAAAGGTCACGGTGGCGGCGGCGGCAAAAGTGAATGCAGGCGGGGTGATCACCACGGCGTCGAGGATCGCAATCTGGTCGGGGGCGAGTTCCTTCACCTGTGCTCGCATCGCCTCACCGTAGATGCGCATCGCCTCGGCACATCGCTCGTGACCCCAGATGGCTGCGTCGGGGAACACCTGGTTGCCGAAGGTGTGATCCCAATGGTGGTGGGTGTTGATCACCCAGCGCACCGGGAGGCGGGTGACGGGGCGCAGACTCTCCACCATCTCGGCCGCCTGAACGTGGGTGGCGCGGGTGTCGATCACCAGCACCCCGTCGCCGCAGACGACCGCCCCGACGTTGAGGTCGAGCGAGCGGTGACGGCGCACGAAGACGCCGGTTTCGACCTCGGTCCACTTCTCGGCCATCGGGGAAGGGTATCGGTTGGGCGGGAACCCCGGCGACCCGTGCGGTGTCTCCGCGCCGCCGCCGTCCACAGTCCAAAGTTCGCCGGTGGAACGATGGACGATGGACGGTCGCCTACCGGTCCTCGAGCGTCCTGATCGGCGGGCGTGGCCCGTACTTCGGGGCCACCACGTGAGCGGCGTTGAGGAGTTGCACCACCCGGCCGCGGTGCGGGCGGAACTCCTCGAGCAGGTCGAGCATGCGGGCATCGTCGGCTCGTTCCTCGCCGGCCAGGGCATAGGCGACGGTGTTGGGGAGGTGGAAGTCGCCCACCGGAACCGCATCGGGATCCCCGAATGCGACGAGCCCCACCTTCGCCGCCGTCCACGGCCCCACCCCCCGTACCGCGGTGATCCGGGCGTAGGCCTCGGCGAGGGGCATCGCCGCAGCCTCCTCCATGCGCTTCGCCCGCGACGCCGCCCGGATCAGCGTCTCGGCGCGCCCCCGTTCGATACCCCACGGGTGGAATGCGGCGTATCCGGAAGCGGCGACGCGCTCCGGGTCGGGAGGGAGGGTGAGGGGGCGCGGCCCGGGCGCCGGACCTCCCAATGCCCGCGCCATCCGGGCGTACCCCATCCTCGCCTCGGTCCCGGTGACCCGCTGCCCCACGATCATGCGGAGCAGCGTCTCCACCACCGCACCGCTGCGGGTGATGCGCACCCGCGGAAAGCGGCGCAACAGGCGCCGTACCACCGGGTGCTCCGGAGCAAAACCCGCCGGGTCGTCGCCGGCTCCGCAGATTCCGGGTGCCCGGTCCAGCGCCGCATCCGCACCCGGTCCCCAGGCCTCGGCCGTGATGTCGTTCCCCTGGGTGAAGCGCAGGGTGGCGGGGCCGTCGGGAGATCTGGTCGCCAGCCACACCCCATCGGCGTCGACGGCGATCGATGGGTCATTTCCACCCGCCGAGAGCCCGCCGATGGCGATGGCGAGGTCCACCGGTGCGATGGGAGAGAAGGTGCGGGAGGGCACGGGCGCAGTATGTCGCGAGGCCTGCGGCCTCGCTCCGCAATTCGTCAGTCCCGCGTATCGAGGTGTGCGCGCCTCGGGGAGGTTCTCTGATTGCGCGCCCGCGCCTCCCGGCGCAATTCGTCAGACGCGTCGGAGCTCTCGAGCGCGATTCTCTGGCGAATTGCGAATTGCAAATTGCGGTCTCTCCCAACGCACGCCTCCGCGCCACCTACCCTTCCGCGCGATGTACGAGCGCCTCTCCTTCCTCGACAACACCTTCCTCGCCATGGAGGGGCCGACCAACCCGATGCACGTCGGGGCGACCCTGGTCTTTTCCGCCGGCGATCTGGGCACGGAGGCCGGCGGCGTCGACATCGACGCCATCCGGGCGTTCATCGGCAACCGCATGCAGTACGTGCCCCGCTACCGGCAGCGGCTCGAGTGGATCCCGGTCGAGCGGCATCCGGTGTGGGTGGACGACGCATCGTTCGACATCGCCTATCACGTTCGCCATACGGCACTGCCCCGTCCCGGTACCGAGGAGCAGCTGCGAGAGCTGGCCGGAACCATCCTCAGCCAGAGCCTCGACCGGACGCGGCCGCTGTGGGAAGCCTGGGTGGTGGAGGGGCTGCCCGAGGGCGGTTTCGCCCTCGTGTCCAAGGTGCATCACTGCATGGTCGACGGGATCGGCGGGGTCGATCTGCTCAAGGTGCTGCTCGCCCCGTTGCCGACCGACGACGTCGGCGCGCCCGACGACTACCAGCCGCGCCCGGCACCCAGCCGCAGCCAATTGTTTGCCGACGAGGTCGCCCGGCGGATGCGGGCGCCGCTCGAGGCGGTACAGAGTGTGCGCAAGCTCGTCGACGGGTCGAAGGCGCTGAGTGAGGAGCTACGCCAGCGCCTGACCGCGATGACCGCCTCGGCTCGCTCGGGGTGGTTCAGCCGGGCGTCCGCCACCCCGCTGAACCGCAGGATCGGGCCCAACCGTCGCATCGACTTCCTCCACACCGACCTGGGCCAGGTCAAGGCGGTGAAGGACGCCCTCGGGGGCACGGTCAACGACGTCGTCATCGCCGCCGTGGCCGGGGCGGTCCGGTCCTTCCTCATCGAGGAGCGGGGCACCGACGTCGCCGGGCTCGACTTCCGGGCGATGGTCCCGGTGTCGACGCGGGGTGAGTGGCCGCTTGCCGAATCGAGCAACGCCGTCACCATGTGGCTGCTCGACCTGCCCATCGGCGAACCCGACCCGGCGGAGCGTTATCGGAAGGTCAGGGAAGGGACCGACCACCTCAAGGACACCGATCAAGCGACTGGGGCGGCGCTGCTCACCCAGTCGGCATCCTTCACCCCGTCGACCGTGCTCTCGGTGGCGGCTCGGGTGGCGGCGGCGACGGCGCGGCCGTTCAACATGACGGTGACCAACGTGCCCGGCCCCCAGGTCCCCCTCTATCTGCTCGGTGCCCGGCTGCGGCGGATCTTTCCGATGCTCCCGCTGTGGGTCAACCACGGTATCGGCGTGGCGCTCTTCTCCTACGACGGCGCGCTGGACTGGGGGATCGTGTCGGACTGGGACACCGTTCCCGACATCGAGGCGTTCACCGCCTGCCTCCGCGGCGCCCTCGACGAGCTCCACGCCGCGGCGAAGTGACCCGTCGGTCGCTCGCATCGGTGGCGGCGATGGCGCTGATCACGGCCGCATGCAGCACCGCGGTTCGCGAGGCGGAACCCTTTGTCGGGGTGTGGGTCTCGGAGGGTTGGGGCATCGTTCTCCACGTCCACGGCGGTGATGCCGACATCTACGAGGTGTCGTCGGCTCAATGTGTGCTCGCCAGCGCCGGGAGCGCGCGCAACATCGACGACGTGGTGGCGCTCGACGGTGAGCGCCTCGTGCTCACCGACGCCGGGCGCGTGGTCCGTTTCGACCGGGTGACAGAGCTCCCCGCGGCGTGCACGTTTGAGCCGGACCCATCACCCGCCGGGGTGCTGGATGTGGTCGTGGCCTCCATCGAGGAGCACTACCACCCGGGTGTCGATCCCGGATGGACGGAGCGGATCGCCACCGTCGTGCCTCCCCCCGAGGGCGACGCCGCCGCCCTTGCCGCCGCCGTCGAGACCCTGCTCACCCCGCTCGCCGACGCGCAGATCGCCTTGCAGACCGGTTCCGACGGATTGTGGTCACCCGTATCGGGTGGGGTCGCCGAAGATCTCGCCGCGGCTCTGACCGGCGGCACCCTGCTCCCCGGCGCCACCATTGCCGGTGACGGGGGGTTGGTGACCGCCGACCTGGGTGACGGGGTCCGCTACCTCGGGTTTCTCCGCATCGGCGGGTTCGCCGGGAGCAGCGACGACTCACAGCGGGTGCTGGCGGCTGTGCTCGACCACAGTCTGGAGGAGGCGACGGCGCTGGTGATCGACCTGCGATCGACGACGGCCGGGTCGGAGACCGAGGCGCTCCTGGTGGCCACCCGCTTCATGCCGACCCGCACCGTGGTCGCCACCACCGAGGCGAGGCTCTCCGATGGGTCGACGGTACCTGCCGGCGAGGCCGTGGTGAACCCGATGCCCGGGGGGCCATTTCCGGGATCGGTGGTGGTGCTGGTGGGGCCGGGGACCAGCGGCCCCGCCGAACTGCTCGTCCTGGCGCTCGCCCCGCTCCCCGGGGTCACGATCGTCGGCGAACCCACCGCGGGCAGCCCGCGCTCGCCGCTGGTCCGGACGCTCCCCAACGGATGGCTGCTCGGGGTGCCCAACACCGAGGTGATCACCCCCGACGGCATGCGGCACGCCGGGGCGCCCGTCGTCCCCGACGTGACCGCCGCACTCGGTGCCGACGATCTTGCCGCCGGCCGCGATCCGGGGCTTGAGGCCGCCCGGTCGCTGCTCGCCGGCTAGGTGCTCAACCCCAGGACTTGTCGCCCACCGCAAACAGCCACCCCTCGAGGGTGCCGACCACGATGTACCCGTTGGGCGCCACCGCCGGCGAGGCCAGGATCGAGTAGCCGTCCTCCGGACCCCAATCGCAGTACCCGTCGACGTCGGAGCCCGCGGGGAAGGCCCCGGAGGAGTCGTGGTCGCCCAGGTAGATCTCCCAGACCGGCGTCTCGGTCTCCACCGAAACGGCGTACAGGCCGCCGTCGTGGCGGGGGAGGATCACCTGGCCCGACACCACCGCCGGCGACGGCCATTGCGGGTAGCAATAGGCACCGGTCGCCACGTCCCACATCGTCTCGCCGGTGAGGACGTCGACGGCGACCAGCCGGTCCGAGTACGGCTCGCCGAACACGAGCAGGTCGCCGACCACCGCCACCGAGGAGCGGATGCTGCCCCAGTCGTGTTTGATGCCGGCGGCGTCTTCGGCCTGCCAGGCGATCGAACCGTCCGACTTGTTCAGTGCGGTGATCGCCGGCTCGATGAAGGTGTCCTCCCGCAGCATCGTGATCACCACGAAGTCCCCGACGAAGGTGGGGGCTGCCCAGATGCGGGCGAGGGCGCCTGCGGTGTCACGCTCGACCACTTCCACGCGCCACAGCTCCTCGCCGGAGAGGTCGACCGCCACCACCTCGCGGTTCTCCCCGGCGAACACGATCCTCTCGCCGTCCGAAGAGGCGCCTCCCCGGATCGAACCATCGGCCTGCTTCTGCCAACGACGCGTGCCGTTGCGGATGTCGTAGGCGGTGGCGAACCCGTTCCCGTCACCGATGACGACGAGATCGTCGACCACCAACGGGTAGCCGTAGGTGGCGACGCCGAGGTCCACCTCCCAGACGAGGTCGCCTGATCGAGCGTCGATGCCCCACACCCGGCCCTCGTCGCCGGTGGCCACGATGATCCCGTTCCCGAAGGCGATCCCGTTGACGTCGAGGGTCGTCCCGAAGAACCACTCCTTGACGCCGGTGTACAGGTCGAAGGCCCAGACTCCGTCGCGGCGGTCCGGTTGCCCCTGGGCGACCCCGGCACTGCCCACATACACGGTGCCGTTGACGATGATCGGACTGTTGAGCCAGCCGCCGATCCCCGGCTCGGCCTGCCACACGATCTTGGGGTTGGTGATCGTCCGGGCCTGCACGCAACCCTGGCGGGTCATCCCGCCCTGGAGTGTGGTCCAGTCGATGACATCGGTCGCGCAGTCGATCGACACCCCGGAGAGCAGGAGTGACGGGTCGTCGGTCGCCGCCCCGGTGGGGAGCAGCAGCGTGGGGATGGTGGCGTCCTCGAGGGTCAGCACGCCGCCGACGTCCTCGTCGGCTTCACGGAAGGCGAACCACCACACCGACACCGCGATGAGGGCGACGGCGAGCAGGGGGAGCGCGAAGCGCGCCGGGCCCACCTTGCTCTCGAATCCGGCGAAGTCCCGGCTCCGGCTGCGCGGGGGGCCGAAGAAGCTGACGTATGCGGTGCGACGGGCCATGTGATGGGGAGGGTAGGTGGGTGGAGGGGCAACGAGAGTTCGTAGGCTCCGCCCTTTCGGCCGCAATTGGCAATGGGCCTGTCGCGAGGCCTGCGGCTTCGCTCCACAACTGGCCGGTCCCGCTCTAGGGCGCAATTCGTCAGTCCCGCGTATCGAGGTGGCCGCGGCTCGGTCAGGTTCTCGGATCGCGTGCTCGCGTCTCCCGGCGCAATTCGTCAGATAGCGAGAGAGCGCCCGGGCGCGATCCTTCTTGCGAATTGCGAATTGCGAATTGCGGGAGGCCCGAAGGGCTGACCCGCGAATCGCGGCCGAGCGAAGCGAGGCCCCCCGCGCATACCCTCTCTCCCGTGATCACCAACGCCGAGGTCGCCTCACACCTCGCCGAATTGGCCCGGCTCACCACCCTCGACGAGGGGAGCAGCAACGCCTTCCGGGTACGCGCCTACGAGACCGCCGCCCGGTCCGTGGAAACGCTCGACACCCCGGTGGCGGATATGTCGGCGAAGGAACTCGAGGCGCTGCGCGGGGTGGGTGCGAGCACCGCCGCCAGGATTCGGGAGCTGGTCGACACCGGCCGCATCGCCCGCCTCGAGGAGTTGCGCCGGCTGTTCCCCGCCGAGTTCGTCGAGTTGACCCGGGTGCCCGGGGTGGGGCCGAAGACGGCGCTGATGCTGCGCGAAGAGTTGAAGGTCCGAAACGTCGCCGATCTCAAGGCGGCGATCGAGGCGCAGGCGCTGCGCGGGCTTCCCGGGATGGGGGTGAAGACGGAGGAGAACATCAAGACCGCACTGGAGCGGCTCGGCATCGGTGGCAAAGAGCGGCGCACCCCGATCCTCGATGCGATGCGGGTGGCCGCCGACGTGATCGCAGCCCTGTCGACCGTGCCCGGGGTGATCCGGGCTGAGCCGATGGGGAGCCTGCGCCGCTTCCGGGAGACCACCGGGGACGTCGATGTGATCGTCGTTTCCACCGGCGATCCCGACGAGGTCATGAAACGCTTCGTCGGCCTGCCCGTGGTGCGTGAGGTCGTCGGGTACGGCGTACGCAAGTCGGCCATCCTCAGCGCCTCCGGGATGCAGATCGACGTGCGGGTGATGGAACCATCGCAGTACGGGGCGGCCGCGGTCTACTTCACCGGGTCGAAGGCGCACAACATTCGGTTGCGGCAGATGGCGATCGACCGCGGCTGGATCCTCAACGAGTACGCCCTGGCCGAGACCGAGGGCGGGAAGGTGATCGCCTCCGCCACCGAGGAGGAGGTGTATGCCGCGCTCGGCCTTCCCTGGATCGCACCCGAGATCCGCGAGGACACCGG
>DATDRW010000008.1:0-4131 GCA_035291545.1 Acidimicrobiia bacterium
CCCCCGCCGCAAGGCACTCGCCGCCGTGGTCGACCACGTTGCCGGCCTCGGCGATCGAATTCGTCGGTTCGGCGTCATCCATTCCGACCCCGCCGACCTCGACGAGTTCCTCGCCTCCCTGCGCTCTGTCCGGGACGAGGATCCCCTCGTCGCCCGGTTGGGGCCGGTGGTGGGCACTCATGCCGGCCCGGGGGTAGCCGGCGTGGTCTACCGCCTCGGCTGACCGGTACCGTTGCCCTGTGAGCGACCGGGCCGAAGTCGACGCCGTCCTGATCGAGCGGTACCTCCGAGGCGAGATGGAGGCCTTCGAGCAGCTGATGCGCGCCCATGAGGACCGGGTGTTCGCCGTGTGCCTGCGCATGCTGCGCGACCGGGAAGCGGCGCTCGACGCCACCCAGGAGACATTCATCACGGTGTTCCGCAAGGCGGACCGCTTCGCCGGTCGTTCGGCGTTCGGCACCTGGTTGTACCGGGTGGCGGTCAATACCTGTTACGACCATGCCCGGCGCTTCCGCCGCCACCTCGCCGAACCGCTTCCCGAGGGCAACGACCCCGTCGACGCAGCAGCCGGCGACGCCTTCGACTCGATCGAGTTGCGCCCCGACCTCGAGGCCGCCCTGGCCGCCCTCCCCGCGGAGTTCCGTGCCGCCGTCGTCCTGGCCGACGTCGAAGGCCTCGGGCTGCAGACCGTGGCCGAAGCGCTCGGGGTGCCCGTGGGCACGGTCAAGTCACGGGTGTTCCGGGGGCGCCGGCTCCTCGCCGAAGCACTCGGGAACCTCAGAGGCCCCTCCGACACTCAAAGTGACGAGGGCAATGCATAGATTCGATCCCGAACTCGTCGCCGCACTGGCGGAGGGCACCCTGGAGGCCGCAGAGGCCGGGGCGCTCGAAGCCCAGATCGCGGCCGATCCCGCGGCTCTGGCCGACCTGGCCAAGCAGCGGGCGGCCCTCGCCGCCATCCGTACCGCCGGGTCGCCCCGACTCGAGGATCTCGAGCGAACCACGCTGCGCGCCGCCATCGCCGAGCAGTTGGGACTCGCCGCGGCGGACTCCCCCGCCGCCGCCCCGACCCGCCGGGTGGCATGGGGGGCGATCGCGGTCGCCGCCTCGGCGCTGGTCGCCATCGTCGCCTTCGCCCCCGTCGTCGGCCTGCTCTCCACCGGCGGGTCCGACGACGCCGGCGACCTGACGTTCGGCGACGACGCCACCATCGTCGCCGACGAGGCGAACGCCCCACTCGGCGCCGCCCTCCCGCCGGGTGACGACATGGACACCGAGGCGATCACCACCACGGCTCCAGCGACCGTTGCGACGGGCAACAATGAATTCACCCCGGCCGCCGTGGAGACCGGGGGAGTCGAGCGCTCTGCCGCCGACCGCCTCTCCGTCGCCGACGATCTCGCCCTGCTCAAGGGTGATCCCGAGGCCCTCCAGGTCCTGGGGATGCCGGTGGACGAGACCACCGCATGCCTCGCCGAGGCGACGGAACTGCTCGGGTCCGCCGAACTGCTCTTCTTCGAGTACCCCGCTCCCGCCGAGGACCCGGCACGGGCCCCGATCGTGTACGTGGTCTTCCACCTTCCCGCGGCAGACGGTGCCGAGCCGGGCACGCTGCTGGCGTTCTCGCCCGACGACTGCGTCACGCCCATCGCGATCCCGTAACAGGGGTACCGCCCCTCCGGGGGCTCAGACGAGCACCGCTAACCTCGGGGCGATGGCCGACGAGATCCCCGAGCGCGAGGACTTTCCGACCCATGTGGCGGATCTGCTCGAGGCAGTCGCCACCCGAATCCGTGCCCTCACCGTCGACCGGATCGCCCGGGTGATCACCTTCATCACCCTCGGCATGGTGGCCCTCACCCTGGTCGGCCTGGCCTTCATCTTCTTCCTCGTCGGCCTCTTCCGCATCCTCGACGAACTGATCCGCAAGGCGTGTGACTGCGGGTTCTCCATGGAGATCGTCTACGCGATCGTCGGTGGACTATTCCTGGTTGCGGGTGCGTTGATGTGGCGCAAGCGCATCAACCGTGAGGCGGCGTGACCGACAAGCTCATCATCATCGGGTCGGGCCCGGCGGGGCTCACCGCCGCCGTCTACGCGGCGCGCGCCGCGCTGGAACCGCTCCTGATCGAGGGCATCGCCGCCGGCGGCCAACTCATGCTCACCACAGATGTCGAGAACTACCCGGGGTTCCCCGACGGAGTCATGGGGCCGGAGATGATGGAGCTGTTCCGCAAACAGGCCGACCGCTTCGGGACCCGCTTTCTCACCGCCGACGTTTCCCGCGTCGATTTCTCGCAGCACCCCTTCCGGGTGTGGGTGGACGACGAAGAGCACCGGGCCGAGGCTGTGATCATCTCCACCGGCGCCTCCGCCCGCTGGCTCGCCGTCCCCGGTGAGGAGAAGTTGCGCGGCCACGGAGTCAGCGCCTGTGCCACCTGCGACGGCTTCTTCTTCAAGGAGCGAGAGGTCGTGGTGGCCGGCGGCGGCGACTCCGCCATGGAGGAGGCCCTGTTCCTCACCAAGTTCGCCAGCAAGGTCACGGTCGTCCATCGCCGCGACGAGTTCCGCGCCTCGAAGATCATGGCCCACCGGGTGATGAAACATCCCAAGATCGACGTCCGCTGGAACGCTGCGATCGTCGAAGTACTCGGGGAGGAGTCCGTCACCGGCGTCCGTCTGCGCGACACGGTCACCGCAGCCGTCGATGACTTCCCCACCGAGGGGGTATTCGTCGCCATCGGCCACACCCCCAACACGGAGTTGTTCGCCGGCCAGCTCGAACTCGACTCCCGTGGATACTTGCGCACCTTCACGGGGACCGCGACGTCGGTGGAGGGGGTGTTCGGCGCCGGCGACGTCGTGGACTCCACCTATCGTCAGGCGGTCACCGCTGCCGGCATGGGATGCCAGGCGGCGATCGATGCCGAACGCTGGCTCGAGTCGCAGGAATGAGCGGACGAGCAACACGGTTGTTGCCGAGGAGAATGGAGGACGGCCGCACCGCGGCCGGCGACACATGTCTGAGAACACGATCACGGCAACCGATCAGAGCTTTCAGGAGCTGATCGCAGGCGACACCCCGGTCCTCGTCGACTTCTGGGCCGAGTGGTGCGGACCGTGCCGCATGATTGCACCTATCGTCGAGGAGATCGCCGCCGAGTACGCCGGCACTCTGAAAGTGGCGAAGCTCAACGTCGACGAGAACCCGCAGACGGCCGGCACATACGACGTCATGAGCATCCCCACGCTCATCGTCTACCGCAACGGCCAGCCGCAGAAGCGGATCGTCGGCGCCCGGCCCAAGCTCGCCATGCTCGCCGACCTCGCCGAATTCATCTCCTAGCGCACGGGCACCAGCTCGGACACGCCGGCGCCGCGACCTGCGACGATTGCGCGCCATGGAGCTCTATCGGATCGGTGATTCCGGCGAGTCGGTCCGGGACATCCAGGACCGCCTTCACGCGTTGGGTTTCTCCACGGCGCCCGACGCCCCGGGGGTCTTCGACGAGGGGACCACGGCCGCGGTCAGGGCATTCCAGCAGTCGCGCCGCCTC
The DNA here is from genome assembly GCA_035291545.1 of Acidimicrobiia bacterium. GTDB lineage: Bacteria > Actinomycetota > Acidimicrobiia > Spongiisociales > UBA11373 > UBA11373. The sequence continues at coordinate 3,558 of DATDRW010000008.1, forward strand.
GCCGTCGACGGATTCGTGGGCCGGGAGACGTGGCGGACCATGGTCGACGCCGGGTTCCAACTCGGCGACCGGCTCCTCTACAACCGCATGCCCATGCTGCACGGCGACGACGTCGCCGAACTGCAGCGCCGGCTCAACGCCCTCGGCTTCGACGCGGGACCGGTCGACGGCATCTTCGGCGCCTCCACCCTGCACGCGGTACTCGACTACCAGCAGAACCGGGAAATGGCCGAGGACGGAGTCGTCGGCCTCGAGGTGGTTCAGGAGCTGTCCCTCATGTCCCGGGAGACCGCCAAGATGGGGCGTCACCACGTCCGCGAGCGCGTGTGGTTGTCCGCACTCCCGCACAGCCTGGTAGGACTGTTGGTGTTCCTCGACCCCTCCTGCCGCGACGACCACGAGGCGGCCGAGGCGTGGACCGCAGCCGGCGGAGCCGCGATGACCATCCGGGAGGCGGGAGCACAGGCGTTCCTGTCACGGTCGGCGGACACCCAACCGGCAGAGCGGCTCCGCGCCGAGCACGCCAACGAGGTGGCCGCCGACCTGATTCTCGGCTTCTGTCACCCGGGGACGG
>DATDRW010000009.1:0-23852 GCA_035291545.1 Acidimicrobiia bacterium
TCGAGTTGCTGACGCTTCACGCTGCCAAGGGTTCCGATCGGCTCGGGGTCCAGCGCATCCCTGGGGATGGTGAGCACGTTGTCGCAGTTGATGACCGACGGGTAGGGCACCCCTTCGCGCGGGCCGACCGACACCTCAGAGGCGATGCCGCGTACCCGTCTGGTGACCACGGCTATGACCACCTTCTGCAGGGTGGAGGCGACGACATCTCGAGTGAGGATCACCACCGGGCGTCGCCCTGCCGGTGGGTCGAGATTCGCCCAGAACACCTGTCGGCTCGCTACCACTCGAGGGCATTCTCCGCCGCGTTGCGCGCCAGCCAGTTGAGGTCGAACTCGTCCGGGGGAATGGCCTCGTAGGCGGCCACGAGCTTGGTGTCCGCCTTCTCTTCCTCATAGGCGACGATCAGCTGTGCTACCAGGCGACGCAGCAGGTCGGAGCGGCCCACCCCGCGTTCGACCGCGATGCGGTCGAGTTGCGCCAACAGTTCGTCATCCAACTGAACCAGCACTTCTTTCCGAGCCACGACCATATGGTAGAGCATATGGTTTAGCCCGACCGCATCAAGAGGGCTCTTTCTTGAGTGGGATGAGCTTGCAGCCTGCAGCCCCGCCGAAAGTTGGCAGAGGGTTCAGTAACGGGCAACGGGTAACGGGAAACGGGAAACGTTCCTACCGCAGCCCTACCTCCAACAACCGGATCGCCCCTTCTTTGTCCAGCGGTTCGTTGAAGTTGCCGCATTTCGGGGACTGGACGCACGAGGGGCACCCGGTGGCACAGGGGCAGTCCCGGAGCGCCTGCAATGTCGCCCGGAGGTGCCGCTCCCCTGAGGCGTAAGCGAGGGGGGCGATGCCGGCCCCGCCCGGGTATCCGTCGTAGATGAACCACACCGGTCGGCCCACCTCGGAGTGGTACGGGGTGGAGAGCCCGCCGATATCCCAGCGGTCGCAGATGGCGAACAGCGGGAGCATGGCGATGGCGGTGTGCTCTGCGGCGTGGAGCACCCCCGGCAAGTCGGCGTTTGCCAGGCGAGCGTCGCGGGTCGTCTCCTCGTCCACGACGAACCACACCGCCTGGGTCACGAAGCGGCGGGAGGGAAGGTCGAGTGGTTCGTAGGCGATCACGCTCCGGTCCGAGATCCGCTTCCGCTTGAACGCCACCACCTGGTTGTCCACCTCGACCAGGCCGTGGCGGTGCCCGAACCGTCCCAGCGACCCCTCACCGTGCACCGCCCGGATCGTGATCGTGGTGTCCTCCTCGGGCTGGGTGTAGTAGTCGACCTCGTCGGCGCGAGCGCGCACCGTCCGGCCGGGCCAGTCGAGTTCGTCGATGACGTACGAGTCGCCCTGGTGCAGGTACACCGCGCCGGGGTGGGTCTGCGAGGCGACCCGTCCCTCGTCGACGGTGCCGATGATCTCGCCGTTCTCGTCGACGATGGTGAACGGCGGGCCTCCGGCGGTACGGATGTCGATCCCCGGCGCCGGGGCCTCGCGGCCCGCCCAGAGCAGGCGGCCGTTGCGCACCCGGAGCATGCCGTCGCCGACCAGTTGGGCGGCGAGCTCTTCCACGGCGGGGCCGAAGGTGGCGATCGCCTCGGTGGTCTCCATCGGGATCTCGTAGGCGGCGCATCCCATGTGAGCGGCGAGCACGTTGGGGTTGGCCGGGTTCACCACCGCCGCCTCGGAGGGACGGGCGAACAGGTCACCGGGGTGGCGCATGAACCATTGGTCGAGCGCGTCTTGTCCTGCGACCAGCACCGCCAGCGATTCGTCGGTGGATCTTCCCGCTCGCCCGGTCTGCTGCCGATACGAAGCGACGGTCCCGGGGAAGGTGGCGAGGACGGCGGCGTCGAGTCCGCCCACGTCGATCCCGAGTTCCAGGGCATTGGTCGCAGTGACCCCGAGCAGTTCGCCGGAGAACAGGGCTTGCTCGATGCGACGGCGGTCCTCGGCGAGGTACCCCGCCCGGTACGGTGCAATGCGGGCGGCCAGCTCGTCGTCGAGGCGCTCCCGGGCCCAGCGGTAGACCAGCTCGACCCCCTTGCGGCTGCGGGTGAATGCAATCGTGGGTACCCCGCGTCGCACCAGGTCGACGAAGACGTCGGTGGTCTCGCCGAGGGCGCTGCGGCGCTCGTCGTTCTCGCCAACCTCGGGGTTCCACAGGACGTGGTGGCGAACCCCGCTCGGCGAGGTGTCCTGGTCGACCACCTCCACCGGCAGGCCGGTGAGCGCCTCCATCAGTTCGCCGGGGTTGCCGATCGTCGCCGACGATCCGAGGAAGGTCGGGTCGGCGCCGTAGAAGCGGGCGATCCTGCTCAGGCGGCGGAGCACGTTGCCGACGTGGCTTCCGAAGATGCCGCGCAGCACGTGCACCTCGTCGACCACCACGAAGCGGAGGTTGCGGAAGAACGGCGCCCATTTGCCGTGGGAGGGGAGGATGCCGACGTGGAGCATGTCGGGGTTGGTGAGCACCGCGTTGGCGTGCTTGCGGGCCCACACCCGGGAGTCGTGATCGGTGTCCCCGTCGTAGACGACCGGGGTCAACTCGGGGATGCCCAGCGTGTGCAACGAGCGGAACTGGTCGCGGGCCAGAGCCTTGGTGGGGAAGAGCAGCAGTGCGGTGGCTTTCCGGTCGGCCATCGCCGCCTCGGCGATCGGCGCCTGGTAGCACAGCGACTTCCCCGATGCCGTCCCTGCCACCACCACGGTGTGGATTCCGGCGCGGGCGCGTTCGATCACCATCGCCTGGTGCCGGTAGAGGCGGTCGATGCCGCGCCCTGCCAGTGCCGCCGCCAGGCGATCGGGGAGGGGCGCGGCGGGCTGCTGGTGGATGGCGCCGCGCCCGGGAACGGTCTCGACGTGGACGATCCGCGCCGCCGTATCGGGGTCGGTCGCCCAGGCGTCGAGCACGTCGCGGATCACCGGCCGAGGGTAGGAGGGCTCAGCCCTCGTCGATGACCCCGTCGGCGACATCGGCGAAGATCGCATCGGTACCGACCTCGTCGAGGATCACGACCGAGGCGCCGGAGACCAGCCCTATCTCGCCGGGGAGCACGACGTTGCCGACATTTCCCGGGTCGATCTCGAATGCAACGGCTGCGAGCGTCAGCACCTGTCCCGGGCTCAGGTCGGTCCACGCGCGCGCGAGCAGGATTCGCACCAGCTCAGGGAGAGTGGTGACGTCGCGTTCCAGCACCCCGTTCAGAGCAGCGAGCATCACGACACCCTGGTGGTACGAGCGGGTGAAGTCGCCGCCGTTGATGTGGCGGTTGCGGCTGAAGCCGAGGGCGTTCGCCCCCCACAACCGCTGGATCCCCTTCGACAGGTATGCCTGCGAGAGTTCCTCGGCCATGGCGAAGGGCACGTCGACGATCACGCCTCCGAAGTCGTCGACCAGGCGGGTGAAGCCGAGGAAGCCGGTGATGAAGTACCCCTCGACGGGGAGCCCGGTGAGATCGCGGGCGATGTCGAGCATCTCGTCGGTGTGGCGCTCCGAGGTGGCATTGACGTGGGTGAACTTGTCCCTGCCGTACGAAGTGGTGACCAGGGTGTCGCGGGGGATGCCGACGATCGATCCGGCGCGGGCGGCGAGGTTGGACGACACGATGTGAATGCTGTCCGCCCGGTACAGCTGCTGACCCTCTCCCGGACGGGCGTCGGTCCCCAGGATGAGCACGTGGCGCACCGGCGGTCCGTACCAGGGCTCCAGACCGAATCCGGCGAGGTGGGCGCCGACGACCTGCCAACCTGATCCCTCGTCGGCGAGCAGCACCACGTCGTCGCCGATCGTGGCGACGCCGACCCGGCCGCCCTCGACGTCCGCCGTATACAGCGCTCCGGGGAGTGCGAGGTCGGTCGCCGGTTCTACGACCTCGACGTGGTCGATCAAACCGATCGGAGCATCGGGGGTGGGAAGCGACCGGTCCCCGATCCACGAGTAGAAGGCGTCGACCACCTCCTCGGCATCGGGATGTCCCTCGATGGTGACGTTGATCGCCACCCGTGGTCTCGTGGTCGTGGTGGTGGCGGCGGTCGTGGTCGTCGCCGTGGTCGTGGTGGTGGCGACGGTGGTGGTCGTCGTCGGGCCGGCCTGTGACGAGCACGCGGCGAGCGCCACGGTGAGCGCCGCGGTCGTGCGCCTCAGCCTCATGCTTCGTCCTGGCGGACTCGCGAGGCCGGGAGGGTTCGCAGGACCAGATAGCCGAGGATCCCGGCGAGCACCGACCCGACGAAGATGCCCGTCTTGGCGAGGTCTGCCGTCGCCGGGTCGGAGAAGGACAACCCGGTCATGAACAGGGAGACGGTGAACCCGACGCCTGCCACTATCGCCAGGCCGACGACGTGGGTCCAGCCGACCGATCGGGGGAGTACCCCGAGCCGGAACCGCACCGCCAGCCAGGTGAACAGGGTGATGCCCACGGTCTTGCCGACGAGCAGGCCGACGCTGACTCCGATTGCCACCCGGTGGGTGGCGGCCTCGAGCAGATCGACACCGGCGAACCGCACCCCGGCGTTGGCCAGGGCGAAGACCGGCACCACCGCAAAGGACGACCACGGGTGCAGCGCGTTCTCGATGCGGTGCAGCGGGGGCACCGACTCGCGGGCGATCGCCGACAGGGCGAGTGCGTCCTCGTCGAGGCGTTCTTCACCGTGCGGTGCTGCCTCCTCGGACTCGTAGGCTGAGAGAATCCGCCGCCCCTTATCGCGGTACTCGCGGTCCGCGTACATCGACCCGGCAGGTGTGATGAACCCGATGGCGACGCCGGCCAGGGTGGCGTGCACCCCGCTTTCGAACAGGAAGAACCACGCCACCATGGCGGCGGGTACGTAGAAGGTGAGTGACCGGATGCCGATGCGCGACGCCACCCAGATGGCGGCGAGGGTCGCCAACGACAGGGTGAGGTGAGCGAGTGACAGCTGCTCTGTGTAGAAGACGGCGATCACGACGATGGCGCCGATGTCGTCGACGATGGCGAGGGTGAGCAGGAACAGCCTGCCCCCGAGCGGGATCCGGGAGCCGAGCAACGCCACAACCCCGACGGCGAAGGCGATGTCCGTCGCCATCGGGATCCCCCAGCCGTTGGCGGCGTCGGTGCCGGCGTTGAATCCGAGGTAGATCAGGGCGGGCACCGCCATCCCTCCGAGGGCGGCGATGGCAGGGAGGGCCGCCGCTCGCGGGTCATGCAGGTCGCCCGACACCAACTCCCGCTTGATCTCCAGCCCAACGACGAAGAAGAAGATCGCCATCAGGCCGTCGTTGACGAAGAGACGGAGTGTCTCGTTCAGGTGGAACGACCCGACACTCAGGTCGACCGGAGTCGACCAGAAGCGCTCGTAAGACTCGCCGAAGGGTGCGTTGGCCCAGATCAGTGCGGCGGCGGCGGCGGCGAGCAGCACCACGCCGCCCGCCGATTCGATCCCGGTGAACCGGAGCAGCGGTCGGACGAATCGCGTCGGGAGGCCCCGGTCGGAGGTGAGCCAGGTGACGTGCTCGCGCTGCCGCGGGTTCTGGGACACGGTGCGAGCGTACCTTCATAATCTCCCGTCTCCCGCTTTCCGTCGCCGGTCGCCGGTTTCCCGTTTCCGGTTTCCCGTTTCCGGTTCCTGCGGGTAGCGGGCGTCGGGCGTCGGGCGTCGGGCAGCGAATCGGACCAGAGACCATGGACGGACGACTCCGACCGCTCCCTCCATATACTCCGCCGACCGCACGAGGAGTCTCCGTGGATCCCGCGACGTGGGCCTGGGTCGGTGTGGTCGTCGGATCACTCGGCCCCGCGGCGGCCTTTCTCCGATTCCGACGGCGCGCTCCCGTTCCCGCCGCCGTGGCGAACCCTGATCGATCGCTTCGTCCGAGCGTCCTTGCCGCGACCGGGTTGGCGGTTGCGGTGACCGCCGTCGCCTCCGCCATGCTCGATGGTTGGTGGCCCCGGGGAGCGTGGTATCTGTTCGCCGGAGCGGCGGTCTGTGCCCTCGCCGCCCTGGTCGGACTGCGCGCCTCCGCAACCGCCGAGGTCCAAGCCGCCGCCGCCATCACCAAGCGTGGTGATCGGGGCGCAGCATCGGCGGCGCTGGGCGGTGCCACGGTCGTCGGTCTCGCCGCCGCCGGGTTCGGTCTGCTCGCCGTCTCCCTTGGGTACCTGGTGCTCGGGGAATGGCTGGAGGTGGATCGACCGATCCCGGTGCTGACGGCGCTGGGTCTCGGGGCCGCGGGTGTCGCCCTGATCCTCCGGGTCTCGGGTGGTGTCCTCGCCGCGGGTCACCACGAGCGTCGGGTCGGCCCGGTCGCCGACCTGGTGGCGTGTGCGGTGGCGGCACCTATCGCCGCCATGGCCGTCGCCATCGGTCTCGGCGATGGCGGGTTCACCGCGACGGCCCGTGTGTTCCCGCTGGCGGTGATGGTCGTGGGCGCGGCGGCCTCGATCATCGGCTCCGTAACGGTGAGACGCGGGAACCCCGTGATGGTGCTGCGACGGCGCGGGTACGCAGCTGCCGCGATCGCCATCGCCGGTGTGCTCGTGCTGGCCCTGACGATGTTCGACGAGGCTGACGGCATCGGCCACAGCCTCGGCTTCGGTATGGCGGCGGCGGCCGGTGCCGCCCTCGGTGCGGCTCTCGGCTGGGTCGCCGAGCTCTTCACCTCCGATCACTGGCGGCCGGTGAAACGGATCGCGGCACGGTCGAGGGCGAGTGCGGGAGCGGTCGTGCTCGCCGGGATCGCCGACGCCATGCGCGCCGGCTCCCTCATGGTGGTCGTGGTGGCGGTGGGCATGGTTGCCGCCCATCGAGCGGGCGAGTTTGCCTTTTCCGGTGGTGGCGTCTTCGGGATGGCGGTGGCGGTGGTCGGCATGGTGTCGACGCTCGGCACCACCGCCGCCGGCACGGTCTTCGCCCCGATCGCCCGAGCCGCCGGCACCCCGGGCGACGGCGCCACCGACGTGCAGCGCGAGGCCGCCGAAGCGCTGGCTGCGGCGGGGAGCGCCTCCGGAGCGGTTTCGAGCGCGATCACGGTCGGAGCCGGGGGGTTGACCGCACTCACTCTCCTCCTCGCCTTCCGCACCACCGCCGGGCTCGGGGCCGTCGACCTGCGCGATGGTGGGATCCTGCTCGGGCTGGTGGTCGGAGGTGTGGTGCCGTTGTTTGCGGTGGGGTGGGCGGTGCGAACCGGGCACCGGGCCGACGATCGGCCCACGTGGGCGGCGGTCGGCGGGCTCCTCGTCCCGGCGGGAGTGGTGGTGGCCGCGCCGGTGGCGATCGGTCTCGCCGATCCCGCTGCGCTGAGCGGGTTCCTCATCGGCGCGGTGGTCGCCGGTTCCGGTCTCGCCTGGTTCCTCGTCATCTCCGGCGGAGCCTGGGACAACGCCCGGCGGCTGATCGAGGCCGGCGCTTACGGCGGAGCGGGATCGAAGGCCCACCGTGCGGTCGTCGCCGCCGACACCGTCGGCGAGCCGTTCCGCGAGGTCGCCGGTCCGGCGCTGATGACGCTGCTGGTGGTGATGGCGGTGGTGGGTGTTGCCTTTGCGGGGGCGTTTTAGGGAGCGGGAAGACCCGCTCCGCATCTGGTACTGAGTACTTGGTACGTCCTCACTCCTCCGGCCGGTCTCGTTGCTCCATCCGCCTCCTGCGATCCTCTTCGGCGCGGCGACGGGTGCGGCGGAGCGCGACCCACAGGCCTGCGATCACCGCGAAGAACACCACCCAAATCACGGTCGATCCGGCGTCGGCGGGCAGGGCGAAGCCGTCGGGTTCTTCGACCTGTGCGATCAGTGCCGCGAGCACGCTGTCTAGCCTACGTCGCCGGCCGCCGGAGCATTCTTGAGTATCGAAATCACCTTCGTTCGTCACGCCGAGACCGACGCCAACGCCGACGGGGTCTGGCAGGGACACGGCGATCACGTGCTGTCGGCGCGCGGGGAGGAACAGGCGCGGGCTCTCGGCGGTCGTCTTGCCGGCAAGGAGTTCGACGTCGTCCTCGCCTCCGACCTCGCCCGAACGCTCCAGACTGCGGAACTCGCCGGTCTCGACGCCACTCCCGATCCCGCCTGGCGGGAGATCGACATCGGCCGCTGGCAGGGCCTCACCCGGGCCGAGGTCCACGAGTTGTTCCCCGAGGAGTCGGCGGCGCTGCGCGACGGCCGACCGGTGCGCATGGGCGGGGGGGAGAGCTGGGACGACTTCTCGGCGCGGGTGGCGGCGGCGCTGCGCGACCTGGTGGCCCGCATTCCGGCAGGGTCCCGGGTGCTGGTGGTGACCCACGGCGGAAGCGTCCATTCGGTGCTGGGGTCGGGCCTCCAGTTTGGTGGGAGGGGCCGCTCCTGGCCGCTGGAGCGGGTGCGCAACGCCTCCGTCACCGAGGTGATCCTCACCCCGGAGCGGTTCCACCTTCAGAGCTACAACGACGCCCGCCACGCCATGCCGGTCGCGGGAGGATCCGACACCGTTTCACTCGTCCGGCATGCGGAGTCGGTGGCGAATCTCGAGGGCCGGTGGCACGGGCGAACCGACGGCCCGCTCAGCGGTCGCGGGTCGGAGCAGGCGGAGCGTTTCGCAGCCTCGTGCCCCGGCGCGACCCGCGTGTTCGCATCGCCGCTGGAGCGGGCCCGGCGCACCGCCGAGGCGTATGCCCGGCTCTACGGATTGATCACCTGCCTCGAACCCGAACTCGTCGAGATCGACTTCGCAGGGTGGGAGGGGATGACGACCTCGGAGATCGAGGAGCGATTCCCCGAGGAGTGGGCCACCGTGTTCGAGCAGGGCGTCGATCTGCCGAGGGGAGGATCGGGGGAGACCTTCGCAGGCGTCGGCCGTCGCATGGAGCGGATCGTGTCCACCCTGCAGAGGGCGCATCCCGACGAACACCTTGCCTTCTTCAGCCACGGGGGATCGATCTGGGCACTGGTTGCCCGCGTGATCGGTCTCGCCTGGCCGGGGTTCCGTTCCCTGGGCCTCCCCGCCAACGCCGGCCTGACCCACGTCCAGTTCACCACCGACGGCCCGCGCCTCGTCGACTACAACCTTCCCCTGCGATGAGGATCCTCCTCGTCACCAACGACTACCCACCCCGGCCCGGGGGGATCCAGCAGTACCTCGCCGGTCTGGTCGGCGCGCTCGATGCCGAGGTGCGGGTGCTCGCACCTGCCCATCCCGGGGCCGGGGAAGAACCCGCGGTGTTCCGCGGGCATCGCCGCTTTCTGTGGCCGACGGGCCGCACCCGCCGGTGGATCGCCGGGCACGTCTCCGAGTTTGTACCCGATGTGGTCCTGTTCGGGGCTCCTCACCCCCTGGCACACCTCGGTCCCCGGCTCCGGCGCGCCACCGGGGTGGGGTATGCGGTGCTGTGCCACGGCGCCGAAATCGTGGTCCCGGCGGCCCTCCCGCTGTTGCGCACGCTGGTCAAGTATCCGTTGCGCCGGGCCGACGTGGTCTTCGCCACCTCCGGGTACACCGCCGGGCGGGTGCGGCGCCTGGTAAAGCGGTCGCCGGTCGTCGTGGGCGCCGGGGTCGAACCCCGGTTCTCCCCGGGACCCGGCGGCCCGGATCGGCCCGTGGTCGGGTGCGTGTCGCGGTTCGTGCCCCGTAAGGGGCAGCGTCGCGTGCTCCGGGCCGTCGCCGCCCTGCGTGCCGAGGGGCGTGACGTCACCGCGATGCTGGTCGGCGCCGGCCGCGATGAGGCCTCCCTGCGCCGACTCGCCGGGCGGCTCGGCGTCCCCACACGCTTCGAGGTAGCGGTTCCGTACGACACCCTTCCCCGGCTCTACCGGGAGATGACGATCTTCGCCATGCCCTGTCGGTCGCGGTGGTTCGGCCTCGAGGCGGAGGGACTCGGCATCGTGTACCTCGAGGCGGCCGCCACCGGTGTGCCTGTGGTCGCCGGCGATTCCGGAGGCGCTCCGGAGACGGTGCTGCCGGGCGAGACCGGCTTCGTCGTCGACTCCGACGACACCCTGCTCGCAGCACTCCGCATGCTGCTCGACGATCCCGGGATGGCGCGCTCCATGGGATCGGCGGGACGGTCCCGGGTTACCGAACGGTTCTCGTGGAATGCGGTGGCGGGTCGCTTCGGCACCGGCTTCAACTCGATCATCGCGGGCAGAGGTAGCGGAGAGCGTCCTTGACATTCGGCGGTCGGCAGGCGTACACCTACAGCCGAGTCGGTGTCACGCCGACCCTTTTCCCTACGAATCAAGGTCGATGAAACTCGTCATCGTCGAATCACCAGCAAAGGCGCGCACGATCGCCGGCTACCTCGGCGCGGGATTCGTCGTGGAGTCGTCGATCGGTCACGTCCGTGATCTGCCACGCAACGCCGCCGACGTTCCGGTCTCCCACAAGAAGGAGGCGTGGGCCCGCCTCGGGGTGGACACCGCCAACGACTTCAAGCCGCTGTACGTCGTCCCCGCGGACAAGAAGAAGCAAATCGGCCATCTCAAGAAGCTGATCAAGGAGGCGGAGGAGCTGTACCTGGCGACCGACGAGGACCGTGAGGGTGAGTCAATCGCATGGCACCTGACCGAGGTGCTCAAGCCGCGCATCCCGGTCAAGCGCATGGTGTTCCACGAGATCACCCCCGACGCCATCCGCCACGCCGTCGACTCGCCGCGCGAACTCGACCGTCGCCTGGTCGACGCCCAGGAGACCCGTCGCATCCTCGACCGTTTGTTCGGTTACGAGGTGTCACCCGTCCTGTGGAAGCTGGTGCGTCCCAAGCTGTCGGCGGGACGGGTGCAGAGCCCGGCGATCCGAATCGTGGTCGACCGGGAACGCGAGCGCATGCGGTTCAGGGCCGCGGCGTACTGGGACGTCGCCGGCGAGTTCTCGGTGGCGGCCGGCACCTTCGGGGCAATCCTCAGCGCTCTCGACGGGGTTCGCATCGCCTCCGGGAAGGACTTCGACCGCGAGGGTGGGATCACCCGTGAGGACGTGATGCTGCTCGACCGGGCCGGCGCCGAAGGAGTGGTCGCCGACCTGGATGAGGCCGCGTTCACGATCCGCTCAGTGGAGAGCAAGCCCTACCGGCGGTCGCCATATCCCCCCTTCCGTACCTCGACGCTGCAGCAGGAGGCCGGCCGCAAGCTCCGGTTCACCTCCCAGCACACAATGCGGGTGGCGCAACGGCTCTACGAGAACGGGTACATCACCTACATGCGCACCGACAGCGTGTCGCTCTCCGAGAGCGCCATCGCCACAGCGCGGGCCCAGGTGATCGAGATGTACGGCCGTGAGTACGTCCCGGACTCACCGCGCATCTACATCTCGAAGGTGAAGAACGCCCAGGAAGCCCACGAGGCGATCCGCCCCGCGGGCGACACCTTCCGCACCCCCGATCAGGTTCGTCGCGGCCTGACCCGCGACGATGCCGACCTGTACGAGTTGGTGTGGAAGCGCACCGTCGCCTCGCAGATGTCCGACGCCGTCGGTGAATCGGTCCAGGTGCGGCTCGGTGGGACCGGGGCGTCGGGCCGCGATGCCGAGTTCTCCGCCTCGGGCAAGGTGATCTCTTTCCCCGGGTTCCTCCGCGCCTACGTCGAGGGATCCGACGACCCCGACGCCGAGCTCGAGGACCAGGAGCGGCGGCTCCCGCCCATGTCCGAGCGGGAGCGGGCGGTCGCCGAGCGTCTCGAGGTCGCCGGTCATGAGACCAAGCCGCCGGCCCGGTATACCGAGGCCTCGCTGGTGAAACGCCTCGAGGATCTCGGCATTGGGAGACCGTCCACCTACGCCTCGATCATCCAGACGATCCAGGATCGGGGGTACGTGTGGAAGAAGGGATCCGCTCTCGTCCCGTCATTCACCGCGTTCTCGGCGGTCCGGCTCCTCGAGGAGCACTTCACCGATCTCGTCGACTACGGGTTCACCGCCCGTATGGAGGAGGACCTCGACGAGATCGCCGACGGCCAGCGCAAGATGGTCCCGTACCTCAAGGCGTTCTACTTCGGCAACGGCCACCCCGGCCTGGTCGAGCTGGTGAGCAAGGCGTTCGACAAGGCCGATGCCCGGGAGATCAACACGCTGCCGTTCGAGGGGCTCGAAGGGGTCGTTCTGCGCAGCGGCCGGTACGGTCCCTACCTGGAACGCGGGGAGGATCGAGTCGGCGTGCCCGAGGATATCGCGCCCGACGAGCTCACCCCGGCGAGGGCCACCGAGTTGCTCGAGGCGCCGTCGGGAGATCGCGTGCTCGGCGATGACCCCGTGACCGGGTTGGCGGTCCTGGTGCGCAGCGGCCGGTTCGGTCCCTACGTTCAGCTGGGGGAGAACGGGGACGGTGCGAAGCGGCCGACCGCCTCCGTCTTCAAGAGCATGAGCGTCGAGACCTTGACCCTGGAGGAGGCGCTGCAACTCCTGTCTCTGCCCCGCGTGGTCGGGCACGACCTGCAGACCGGTGAGGAGATCACCGTGGCCAACGGCCGGTACGGCCCGTACGTGAAGCGGGGGGCAGACACCAGGAGCCTCGCAACCGAGAGCGAACTGTTCACCGTCACCCTGGAGCAGGCGATGACGATCCTCGCCCAACCCAAGAGGCGCCGCGGTCAGGCGGCGAAGGGCCCGCTGAAGGATCTCGGGGCCGACCCGTCCACCGGATGGAATGTCGTCGTCCGCGACGGGAAGTTCGGGCCGTACGTCACCGACGGCGGCGTCAACGTCTCGCTGCGGCGCGAGGACACCGTCGAGCGGATGACGGTCGAGCGTGCCTCGGTGCTCCTCGCCGAACGCCGCGAGAAACTCGAAGCCGAGGGCAAGCCCGTAAAGGCGGGTCTCCCGCCCGCGGGGTGAACGCGTCATCCGACGCCCGACGCCCGACGCCCGACGCCCGACATCCGACGCCCGACATCCGATTCCCGCCGTCACATCTTCTGCAAACGGGCGACGGGCGACGGGTAACGGGCGACGGGCGACGGGTAACGGGCAACGGCCGACCGTGGCTCCAACGCTTCCTGATAGCCTCGCCCGGTGACGGAAGCCCCCCGCCGCTCCGCATGGGCCCTGATGAGATCGGGGCCGTTTTCTCGTCTGTGGAAGGCCGGGTTCGTGAGCAGCACCGGCGACTGGGTCGCCATGCTGGCGACGCTGTCGTTGGCGGACGCCCTCGCCGGAGGGGGCGGCGTGGTCCTCGCACTCACCTCGCGCATCGTCCCCGGGCTGTTCTTCGCCGCCATCGGCGGCATCGTCGCCGACCGGCTCAACCGCAAGTACGTCATGGTCACCGCCGAACTGGGGCGGGCATGCCTGGTGCTGTCGCTCGCCTTCGCCGAGTCGATCCAGTACCTGCTGTTGGTCAACCTGGCCCTCGAGGCGTTGACCCTGGTGTTCCAGCCGGCAAAGGAAGCGACCGTCCCGACATTGGTGTCGAAGAGCGAGCTCGTGCAGGCCAACAGCCTCTCGCTCAGCGCCTCCTACGGCACGTTCCCCCTCGGCGCGGCGATCTTCACCGGGCTGGCTTCACTCGGTGACAACGTCACCTTGGGCGGCCTGCTCCCCGGAACCCAGGAGGGCCTGGCCTTCTTTGTCGACGCCACCTCGTACCTGGTATCGGCGGCGTTCATCTCCACCCTGCCATCGATGGTGCGGCGCAAGCGGCCACCGGGTGCGCGGCGCTGGAATCCGATGGCGGTCGTGCGCGACCTCAGGGAAGGCGTGACGTTCGTGGCGTCTCACCGACGGGTGCGCCCGGTGGTGATCGCCATGACCACGGCTCTCGCCGGCGGAGGGATCATCGTGGTGCTCGGCAAGCCGTACGCCACCGACGTGCTCCACTCCGGTCCGGCCGGTTTCCCCGCCCTGCTCACCGGGTTCGGGCTCGGTGCCGGATCCGGGATCATCCTCGTGACCATCTTCGGTCCGCGTTTTCGGCACAAGGACGTGCTGTTCGGCATCGCCCTGCTTCTCACGGGGGCGGCGCTCTCTGCCGCGGCGTTCGTGAAGACCATCATCGGAGCCGTCGGTTGGGTGGCGGTGATGGGGGTGGGTGCTGGTGCCGCCTACGTGCTCGGGTTCGCCCACCTCCACGAGCAGGCGGACGACGCGGTGCGGGGCCGCACCTTCGCCGCGCTGTTTTCCCTCCTGCGGATCGGGCTGCTCACCTCGATGCTGCTCGCCCTTCCTGCCGCCGCCTTCTTCGACGGCCTCCTCCCCGGTCTCCTCGCCACCGGGTCCCGCGATGTCCTCCTCCTCGGTGGGGTGACGATGGTGAGCACCGGGTTGCTCACCCTGTGGAGCGTGCGGCGCAGCCTCATCGCCCTCAGCCATTCCGCCCGGCCCGAGGTGGGGGCTGCCACCGAGGCGTTCCGCAAGTACCGCAAGACCGTCACCGGGCTCGGGGAGAACGCCGAGGTCGATCGGATCGACGGCGGACCCGGCAAGTGAACCGCTATGTCGCCGTCGAGGGCATCGACGGGGCGGGCAAGTCGACGCTCGCTCGAGACCTGGTCACGGCCCTCCGCCAACGGGGCCACACCGTGACCGCGGTGCGTGAGCCCGGCGGCACCCCGGCGGGTGAGGCGATCCGGGAGATCGTCCTCGGCCGGACCTCGGAACTCCAGAACTGGACGGAGGCGCTGCTCTTCGCCGCAGCACGCGCCCAGTTGGCGGCGACGGTGGTCGCCCCGGCGCTGGAGCGCGGCGACATCGTGGTCACAGACCGCTCCTACTACTCATCCCTGGCATATCAGGGTGCGGGCCGCGGGCTCGGGGTCGACATCGTGCGCACCGTGAACGAGGCCGGACTGCGCGGGGTGGTGCCGGGTGTCATCGTGCTCCTCCGCATCGACGCCGAGGGGGGCCTGGCGCGCGAGGACGAGCGGGACCGGATTTCCGTCGAGGGAGTCGACCTGCAGCGGCGGGTGGCTGCGGCCTACGACGCCCTTGCCGCCGCCGAACCAGAGCGGTTTGTCGTCGTCGACGCCACGCGGCCGCTGAGCGAGATCGTCGCCGAAGTGGTGACGGTGCTGGAGCGGCGATGGTGAAGGGCTTCGAAGGAGTGATCGGCCACCACCATGTGGTCGAACTGCTCGCCGCAGAGGCGGCCAACCCGACGCACGCCTACCTGTTCGTCGGTCCCGCCAGTGTCGGCAAGGCGGCGGTGGCGCGCCGGTTCGCCGCCCTGTTGCTCTGCGGCGACGACCCGGAATGCCGTCGCCGGGTCCTGGCGGACCTCCACCCCGATCTGATGTCCGTGGAGCCCGACGGGCGCACCGCGCTCGGCGTCGAGCGTGCCCGGGACACGGTGGCGCGCGCCGTGCTCACCCCGGTCGAAGCCGACCGCAAGGTTTTCCTCTTCGAGGAGGCCGGGGCGATAAACGACGAAGCGGCAAACGCACTGCTCAAGACGCTCGAAGAGCCCACGGCATCGACGATCTTCATCCTGGTCGCAGAGTCCGAGGACGATCTTCCCCTCACGGTGTCCAGCCGTTCGCGCACGGTGCTGTTCGGCCGGGTGTCGGAAGACGAGATCGTCGCGGCCCTCGCCGAGCGCGGGATCTCCGACGACCAGGCACGACGCGCGGCCGTCGCCGCCGGAGGGCGTCCCGGGCTCGCACTCCTGCTCGCCACCCGTCCCGAAGTAGCCGCCTTCCGGGCGGCCTGGTTGTCGGTGCCCTCCCGGCTCACCTCTCAGCCGGGAGACGCCATCCGTCTCGCCGAAGCGATGGTGGCCGCCGCGGATCCGCTCCTCGAGGGCCTTGCCGAACGGCAGGAGCACGAACTCGGCGTCGCCGACAATGAGGGAAGGGATCTTCGCGTGATCAGGGACCGCCACGAGCGGGAACGGCGCAGGGCGGCGGCGGCCCTCCATCTCTCCGGACTCGAGATCCTCGCCACCTGGTACCGGGATGCCGCGGTCGCCTCGTTCGGCGGTCCGGTTCGCAACCGGGACGTCCCCGGCACCGACCTCGCCGGCATCGGTGCCCGGGAGGCGGTCGCCAGTGCCCGCCGGGTGATGGTCACCGCGGATTCGCTCGAATTGAACCAACGACCCGAGCTCGCCTTCAGCGCGCTCTTCGCCGAACTTGGCGCATCGGCCTGACCCCGGGTTCCCCCGCGGTGCACAGACCGCCTGGCGCTTGGCGGCGCCTGTGGCGCGGGGTCTGGGACGGTGGTGGGTGGACTACGAACGCCGGGGCGCGGCGGTCCCCGAGGGGCCGGTGGTGGTCGCCGCCAACCATTACTCCCATGTGGACCCGGTGGCGATCGGGATGTCGCTGGGCTTGATCCGGTTCCTCGCCGTCGACGAGTTGTTCGGATCGTCGCGCTTTTTCGACGGCCTGACCCACTGGCTCGGCGCCATCCCGATGCCGCGCACCCGGGTGCCACTGGGGGCGCTGCGGAGCGCACTCGCCGAGCTGGCGGCCGGCGGCACCGTGGGCCTGTTCCCGGAGGGGGTGCGGGTGTGGGTGTGGGGTGAGACCGAGCCCCGGCGCGGGGCGGCCTGGCTGGCGCGCCGCGCCGGGGTGCCCCTCATCCCGGTGGCGATCGCCGGGACCGACCGGGTGATGGGGAGGGGAGCCCGCCGCATCACCCGCGCCCGGGTGACCGTGGTGATCTGCGATCCGATCCAGCCCGCCGACCACGCCGGTGCACGCGATCCGGTGGGCGCCATGACCGCGGAGTGGAAGAGGCGGGTGGGGGAGGCGCTGGAGGTGGTGTACCGGGAGTGGGCGGAAGAGGTCGCCCGTCGCCCGCCTCCCACCTCCCGCAAGAGACCCAGCAGGTAACCGGCGGCGTCCGCTGTAGTGGTTGGCGGGCGTCGGGCGTCGGGCGACGGGCGTCGGACAAGGGGCAACAGCGTCCCTACCCTCACCTCGTGCGCCTCCTCATCGCCGGCTCCTCGGGTCTCATCGGGACCGCGCTCACCGCATCGCTGGAGCGTGACGGGATCGAGGTGCGACGGCTGACCCGCCCCGAGAGCCGCGTTCCGGGGATCCCGTGGGATCCCGCCTCGGGAAAGATTCCGGCCGACGCCCTCGACGGGGTCGATGCGGTGGTGAACCTCGCCGGACGCGGCATCGGCGAGAAGCGGTGGTCGGAGGTCGAGAACCGATTTCTCATGGAGAGCCGCACCGCCCCCACCCGTCTGCTCGCCGAGGCGGTCGCCGCCCGACCCCAGGCCCAGGTGCTGCTCAACGCCTCGGCCATCGGGTTTTACGGAGACGGCGGTGACCGGATCCTCGACGAGGGTGCGAGCCCGGGACGCGGGCCCCTCGCCGAGTTGTGCGTCGCCTGGGAGGCGGCCACCGCTGCGGCCGCGCAAGCGGGATCGCGGGTGGTACTCCTCCGCAGCGGGATCGTGCTCAGCACCGCGGGAGGGGCGCTGGGACGGCTGCTCGCCCCGTTCGGCCCGCGCTGGCTGAGCCCGTACCGCTGGGGTCTCGGCGGTGTGGTCGGTCGTGGGACCCAGTACTGGTCGTGGATCACCCTCCACGACGAGGTGCGCGCCATCCGTCACCTGCTGTCGTCCTCGCTCGCGGGCCCGGTCAACCTGGTGTCGCCGAACCCGGTCACCCACCGTGAGTTCGTCAAGGCACTGGGACGGGCACTGCACCGACCGACCGTGATGCCGATCCCGCGGTTCGTGCTCCGGCTCGTGCTCGGCGGAGCGCTCGCCGATGCGCTGGTGCTGGACGGACAGCGGGTGGTGCCGTCGCGGTTGCGGTCCGACGGGTTCCGCTGGAACGACATCGACCTGGACGCCGCACTCGGCGCCGCGCTGGCACGGCCCTGACGGTTGTCGGCCCGCGCGGCGCGCGGCTGTGGCAACATTGCGCCGACTTGGCCGGGAGGCAGCCATGACCGATGCTCGAACCAGGGTCGACGAACTCCTCGATCGCCTCCTCGCGGAGCACGATCCGCGTGGCGACCCAAAGGAATTCCTCGGCGCCCGGTTCGATCGCGGTCTCGCCTGGGTGTGGTACCCCGAGGGTCTTGGCGGTATCGGCGCCGAGCGCGGCCTGCAGACGGTCATCGAACAGCGGCTCGGCGCCGCCGGCGCTCCCAACCCGGCGCGCTACAACCCACTCGGTGTCGGGATGGGGGCCCACGTCCTCATGGCCCACGCCACCCCGGAGCAGCAGCACCGCTGGCTGCGACCGATGTTCACCAGCGAGGAGATCTGGTGTCAGATGTTCTCCGAGCCGGGCGCCGGCTCGGACATGGCGGCGCTCGCCGCCCGCGCCATCCGCGACGGCGATGAGTGGGTGGTCAACGGTCAGAAGGTGTGGACCACCCTCGCCCACGTCGCCCGGTGGGGGATGCTGGTGTGTCGCACCGACCCCGACGTGCCCAAGCACCAGGGGATGACCTACTTCATTGCCGACATGGCGGCACCCGGAGTCGAGGTGCGGCCGCTGCGACAGATCACCGGTGAGGCCGAGTTCAACGAGGTGTACTTCACCGACGCCCGCATTCGCGATTCCGACCGAGTCGGCGAGATCGGAGACGGATGGCGCATCGCGCTCACCACGCTGATGAACGAGCGCATCGCCATCGGCGGCGCCATCACCCCGCGGGGCTCGGGGCCGATCGGCGAAGCGGTGCGCACCTGGAAGGAATACGGGCACGACGATCCGGCCGCGAGGGATCGGCTGATGCGCCTGTGGGTCGAGTCGGAGGCGGCCCGGCTCACCAACCTGCGGGCCGCGCAAAACCGCCGCCGGGGGACGCCGGGACCCGAGGGGTCTACCGCCAAGCTGGTCTATGCCGACGTGAACAAACGGATCTACGAGTACGTGGTCGAGTTGATGGGTCCCGACGGGATGCTCTACGACTCCTACGAGGAGATCCGGCCCGACGAGTTCACCGTCCATCCCCGCACCAAGGCATTCCTCCGGGCGAGGGCCAACTCGATCGAGGGAGGGACCTCGGAGATCATGAAGAACATCCTCGGCGAACGCGTTCTCGGTCTCGCCGGCGAGCCGAGGGTGGACAAGGACCTGCCCTGGAGTCGCGTGCCTCGGTAGCAGACGCGTTTCGATGCCGGATGCCGGATGCCGGATGCCGGATTTCTGGAGCCTGGAGCCTGGTGCCTGGAGCCTGTCACCGGCTTCTCACCAAAATCCCTTCTACCCGCGATCTCGCGCAGCACAATGTCGCCATGCCACTGTTCCAGGAGGGGCCGTCACGCCGGGCTTGGCGACGCGAGGTCGCCGAGCACCTCGTCGACCGCCTCGACTCCGAGGGCGAGTTGCGTTTCGTCGGCTCGCGCCCGGAGGACCGCCGCGAGATGCTGAAGATCGCCGGCATGCTCCCCGACGATGTCATCGCCGAGCTCTACGAGGATCCCTCCTATCCGGGGATGACGTTCATGGAGCTGCGCCTGACCCCAGAGCCATCGCGGAGCCGGTCCCCGCTGCGGATGACCTACCCCGACGGCGGGCGTGAGGAGGCGGTGTGAGCGACAAGAACGATGCGGGAGCGGTCTCATGGGAGCCGGGTAGCATGGCTCGCCCCACGCCGGAGTAGCTCAGGGGTAGAGCAGCTCACTCGTAATGAGCAGGTCCGGGGTTCGAATCCCCGCTCCGGCTCCATCCCGCAACGGGAGGCTCATGGCCGAACGGGCCGACTTCGAGGACGACGTCATGGAGTTCGCGCCGCAGCTCTACGCCGCGGCGCTCCGGATGACGCGCAACCCCTCCGACGCCGAGGACGTGTTGCAGGAGTCGCTGCTCAAGGCGTATCGCGGGTATCACACCTTCGTAACCGGGACCAACCTCAAGGCATGGCTGTACCGGATCCTCACCAATACGTTCATCAACAAGTACCGCAAGCAGTCCCGCCGTCCTCACGAGGTCGAGCTCGGCGACCTCGAGGACTTCTACCTGTTCAAACGGCTGGGGGACGAGGGCTCGGCGGCGGCCCGGAGCGCGGAGGACGAGGCGCTCGACCGGTTCGTCGACGAGGACATCAAGGCGGCAGTCGAGTCTCTCCCGGAGAACTTCCGAATCTCCGTCTTGCTCGCCGACGTCGAGGGGTTTTCCTACAAGGAGATCGCCGAGATCATGGGCGTGCCCATCGGCACCGTGATGTCGCGGCTCCACCGTGGAAGAAAGGCCCTGCAGCAGGCGTTGTGGCAATTTGTAGAGGAGCGAGAGGCCAGCGGCTCATGAATTGTGACAAAACCCGCCATGACCTCTACATTTACATCGACGGCGAGGCCACAGTCCTGCGTCGTTGGAGGGTCCGGCGCCACCTGCGCCGATGTCCTCCTTGTGAAGACGGGTTCGTCTTCGAGGAGCATCTGAAGGTGCGAGTGCGACAGGGGTGTCGTGAGGAGATCCCCCGGGAACTGGTCGAGCGCCTCCGGACGTTCCTGCAAGGACACGCCGAAGACGGGATGTGAACCACATGAGCGAGATCATGAAGGGCAACAAGGTGCAGGGTCGGACCCGCGCGCCGAAGCAGCACGACGGCATCCGCGGGTGCGAGCACGACGGATGCGCCACGCTGCTCTCCCGCTACAACAAGCGCACCTACTGCTACGCCCACAGCCCGACGCGGTTCCCCCGTCTCCGGGGCCGGGTCGTCCCCGAGTCGTAAGGCCGCCACCAGGGTGGTCGCGCGAGGTTTCGATTTCGCGTACTCAGATCGTTGCCCGTTTCCCGTTTCCCGTTTCCCGTTACGGGCGGGTTGACGCGCCTCCTCTGACACGTGGCGGCCACGCCTCATGGATTCTCCCTTCGCCTCCGCTCTGACGAGTTGCGAATTGCGGACGAGACGCGCGGGCGCTGTGAGACTGGAACGCGTTCCCACCCGATCCCCGCGATGTTGCCAATTGCGAATTGCGAATTGCGGAGGCGGCCTGGGGCCGCCGACCTCTTCGGCCGGGTATCCTCAGCGTCGATGGCACGCGTACGAATCCTCATCGCCCTCGTCTGCCTGGCCTTCGCCCTCGGCGTCGCCCCGGGCGGTGCCCAGGAGACCCCATCCGGTGACACCCCGGCGGTGGTCGTCGACGACGGCGCCCCCATCGAGGCTGACGACGCCTGGACCTTCCGCTTTCTCGTACCCACCGTGCTCGCCCTGAGCGGTATCGCCCTCGCAGTGACTGTGATCGGATACAGGGTCCGCATCCGGAGCCGGTACCGCGTAGTGCGGTGAGCACGATCCACTGGCCGCTCGCCGCCCGCGTCGCCGGGCGCATGGCGGGCACCCACCCCCTCGAAGGCACCTACCACTACGCCGCTCTGGCGCGACGGGCTCCCGAATTGGTGGAGCGTGCTGCCATCCTCGCCGCCGAGGAGACCGGGCTCCCCTGGGGAGGATCGCCTGCGGTTCGGGTGGTGACCCGGGTGGAATGGGCCGAGGCGAACATCTCGGCCTTCGGCCGGCTGCTCGCCCCCGCCGAGAAGAAACTCGAGGAGCGGGCCGGCCATGGTCTCGGTGGCAGGATCGGGGCACGGTTGCTCGCCGCCGAGGTGGGTGCCCTGGTGGGAGTGCTGGCCAAGCGGGTGCTGGGGCAGTACGAGCTCGTGCTCCCCGCGGGTGACGACTCGGCCGGCGACACCGTGATGTTTGCCGGGGCCAACGTGCTCCACATGGAGCGCCAGCACGAGTTCCGTCCCGAGGAGTTCCGCTTCTGGGTGGCGCTGCACGAATGCACCCACCGGCTGCAGTTCACCGGCGTCCCGTGGATGCGGGGCCACTTCCTCTCCCTGGTCGCCGAGCTGGTCGAAGCCGCCGAACCCGAACCGGGACGGATGAAACGACTGGCCGAGGAGATGCGGGAGGCCTCCCGGGAGGGCCGTCCGCTCGTCGACGAGTCGGGGATCATGGGATTGCTCGCCACCCCCGACCAGCGCCGCCTCATCGAACGGGTCCAGGCGCTGATGGCGCTGCTCGAGGGCCACGGCCACGTGATCATGGACCGGATCGGGGCTCGCGAATTGGTCACCCAGGACCGCATGTCCCGGGTGCTCAAGCTGCGCCGCCAGGATCCCCGGGCCCGGGCGTTCTTCCGTCTCACCGGGTTGGAGATGAAGATGAAGCAATACGAATTGGGGGAGCGGTTCATCCTGGGTGTGGAGCGCGCGGCCGGTCTTTCCGCACTCGACGTCGTGTGGTCGGGCCCGGAGGCGCTTCCCACCCTCGAAGAGATCTCGCATCCGCAGCAATGGCTGACACGGGTCGGGTGACCCCCGAGGAGGTTCGCCGCAAGGTCGGCGACCGGGTCCCACCGGGATCGGTGATCGTCGCCCTCAGCGGCGGAGCCGACAGCGCGGTCCTGGCGTGGGCGGTTTGTGATCGCCCCGGGGTGACCGCGGTCACGGTGGATCATCGGCTCCCCGGCTCCGCAGCGCTCGTCACCGCCGCCGCCGCCATCGCCGCCCGTCTCGGCATCCCCCACCGGGTGGTCGCGGTGTATCCCCGTTCCGCCTCCGAGGGCGATCTCCGGACGGTGCGGCTCGTTGCACTGGAGGAGGCCGGGGAGGGATCGGAGTGGATCCTCACCGGCCACACCGCCGACGATCAGGCCGAGACGGTGCTCGGCAACCTGCTGCGCGGGGCCGGCCCCGGCGGCGTCGCCGGCATCCCACCGCGGCGGGGCCGCTTCGTGCGCCCCCTGCTCGACGTGAGCCGCGACGACACCCGTCGCATCGCCGGACTCCTCGGATTGCCCTTTGCCGACGATCCCCAGAACGACGATCCCGCCATCCGGCGTAACCGCCTGCGGGCGGAGACCATTCCGGCGCTGGCTGCGGTGTACAACCCCGGCCTGCGCGATGCCCTGCTGCGAACCGCCCGGTTCGCCGCAGCCGATGACGAGGTCCTGGACCGACGCGCCTCCCGGGTGCCGCTGCGCCGCGACGAGGAGGCGGTGCTGATCCCGGCGGCGGCCCTCGCCTCGCTGCCCGTGGCGGTGGCGGGGCGGGTGGTGCGGCGGGCGTTGCGGTCGCTGCGGGGCCCGCATGCCGGAGACGGCGCCTCGGTCGAGGCGGTGATTGCCGCCGCGGTGGGTCGGGGAGTGTCGACCCTGCGGGGTGGCCTCGATGCCCGCCGCGAGGGGCCCTGGGTGGTGGTGGCCGGTCCACCGCCTCCTCCGCCTGCTCAGGTGGTGCTGACGACCCCGGGGACCGCGCAATTCGGCCCGTGGACGATCACCGCCGGCTCGGGCGGGGTGCCGGTGCCGGTGGCCGGCCCGGTCGTGGTACGGGCCGCCCGTGCCGGTGACCGGATCGACATCGGGTCGGGGAGCAAGGGTGTGGCGGAGGCGCTGCGCGAGGCCGGGGTGCCGGTGCGCCTTCGGCTGCGGTGGCCCGTTGTCGAGGAGCGTGGAAGAATCGCCTGGGTGGTCGGGGTCCGGGTGGCGCCTACCGTTGCGGGTCCGTCGGTCTCGATGTCGGCGACGAGGGAGTTGCGGTGAAGGTCGGATCGGTGCTGCTCACCCGGGAGCAGATCGCGGCGCGCCTCGCCGAGCTCGGCGCGCAGATCACCGCCGACTACCAGGGCAAGGACCTGCTGCTGGTTGCGGTGCTCAAGGGCGCCTTCATGGTGATGGCCGACCTCGCCCGGGAGATCAGGCTCCCGGTCGATATCGACTTCATGGCGGTTTCCTCATACGGCCATGCCACCCAAACCTCGGGGGTGGTGCGCATCCTCAAAGACCTCGACACCGAGATCGCCGGACGCCACATCCTGATCGTGGAGGACATCATCGACTCCGGTCTGACGCTCGACTACCTCCGCCGCAACCTCGAGGTGCGCAAGCCGGCGTCCCTCGAGATCGCCACTCTCCTGCTGAAGCGCGACATCCAGCGGGTGCCCCTCCGCGTCCGGTACGTCGGATTCGAGATCCCCCCGGACTTCGTGATCGGTTACGGGCTCGACCTCTACGGAAAGATGCGCAACCTGCCGCACGTCGCGCTGATGGAG
>DATDRW010000010.1:0-14710 GCA_035291545.1 Acidimicrobiia bacterium
ACCGTGTCGGCGGCCTCGAGCAGCCCGGGAACCGTGCCGGAGACCACCCCCGCCGCCTCGAGGAGTCGCAGTACGGCGCCGGCCAGATACCCCGCAGCCGCCCGCGGCTGCGGGCCGACGGGTACCCGGAGGTAGGCCAGCGCCTGGGTCTCCGCCACCGTGGCCAAGGCTCCGCCGGTCGACGTCGTCGCCACCGCCAGACCCTCCGCCGTGGCCGCCTTCACTCCGGAGAGCGTCTCTTCGGTGTTCCCGCTGTGAGACACCGCCACCACCACGGGACGGGCGTGCGCCGCCCAGCCGGGGATGCCGTAACCCTTGTGCACCGAGACCCGCTTCCCCTGGGCATCGGCGAACACGGCGGCGACGTCTCCGGCGAAACCCGAGCCGCCCATTCCGATCACCAGACCCTCGGCGGCCGGCGGCACGTCTGGGAGCGAGGTCGTTGCCGCCCATCGCAGCTGCGCCGGTAACTCGGCGATCAGGTCGCGCATCACGCTCACGCGGTGCCTCCGGCAGCCTTGCGGCGTGCCTCCTCGGGCAGCATCACCGGAATTCCGTCGCGGACCGGATAGCGGAGGCCGCAGCCGGTGCAGACGAGTTCGTCGCCCTCCTCGCGCAGCGTCGCATGGCACTCCGGGCAGACCAGGATCGCCATCACCTCCTCAGGAACCGACACCGGAGACCTCCTTCACCGTCGCCGTCACCGCCTCGACGAGTTTGGCCACCGCTGCGGCGTCGGGGGCCTCGACGTTGAGCCTGAGCACCGGCTCTGTGTTCGAGGGTCGCAGATTGAACCATCGATCCCCGAGCGACACCGTCAATCCGTCGAGCCGGTCTTGATCGCCCACAAACACTGCGGCGACCCGTTCCGTCGCCGCTTCCTGATCGGCGACCTCGAGGTTGATCTCGCCGGATTGGGCGTACCGTTCGAACTCGGTGCGGATCTTGGACAACGGCCTCCCGTCCTCCGAGATGAGCCGGAGCAGTACGAGCAGCGCCAGCACCCCGCTGTCGGCGCGGTAGTTGTCGCGGAAGTAGTAATGACCGGAGTGCTCGCCGCCGAAGACGGCATCCGTTTCGGCCATTACCGACTTGATGTAGGAGTGACCCACCCGGGTGCGCACCGGGATCCCACCGTGGGCGAGGATCGTCTCGGGCACGGCACGGCTGCAAATGAGGTTGTGCACGATTCGGGCCCCCTTCTCCCTGTCGAGGAACCACGCGGCCACCATCGCAGTGACCGTGCTCCCGGGCAGCGGATGTACCAGGTCGTCGATGAAGAAGGCTCGATCGGCGTCCCCGTCGAAGGCCACACCGAGGGCGAACGCCTCACGATGCATCAGCGCCTCGAGATCGCGGAGGTTCTCGGGGCGGAGCGGATCCGGATGGTGGTTGGGGAAGGTTCCGTCGGGCTCGAGGTACAGCCCGGTGAGCCGCGCCGGGAGCCGCTCGAACAACGCCGGGAGTACCACCCCGCCGACGCCGTTGCCGGCGTCGGCGGCCACCGCCAGCTCTCCGATTGCGTGCGCTCCGGCCACGGCGAGCACATGGTCGAGATAACGCTTCTTCGTGTCCGTTCGGTGCATCTTTCCGGGGACGGCGACGGTCGCCGCCTCCGACTCGGCAAGCCGGCGGATTTCTTCGAGACCGGAGTCGGCTCCCACGGGGGCCGCTCCGGCGAGGCAGAGCTTGACCCCGTTCCATCCCTTCGGGTTGTGTGAGGCGGTGATCATCGCCGCCGGTTCGCCGAGCATCCCGGCGGCGTGGTAGGCCATGTCCGTGGCGATCATGCCGAGCGAGTCGACGTCGCATCCGGCCCCGGTGATCCCCGAGATCAGCGCGTCGGCGAGCACGGGTGATGAGATGCGGGCGTCGTGCCCCACGGCGATCCGGGCCGCTCCGGTGAAGACCGCAAAGGCGGCGCCGATGCGTTCGGCGACATCGCCATCGAACTCGTCGGGGACGAGGCCGCGGATGTCGTAGGCCTTGAAGATGCGCCCGAGTTCCACGGGGGCATTCTACGGAGTGCGCCCGAACCCTAGGATTCGCACCCGTGGTTCAGCATTTACCCGGCCGCGTGTCGGTGATCCTTCCCGTCTATCGTCTGGCCCCCTCGGTCGCCGCCAACATCGAACGAACGGTCGGCGCCCTCGCCGGTGTCGATGGAACCGAGATCATCGTCGTCGACGATGGCAGCGACGACGGGACCCTGGCCGTCGCCCAGGACGCGGCAACGACCCACCCCAATGTCACGGCGATCGGATACCCGGACAATGCGGGGAAGGGTTCCGCCATCCGCGCCGGGTTTGAAGCGTCGCGAGGAGGCATCGTCATCTTCCTCGACGGTGATCTGGACCTCCCCCCCGAGCAACTCCCGGCGCTGATCGCCAAGTTCGAGGACATGGGCGTCGATGCCCTCGTCGGCTCGAAACGCGACTCGATGAAGGCGGGCGGATACCCCTGGTGGCGACGAACGATGTCACGGCTCTTCTCGTGGGCAATGCGCTTCGCATTCCGTCTGCCGGTGTCCGAAACGCAGACCGGCCTCAAGCTGCTCCGAAGAGAGCCCCTCGAACGGTTGCTGCCGCAGATGCGGGTGACACGGTATGCGTACGACATCGAGCTGCTCGTGCTGATGCACCGGCACGGATACCGCCTTGCTGAGATACCCGTGACCATGCGGGTTGCCCAGTCAGGGACCCGCGTGCGGCCCAGCACCCTCTGGGAGGTCGCTCGTGACACCACCGGGGTCTGGTTCAGGAGTCTTCGCCGCCGCGCGGAGTGACCGGCGGAACAGGTTGATGACGGCAAACGATCGCAGATACGCCGTCATGCCGCCCCAGGCCGAGCCCGGCGCCGCTTCGACACGAGCGCCCAGGTCACAACTCCGAGCATCGATGCGAAGGTAATGAAACGGCCGAGAGTCTCCGACCACGTATCGCGGAACTCGATCACGACATGCTCCTGGGTGGGCACGACGATCATCAGCGAAGGCGCGGCCCGGTAGGGGCCGTCCGCTCCGTCGGCTCGCCAGTTGGGGAAGTACGACACCTTCACCAGGTGCGGTACGCCGATGGCCGTCGTGTCGAACTCGATGCGGTGATCTTCGAGCGCGATGTTCGACACCTCACCCGTGGTAGCGATGCGCGGTCTGGTACCCACGCCGACGCTGGTGATGCGAGGCCACGAGTCGGGCCCGTCGGCGACGAGCCACTCGTCGAACGAGTCGACATCGCCGTACCACTCGAGGGCGGCGTCGACGAACGACTGCTCTCCGGTCCACACCGCCGGCACGAACTCGCCTATGTCGACGAGCGACGACTCGGGGAGCGCAAAGATGGTGAACGGGTCAGAGACGCCCAGAACCTCGAGACCGAACTCGTTCGCCGCCTGGGTCGCCGTATCGGTGAACGAGACGTAGTACGCCACGTCGTACAGGGCCAGGTGCTCCACCCCTCGAGCGAAGTCCATGCCGCGGTAGTCGAGACCCGACACCGGGTTCGACGGCCGCTCGCTCACCTCCGAGGAATTCAGGAAATGGAACGGCGTGGTGAGCGAGGACTCGAACACCACCCCCTCCATCGACGGGTGCCCCTCCGACCAGTACGGGGTGAGCATGAGTGCCATCGGTGTTCCGTACCGGTTCAACTCGTTGTTGTTCTCCCACATCACGCGGCCCGGCGGGAGGGCGTCGATCATCGTCATCAGGCTGAGGTACTCCGCCCAGTAGTCGCTCTGCAACACCGGCGTTCCGTCGGCGGCGTAGGCGTAGGTCTGTTTGCCCTCGTATCCCGAGTAGTTCCAACGGGCCCAGGCGGGGGTCTTGTTGACCCCGCTGATGCCCAGGATCAGGACCGCGATCGCCGCCACGCCGGCGAGAGCCCACCGCGCCGATGCCCCACCGCGCAACCGTCGGGCAAAGGTCTGGACCCCAGCGCCGATTCCGATGCCGGCAAGGAAGAAGACCGAGAAGTACCAGTACGGGAGGAGTCGGGCGTTATACAGCTTGCGGTAGTCGATGTACTGGATCAGGTAGTACCCGGCGATCGCGATGGCGATGAGGGCGATGATCGGTCCCACCGGCAGGCGACGGTGGATCGACCAGGCGAGGCCGGCCGCCGCCGGCACCAGCAACGGCCAGAGCTCGCGCTGCAGGACCGCGTCGAAGCCCCTCACCGGGAACCATCCCATGTCGGTCGTGTACGGCAGGTGGCCGAGCAGCGGAACCGCCCAGAACGCGGCGAGGGTGAACCCGATGCCCCACGCCGCCAGGAGCGTCGGCGCCCCCCGGCGGCGCAGCAGCAGGGGAAGCGACGCGAGGACGACGACCATCGTGGTGATGATGTGGGAGAGCGCGGTGAGGGCGAGGACCACACCGGCGCCGACAGAGAATCCCCTCCCCTCGCGGACGCTCCGGATCACGAGCCCGAGGTACACGAGAGAGAGGGCGAACGACCAGGAGAACGAGAACTCCCCCGCCAGTGTCGAGAGCGTGTTGCCGCCGAAAATGGAGAAGCTCTCCATGAACACGAAGGTTCCACCGCCCACGCCCCCGACGAGGGCGACCGGCCGGGCGAAGCCGATGGACCTGGCGAAAAAGTACGAGGCGAACGGAAGCGCCACCAGCCCGGCAACGGTCACGAGCTTGAACGCCACGCCGTAGGGAAGGGCCACGTCGAGGAGGACGGTGACCAGCGCGGGCAGGGGAAAGTAGAAGTAGAGGACGGGGAACCCGGCGTACCAGTCGTTGCTCCATCCCAGCACCCGTCCGGAGGACAGCAGGTTGTCGCGCAGGTACGCGGGAAGAAACACGTGAGCACCCATGTCGCCGCCGGTGGGGGTGTTCGCCGTCAGGATCTGATCGGGACGCATCACCCCGAGGGCGGCTGCCCCGGCGAGCACCAGGACGACCGGGACCACATACCGCCACCACGGCGTCGGGACGCGCGTCGAAGCGCTCGGGGCTACAGGGCGTTCGGCGATCACAGAACGGCCAGGGTACCGGGGTCGGGTCTGAACGGGTTCAGCGCTTGCGCGCCTTGTCCAGGACCGTGTTCAGGTCGATGACCGCGCTCGCCGACTCCCACCAGCGGTGCTCACACCGGTGACAGGAGTTGAAGGTCACCTCGCTGTCGTCCGGCAGCGTGATCTCGATCTGAATCGCGTCCTGCGCTCCACAGTTGGCGCAGACCACCGTCTGGGTGTCGCGGGTGCGGCGTCCCATCCCTTCCTCCTCATCCACCGACGGGGCCTGCTTCGGCACGCCCCCGGGTCGGGTTGATCGGTTCGTCGTCCAGTTTTCCGACGTAGCGGGAGCGACGTTTTCCGGCTTCCCGCCAGTAGGCGTACCAATACGGGCCGTGGGGGCACCGGGTGCACGACTCCTTACCACACCGGACCCATTGCCGTCTCAGCGACACCGCCGAGGCGCCCGACGTAAATGCCACTCCGTGGTTCTCCAGCCGGGCCGTGGCGAGAATCACCAGGCGGCGCAGCTCGTGCACGTCCATCTCCAGCACCGCGTCGAGCACATCGCGGTCGATCGGCATCGCCGGGTCAGGCGACTTCGAGCGAGGCGAACAGCGGTCGCACCATCCTGCGGCGGTCGACGAGCGTCCACCCCACCGGAGGCGTGATCCGCCCGGCGTGAGCCTCACACATCGCATATCCGCGCCCGCGCACCACCGGCTCGGTGATGTCATCCAGCCAGATGGTCCGACCCTGGTAGTGGAATGACATCACGATCCCCGCAGGAGCGCCGCACCGGACGCAGTTTTCAGTCATGTCGGGCAGGATAATCACATCGGTGTCATTCTGGAGATCACCCCAGGCGGGCGAGCAGGTGCGCCAGGGATCGGCCGCCGACCCGGCCCGCGATCCGACCGACCTCGCGGCCCGCGGCGTCCCGGCCGACGAGCAGCGGCACCGATGTGACCCCCGCAGCCCGCAGTCGATCGGGCTCACGATCGAAGGCGGCCTCGACGAACTCCACCCCCGCCTCCACCAGGACCGCCCTCGCCTGGTCGCAGCGGCGGCAACCGGCGTCGGTGAAGAGCAGCAACCTCCCCCGGAATCCCGTCAGGTCCAGCGGAGCGGCCGCGGCACGCCTCCGCTCGATCACCCGGGCGCGGAGTGCCACACCCACCGCGACCCCCGTGATCGCAGCCGCAACCGCGATCCGCAGCGGTCCGTCACTCATCGGGGAGGGCCACCCCGGTGGCAAAACCGATGCCGGACGGCCCGGTCACGGTCCACCCGGCCGAGAAGGGTTCTGCGGCGGACACGAGATACCCGAGGGCGTCCTCATCCTCGACGGGGATCACCACGAGGCGCCCCGGTTCGAGCGTGAGCTTGGTGTTCAGGACATCCGAGCCCGTGAGCACACCCACGGTCACCGACACCGGCTCGTCGGAGGTGTTGAGCAGCCAGAGGGCTCCCACGTCGCGACCATGCGCCCGCAACCCGGGCAGCAGCCAGGCGCGGGCGGGGCCGGGAGCCCCGGCCGTGGCCCCCGTACCCGCCGATCCGACGCCGACGACCCCGACGGCGACCGGCGAGGTCGCCGAAACCCGGGCTCCCAGCACCTCGGCGTCCACCTCGGAGAGACCGACCCGGAGAGGCGCCTCCGGGGGAACGGTGAGCGTGAACGCCGCCGGGAACGACTCGTCCTGTCCGTAGAGGTCAATGGTGACCTCCACCGCGGACAGGCTCGGGTTGGCGATCACGATCGCCGAATCCGTGCCGGTCGCCTGGACGACCGGCAGCTCCCACGACGCCGACAGTCCGGTGCCCCCCCACCAGGCCTCGTCATCACCGGAGCCGAACGACATCGCCGGTACGACGAGGCCCTCCTCGGTGCGCACCGAGAGGATCAGGGTCTGGCGCTGCCTGAGCAACTCTTCGAACGAGACGTCACGCCATGAACGGGGGTTCACCGAGATCGATCGCAGGTCTGCCAGCGCCTCCACCCCGATCTCGGAGAACCCGGTCACCGTCGCCTTGGCGATCTCGGGGAAGGGGTTGAACAGCCGGAGGGTGAGCGTCTCTCCGGTCATCGTCGAACCGCCCACAAAGAACCACTCATCGGGGCCCTGCGACACGCACTGGTCCGTAGTGACGACATCGCCGATGACGGTCACCGCTGCCGCGGCCGGACCGTCGCTGAACTCGATGAACCCCGGGGAATCCCCGCGCTGTGCCACGTCGGAGAGAACGACTCCCGCCGCGCCCGGTCCGAGCGTGGCCGCAGCAGCGGTGTCTGCCGGCTCACCGGGGATGGAGACGGGAAAGGTGAAGTCGGCATCGGCGGGTGTCATCGAGGCCACGGCGACGAACGAATCGCGCTCCGCGTTCGCCTGCGCCCAGGCGCAGTACCAGATGCTCGCCTCGATCGGGGATTCGATCCCGGGCCGGTCGATCACGACGCCGGCCAACGGTTCCGGAGCGTCGGGCGGGCGCGGCAACAGTGCGGCCACCGCAGCCACGGCTGCGAGCAGGGCGAGCATGGTGATTCGCCTCATCGCTCCACCCGCCACCGACGGGAGAGAACCCAGGTCGCGATGAGCACCAGGGCCCACACGGCCGACGCCACGGCCATGAGACGCCTCGGGGTGTACCCCGAGAAGCCCACCTTCGTCCCACCACCGGTGATCTGGTTGGCCCAACCGTCCTGTTCCCAGTTCCCCGGGCCCCAGCGGTAGTCGGCATTCGACGCCACCGCCACCGCGCCACCGGCGCCGGGCGGAGCCTCGTACCCGGTGCCCGACGCCAGCCAGGCGGCACCGTCGGCCGACCATGCCGGGGCGGCCGCCGCCTCGTTGCGAAACACCGGGAAGTCGAGGGACCGCAGGGGCACGAGGTCGAGCTGGGCCTCGAAGAGGAGCTCGAGGGGGCTCGGCTCGACGAACGCGACCCAAGCGATCCCGAACTGCGCGAGCGCATCGCCGGCGCGCCGCACCTCCCCGTCGACGATGTCGGTGAGGAGGGAGGCGAGGGCGTCGTCACCGAGCCGGGGTTCGTTGAGGTGGGCTTCCCACGTCGCCGGGTACGGAGCCACGATGACCCGGTACCCGAGCCCGTCCAGCGTCCTCGATTCGCCGGGAAGCGACTCGGCGGGACCGAAGAGCAGGATCCGCGTAGGTGGTCCGTCGGGGTCGACCGCGAACCGGAACGACTCGCTGAGTGCGTCGGCGGGAAGACCGGCTCTCCCCGGGCCGGCGAGAAGCAGCGTCGCACTCACGAGGAGCACGGCGGCGATCAACGCCGCTCGCGCCCCGGCGGCGGCCCGACCCCCCCAGGTGCGGCGCCGCATCCCGGCGTCCAGGGCGGCCCCGACGATGATTGCCGCACCGAGAGCCACCAATCCGAGACCGAGGACGGCGGTCTCGGTCCCGGCACCGAAGCCCCCGGAGCGTGCCAGCGCCGCCCCCACCGCGACCAGCAGCCCGCCCCACCCGGCGAGAGCTCCCAGGACCCGATCACCGGTGGCAAGAACCCCAGCGGCGGCGACGGCGATGAATCCCACCGTCGCCCATCCGGGTCTCCAGTATGCCGCCGACCCGTCGCTGAAGAACCCGCCGAGGTCGGCGAAAACCACCCAGGGCATGAGGAGTCCGACCGCCGCGATGGTGGCGAGAGCCGCCCGGGAAACGGCCCGCACCCGCGACCCGACACCGACCAGCGCCCACACCGCGATTGCGATGATCGGAACCGGCAACATCGCCGGTGAGAACACCGCTCCGATCCCGATGGCGAGCGAGGTGGCGACGAACGCACGCATCCAGGCACGGCGGCCGGTTGGAGCGCCCGAAACCGCCGACAGCACCGCCCACGGGAGTGCCGCGATCGCGGGGATCGCAGTCCAGTGAGTATCGCCGGTGACTGCGACCACCCCCGGCCCCGCCATGAGCACCAGCCCGGCGCACAGGCCCGACGTCGAGGCCACACCCCAGGTCCGGAGCAGCCGGCTCATGCCGAACGCCCCGGCCACGAAGGAACCGACCGTGATGAGCGCGACCGCCGCTCCTCCGCGGCCGAAGCTGAGGAACTGGATGATGGCCGTGGCGGCCACGTGCGGGCGCAGCACCTCGGGCGACCCGAGACCGGCGGGATTCCACCCCCCGGCGTAGGAGCCGAGCGCCGCCAACGGCGAATCCGGCGGCGGGAGGCTGAACCCGACGACCGGCAGCCGCTCCGTCCAAATCTCACGGGTGGCGATGAGCGAGAACACGACCACGAAGAACCCGACGAAGAACCCCGGGTTGCGGATCCGCTGCTGGCCGGCCTCGACGGCCTCGGCAAAGCCGGACAGGACACCCTCGGGGAAGCGCGCCCGAACCCGCTCGGCCGTCTCGTCCCAGAGCGCACGAAGCCGCGCCGAGCCGTTCACCTGGTACCGGAACAACTCCTCATCCCCGACTTCTCTCCCCCGCCGCGCCTGGAACCTCGCCTTGAGTGCCGAGGGGAGATGGGCGACGTTCCACAGCCCGGCGGCGAACACACCGGGAAGGGCGAACCGGCCTCCGAACAGCCCGAGCACGCTCTCGGCGACGCCGACGAGGAAAGCAACGGGGAGCGCCCAGAAGAGCGTGAGAGGCGAATAGGCCTTGATCATCGCCCGCGTCTCGCCGGCACGCTCCCGCCAGCGTGGAGCGGGATCGGGGCCCTCATATCGCACGACGCTCGAAGGCACTACGACGACACGCCCCCCGCGCAGACGCGCCCGCTGGCAGAAGTCGATGGCGGCCGAGGTGGGCGGCATGGTGGGATCCACACCTCCCAGCCCGCGGAAGAGGTCCCGCCGGATGAGCATCGACGCGTCGGACACCGCAGCCACGTCGCGGATCACGTCGAACTGCGCCTGGTCGAGGTCACCCTGCTGCAGGCCGGAGTAGGGGGCGTTGAAGACGTCGGTGGCGTATCCCACCGACACCAGCAACTCGGGATCGACCGAATCGACCACCTTGGATCCGGCCACCGCCGCCTCCACCCGGAGGCCATCCTGGATGAGCGCCGCCAACGCCCCCGGCTCGGGACGCGCCCGCTGCCGCAACGCCCACACGTAGTCGAATTCGGCGCCGATGGCGTCGTACACGGCGCGTGGGTTCGGCCGCCACATTGCCTCGCGTTCGCCGGCCACGCGCCGCACCTCGTCGGACCCGCCGACCACGATCACCCCGGCCGGCCCATACACTTGCCGACCGATCGCCTCGAGGCAGGGAGCCAGCAGATCCGGATCGTCCGCGGTCACGACTGCGACCACGCGGGGCGCGGCGGAAGGAGTGGTCCTCTCGGGATCGATGGACATGCGAAGCGCCATTCTACGGAGGGCTCTGGATGACGAGGGTCACACTCCTCTCGGGAGGTGTCGGAGGTGCCCGGGCGGCACGCGGCTTCGACTCGGTGCTCGGCGCCGACGAGCTGACCGTCGTCGTGAATGTCGGGGACGACGATCGGATCCACGGCGTCCACGTCTCCGCCGATGTCGACACCGTGCTCTATACCCTTGCCGACCGTGAGGGTCCCCAGGGGTGGGGTATCGCCGGCGACACCTTTACGGCGATGGACCGACTCTCTGCCGCCGGCGAGGACACGACATTTCGACTCGGGGACGCCGATCTGGCGTTGTGCCTCGCCCGGACCAGGGCGCTCGAGGCGGGTGAGCCGCTGTCGTCGATCATCGCCCGAACCGCCGCATTGCTCGGCGTCACCCGCCGGATCATCCCCGCCACCGATGGGGCGCTCCGGACCCGCATCGAGACCACCGAAGGCGAGTGGCTCGACTTCCAGGAGTACTTCGTATCCCGGGGTCATCGCGACGAAGTGGCGACGGTCGAATACTCGGGTGCCGGTCTCACCACTCCCGCCCCCGGCGTCCTCGAGGCGATCACGACCGCCGACCTGGTGGTGATCGCACCCTCCAACCCCCCGCTCTCGGTGTGGCCGATCCTGGCGGTGCCGGGGGTGCGGGATGCCCTCGCCCGGGCCCGCCGGGTCCTGGCCGTGAGCCCGCTCTTCGCCGGCATCGCCCTCAAGGGGCCCGCTCACCGGGTGATGGCATCGCTGGGCTTGCCGCGCGGCAACGCCGGGGTGCTCGCCGCCTACCGGGGATTGCTCACCGATCTCGTTGTGGACGTCGGCGATTCCGCAGACGTAGCCGGCCTCGCCGGCGAGGTGGCGATCCATGCCGCCGACACCCGGATCATCCGGCGGGTCGACGCCGCACGACTCGCATCGTTCATCATGGGTCTCCCATGACCCTCACCATCCACCCCCTCCCCGGGATCCCCGAGGTCGCCGCAGGCGACGACCTGCCGGCGCTGCTGCTCGCCGCGATGAGCCGGGCCGGCCTCACCCTCGAGGCCGGCGACGTCCTCGTGGTAACCCACAAGGTGGTCTCGAAAGCCGAGGGTGCGGTGGTCACACTCGAGGGCAACGAAGAACGCGCCTACCGCTCCCTGGTGCTCTCCGAGGCCGCCGAGGTGATCCGGAGACGGGGAGATCTGGTCATCGCCCGCACCAAACACGGCTTCATCTGCGCCAACGCCGGTGTCGATCGCTCCAATGCCGCACCGGGGACGGCCGTGCTGCTTCCCCACGATCCGGATCGTTCGGCTCACGGCATCCGGATGGCACTGCGGGCGGCCACCGGCGTGGACTTGGTGGTGGTGATCTCCGACACCTTCGGGCGGCCGTGGCGGCGCGGGCTCACCGACGTGGCGATCGGGCTGTCCGGGATGGAGGCGATCCTCGACCTCAAGGGCACCCGCGATGCCGGCGGACGCGAACTCCAGGTCACCGAAGTTGCGATCATCGACGAGATCGCCGCAGCAGCCGATCTGGTCATGGGGAAGGCGGCGTCGGTGCCCGCCGCGCTCGTGCGCGGCTTGACGGTTCCTCGCGGCGAGGGCAGGGCGATCGATCTGGTGCGGCCGGCCGATGAGGACATGTTCAGATAGGGAGGCACCAGGCACCAGGCACCAGGCACCAGGCTCCAGACGGCGGATGGCAGATGGCAGATGGCAGATGGCAAATTGTCCTAGCGCTCGTCAACGACGCTGTCGAGGATCTGCAGCACTTGGTCGGCGCGCACCGTGTCGAAGGCCCCGTCGCCCATCGCGACAACGACGTAGTACAGCGCGCCGCGGTCGATGAACGAGAACCACCGAATGTAGAGGTCGGCGGCGTCGGACCGGCTCAGGCAGTCCGGAATCTCGCTGCCCGCACCGTGCTGGTCGAGCCACTCGTAGGTGAACTCCTCCGGACGATTCGTAGCTGCCGTTGGCAAAGCGGGGCCACTTCGCCGCTGGATGGAAACGAAGGCGTCGTACGAGCCCAGGTCCTCGAGTGCGAACTGGGGAACGTGGGCACAGCGATCGCCACCGGCCCGCATCGCATACGTTCCCACGGAGAGAATCTCCCAACCAAGGATCGGCGTCAGCGATTCGTCGGCGATTTGCCACGGTCCCACCGGAAGGTCGTGATCCACCGGCACCTGAAATCGAACGCCTCGTTCGGCGTCATGGAACACCACCCAGGGATCGTCGGGGGGAGCGACCATGGCACGGTCGACGAGGCGTCCTTCGCCGTCGCGCAGCGCGATCGACTCGTAACGGACTGTCGCCTCGTCGGCGCAGAACTGAAGGGTGGGCGGGTCGGCGGTCGTGCCCACGACGCCCGGGGTGCAGGTGCCGTAGACGAAGCGGACGACGAGCCGCTCCCCCGGCTCCAGGGTGACGTTGTCGATCACCAGTTCGGCGGTGGGCGCGATCTCATCGACGAGACGCCAGCCGTCGAGTTCTGCCGACACGATGTCCCGGTTCTCGATCTCCACGATGCCGATCGGAGCTACCGGGTTGTCGGTGCCGAGCACCTCGACGATCTCGACCCAGGGGAAAGGCGGGATGGTCTTGGTGAAGGTGGCGCCCTCGATCAACCGGCCGTCGACGGCGAAGGAGTAGGTACCTGGGTCCAGGGACACAAGCCCGCGTCCATCGACGAAGTCGACATGGAATCCCCATGTGAACGAATCGGTCCCGACCAGCATTGCTTCGATCGCCACCCTCGCCCACGGCTCGCCCCCATCGTCCACGACCAGCCACAACTCCTCCCATCCGTCTTCGAACCCACTGCCCCTGAGAGTGACCTGCGTACCCGGACCACCCGCCTGGGGCGTCACCACCAAGGTTGGCTCGCTGAGTGCAGTCGGGGTCTCCCACGGGGACCACAGACCAGCAGCAAGAGCGGAAGCGAAACCGCGCAGCCTGACTTGCGGTTGACCGGAGCAGGCGACGAGCACGACATCGCTGCCGTTGTCGTCAGGGAACGCAAACGCGAGCGCTCCACTTCGTTCGGAACCGGAACTGAACTCGGTCCCCTCCAACCTCGACCTGCCGGGGCGGGAGACAGCCATCGGCCCGATCTCGGTGAATCCGTCGAGTTCACCGAGCCAGGCATCAGGTGACGCATAGGTGGAACTGACGCGGCAGATGGAACCCCCCACGGACCCGAACACCACCCCGATGGTCTCGTCCTCCTGGATGAACCCAGCAGAATTCTGGACCGGTGCAAACGACTCCACGAACTCGAAACCCTCGGGCACGTCGAGCTGCATCACGCCGATCGGGATCGTCGGCGGCAGAACGATCGAACCGTCCTCGTTTCGCTCGATGCGGAAGCGGCGAAACCGCGCGCCCACCGAGTAGAGGGCGTCGTCGGACCCGACGAGCGTGCCGTGCCAGTAGTACGCGCCGATGTCCTCGTTAGGTACCGGGATCCAGGTTCCCCGGGTGTCGTCCCAGATCGCGATGCCGGAGCACATGCGGACCACCGGCGTCCCTGCGGCGACGAGAGCTTCGGGATAGCACTCATAGAACCGCAGAGGCAGGTCGCCGATGCGCTTCCACTGTTCGGAGTCCCACACCGCTGTTGCCATCTGGTAGTTGGCCACGAGGAGCCCGAGCTCCGTCCACACGCTGTCACGAGCAATAATCGGAACCGGTGGGGCGGGGTGCGATGCCCACGCGTGGTCGCCCGGCGCCCAGGTCTTCAGCGCGCCGACACCGATCGTCACCACGACCTCGCCGGTCCAATAGGCTCGCCCCGGGCTCGAGGAACCGATGTCGGCGACGCCCGTCGCTCGCGGAATCTCGATGCGCTCTCCGGTTGCGACATCGAAGGCGATCCCGTGCGTCGGGGCCACGAGCAGCTCACCCGTCCACGCCAGGGCTGACTGGGTGCCGATCTCGTCGAAGAACTCACCGCGCAGCACCCGCCATGTGTTGGTGCCGGGATCGAACAGCGCGGCGGGAGCGCAGTCGCCTTCCCTCGTGGCCACCCCGTGGAGCAGGACAGCCTCATCAAGCCAGATCGCTCGCGTCTCGCCTAGCCGGCAGAGCTCGTCGGGCGGAACGCCCACCGCCCGCCAGCTGTCAGACGCCGGGTCATACAGGTACCCGTCCTGGAGGAACTCGGTCGGTGGCGGCGCCTCCTGAGTGTCGTGGAGGGTCCCGCCCCACACGAACAACTCGTCCCCGGTCCAGGCGACGGCCATCCGGTATCGGCCGACAAAGAGGGGCCCGAAGTCGAGATCCTCCCAACCGGCGCCGAGGATCGTCCCCGGCTGGAAGGGTTCGCCCGGCAGGGTCGTGGTCGGCGCCGACACCACCGTCGTCGATGTGACATCGGGGATCGTGCTCGCCGCCGCCGGCTC
>DATDRW010000011.1:0-23820 GCA_035291545.1 Acidimicrobiia bacterium
CGACCCGGCCCTGACCCACGAGATCGCCGACGTGATCGCCGAGGGGTCGTTCTACGGGATGGAGACCTTCGACCAGTCGATCCTGCGACTCGCCTCCAGCGGCCGTGTCAGCTTCGAGGAAGCGTTCCGCCACGCCACCAAGCCGAGCGATCTCCGACTGCGGGCGCAACAGATGGGACTGCTGGGGACGTGATGGTCGGCCGCCTGTCGGCGGCCTCCGCAATTTGTCAGTCCCGCGGGGATTACTCAGGGCGGGTCGGTGAGGTTCTCAAATCGCGCGGTGGCCCCTCTCGGCGCAATTCGTCAGAGCGTGTCAATGCGCCTCGTGGACCGTCCGGCGAATTACCAATTGCCAATTGCAGCTGCCGGTCGACGAAACCTCGCGGTCGCCGCGCACGCCTTACCATCTGGGCATGTTTCCTCGCCGTCTCGAACCGTTGCTGCGCGCCGACGGCGTTCCTCTGCGGGTGGCGGGCCGGTTTCGCCAGGCCGGTCATGAGGTGCTCCTCGTGGGAGGCAGCGTGCGCGATGCCCTCCTCGGGCGCAAGCGCCCGGAGGCCGAGTTCGATTTTGCCACCGACGCCTCGCCGGACCAGATCCATGACCTGCTGAGGGGCTGGGCGCACGGGGTGGTCACCGTGGGTAAGGAGTTTGGGACCGTCGGCGGTCACCTGGAGGACGTCGCTGTCGAGATCACCACGTTTCGCAGCGAGACCTACCGCGACGACAGCCGCAAACCCGAGGTGGCCTTTACCGGCGACCTGGAGACCGACCTGTCCCGCCGCGACTTCACGGTAAATGCGATCGCGCTGCGGCTCCTGCCGAAACCCGAGATGATCGATCCGTTCGGCGGTCTGGTCGACCTCGGTCGGAGCGTGCTGCGTACCCCGCTCTCTCCGGAGGTGTCGTTCGGCGACGATCCGCTCCGAATGCTCCGGCTGTTCCGGTTTGCCTCCACCCTCGGCTTCACCCCCGACGCCGCCGCGGTGGCGGCGGTGGGATCGATGGCGGAGCGACTCGACATCGTCAGCGCCGAGCGCATCCGGGAGGAGTTCGACCGGCTCATCGGCGGCGATCACGTCGAGGCGGCGCTGTGGGGGATCGTCGACACGGGACTGGCGGGCCGCTTCGTTCCCGAGGTGCCGGCGCTGGCGGTGGAGCAAGACCCGCAGCATCGCCACAAGGACGTGCTCGCCCACACGATCGCCGTGGTCGGCAAGTGCCCCAAGGAGGATCGGATCGTGCGCCTCGGCGCCTTGTTCCACGACGTCGGCAAGCCGGCGACCAAGGAAATCTCGCGTGAGGGCGTCACCTTCCACCACCACGAGGTGGCCGGGGCCCGGTTGACCCGGGCGCGGATGAGGGAGATGCGGTACGGCAACGACGATGTCGATCAGGTGTCCAACCTCGTCTACCTGCACATGCGGGCCCACACCTTCCGGTTGGGGTGGACCGACCGGGCGGTGCGCCGCTACGTTCGGGATGCCGGCCCGCTGCTCGACCGGCTCAACACCCTGGTGCGCTGTGACGTGACCACCGCCAACGACCGTAAGGCGCGGCAGATCCGAAAGCGGGTGGACGAGCTCGAGGAGCGCATCGCCGACCTGCGCAAGCGCGAGGAACTCGACGCCATCCGGCCACCGCTCGACGGGGATCAGGTAATGGCGCACCTCGGAATCGGGCCCGGTCCCCGGGTGGGCGAGGCGCTGGAGATGCTTCTCGAACACCGCCTCGACCACGGCCCGTTCAGCGAGGAGGAGGCCTATCAGATGTTGGACGAGTGGAGCAAGCGGGGCTGAGGTCGGCAAGGCGCAATTCGTCAGTCCCGCGTCTCGCGTAGGCGCGTGTCGGTGAGGTTCTCGGATCGAGGTGAGCGCATCCCTCGGTGCAATTCGTCAGAGCGCGAGGAGAGTGGTGCAGTCGCGATCCTCCGGCGAATTGCGAATTGCGAATTGCGAATTGGGGGCCGCGCCCCCGATTCTCAGCTGTACCACGTCGGCTTCTGCTCGCCCTTGCGGTCCCGCCGCGACACGGTGAACTTGCGGGCGTACTCGACGAGGTGCCGGGCGCACCCCCTCTTCCAGCCTGCCGACACGAGCCCTTCGACGAGACCCTCGGATTGGTCTTCGAGCATCTTGGTGACGTCAGTCCAACCCGGGAGCAAGGCGCGTTGGACCGCCTCCTCGAGGAGGGGATGCCGCGTGTGCATGGGCCGGTTGCGCTGCCCCTTGAGCTCGAAGCTGGCGACGAGCGCCTTGCGGAAACGGTCCCGCCCATACTGGGGGACGTCGATGAGGCGCTCGATTCGGCGCAGCGTCGGCATGGTCGCCTGCTCGCCTTCCTTCTCCCACCGGCCAACTTCTTCCTTGACCGCCCGCGCCATCTTCTCCGCCGATTCCCGGTACCCGAGCACGGCGGCCTTGCGCAGCTCCAACTGCACCATCTCGTCGTACTCGGCTTCGGTCGCCGCCAGCAGCGCTCCCCAGCGCTCCCGCTCCGCCTCGGTGAACCCGGCGCGCTGCGGCAGGCCCTCCCAGAGGGCCTGGAGCACGGTGATCCCGTCGAGACATCCCTTGGTGGAGCCGGCGACCGAGGAGAGCCGGTTGATCACGTAGCGGGGGCTGAGGCCGGTCATCCCCTCCTCGGGTGACTTCTCTCGCAGCCGCTCCGCGTCCTCGGCACCGCCGTGGGTGCCGAAGCGCCCGTCGTAGAGGTTGAGCTTGCGGATCAGACCCTGCATCCCGCCACCCGGGTGGGTGAGCCGGGTGAGTACGGCAAACGTGGCGGCGGTGTGAAGGGCGAGCGGCGACACGTCGCTCCGGCCCAGGTCGGCGCCGGCGAGCATCTTCTCGTAGATGCGGATCTCGTCGCGGACCGAGAGCACGAACGGCACCTTGACGACGACGAGGCGGTCGAGCATCGCCGCGGCGCGGGGGTTCACCACCAACTCCTCGTATTCGGCGAGATTGCTCTGCGCGATCACGGACTCGTCGGCATACATCGTGCCCGGGCCGTTGGTCTTGATGATCTGCTCCTGGCTGAGGCTGAGGAGCACGGCAAGGAACCGCTCGTCCATCTTGAAGACCTCGAGGAGGTCGGCGATGCCTCGGTGTGCCGCGTTGAGTTCGCCGTTGAACTTGTAGGCCCGCTTCGCCGAGGTGGGATCGGCCGGGTTGAGCAGACTGACGTCGACATCGCCGACGAGGCGGGTGAGGTCCTCGGATCGGGGATCGGTGGCGACGAAGGTTCCGAAGCCGACTCCATGGGCGATGGAGAAGTGCACCCGCCGGATCGGCACCTTGGTGATGTCGCCATTGAAGACGTTGTCGACCATCCAGCGGACCTCGGGGTTGAGGTCGCCC
The DNA here is from genome assembly GCA_035291545.1 of Acidimicrobiia bacterium. Lineage (GTDB taxonomy): Bacteria > Actinomycetota > Acidimicrobiia > Spongiisociales > UBA11373 > UBA11373. The sequence goes on from DATDRW010000011.1 coordinate 3,363, forward strand.
TCGATGTAGATGTCGGCCTCTTCGCGCAGGTCCTCGGGGATCAGCCGCAGCGGATCCTCATGCATCTGCGAACCTTTGACCTCGTACACCCGGCCGTCGTCGGTGCGGGTATACGCCTCCACTCCCTTCTTCAGCGTGTTGACCAGGGTGGACTTGCCCGATCCCGGGGGTCCGACCAGGAGCAGGATCCGCTTGCGCACGTCGAGGCGGCGTCCGGCGGCGCGGAAGTAATCGGCGACCTGCTGGATGACGTGCTCCTGGCCGAACAGCTCGCCCTCGAAGAGGTCGAATCGCTCCTCGCCGTCGGGACCAACGGAGAGGCCGGCGGCGTCGATCGTGTCGGCGATCAGGGCGTGGGACAGACGGGCCAGGCGGGGATCGTCCTGCACCATCTCCAGGTAGCGGGCAAACGTGACTTCTTCGACCGGAGTCCCCACCTGGGCTCTGATGTGTTCGAGGAGTTCCTTCGGTTCCATGGCGTGTCCTCGGGGGTCGGGTGCTGTAGAGCGTAGAAGAACGAGAGCGGGAGACCCGAGGGTCTCCCGCTCTCTCGCACTCACACCATCCCGGCGAGCCGGGACGGGATCGGCCTGGCCTTAGAGGTTGCCGAAGTCGATGCCCAGGGCATCGGCGAAGCCCAAGAACACCAGCGCCGCGCCGGCGATCAGGGTCATCCAACCCACGAAGGCCCGGAAGCCCCGGCTGTCGGCCACCAGGGCCGCCGCGATGAAGTGCAGAACCAGCGTCGCGCCGAGGAGCAGTGAGCCATAGCCCAGCTCCGCCGGTGCGCCCACGTCTGCCAGGTAGATGAAGCCGAAGAAGGCGACCACACCGAACAGCAGGGCGAACATGCCGTAGGTGCGATCCTGCGACGACTCGTTCCAGGCGCTCGCCGCAGCGAGGAAGGCGAAGATGGCGCCGAAGGCCCACCACGAGCCACCGACCACATCACCACCGGCCCCGCCGGTAAAGGCGAATGTCAGGCCGAGCAACAACGAGGCCACGCCCAAGGCATATGCCGTGGTGCGGGACTCAGTGACGCCGCCCCAATACCACCCGTAGGTGACCAGGATTGCGCCGAGGATTACGAGTTCCACGAAGGGTACCTCCTGTGTGTGTTCCCTTACGGATGGTTAGACCCTCGCGGCACTCCGTGGGTGACGCCGGGTTACGGAAAGTTTGGGAGTTATCCACAGGAGGAAGTCACCGGGCACCAGGCGCCGGCCTCCAGAAAGAGCGGTGGTGGGCGCCGGGGCCCGTCGCTAAGGACGGTCGAAGGGGTTGCGCGCCGTGGTGTCGATCGCGTGGAGCGGGGGAGTCGTTGTCGAGGTGGTCTCCGCGGCGATCGGCACCGCGTCGGAGACAGGTCCTGGGGTGGGCGCGGGGGCAGCCTCACCACAGGCGGCGACGAGCAGCGCGGTGGCGAGGGTGATCCGGACCCGCATCCTCTCCCATCGGCGCTGTCGAGGGCGGGACTTGAACCGCGCTCCACGTCTGCTCCGCACCGCACTCGCAGCGGGCCATGTCCTGCGGAGTGGAGGCACTCCGCCATCCCGGGCGAGCCGGCCCGCAAGAAGTCGGCGGCACGAAACCCAGGGGAGGAGCCATTGTGCAAATGTGCAACGCGACTCTAGACCTCCGGCCGCGACCCGCCGGGCACCACGATGTCCCCCGGGGGAGGCCAACTCCTCCCGTGAGGCGGCCCCGTAGAACTGCCGTCAGGGCTGCATGGTCTTCTCACCCGGCGTGGCGACCGGGATCGGGAGGGCATCGGAACCCTCCGGGTACACGATTTGGGTGAAGGTCTCCGCCTGCGACACCAGGAGACCGCGGAACACCTCGGGGTCGAGCCCGGCGAGGGGGGGATACGGGGGTTCCGGGACGGCCGGTTCGGCGCCGGTGAACTCGCGGATCAGGGTGCGCACCTGCGGGGTCGCCGCCGGGGAGTGGTAGAGCGCGCTCAGTGAGGTCGAACCCATCTCCTCGACGTGGTCCAAGCCGCGGTCCTCGTGGAAGTGGGGGTTGCAGGTCTCGACCTGGAACACCTGGACCCCCTCTCGCATGAGATCGGGATGCTCCGTCGGGCCCAAGGCGTCGGGGTCGATACCGCCGAACTGTTCGAACAGGTCGAGCAGCTGAAATGGCTCGATGGCGAAACCTCCGGCGAGGCGGAGACGGAGTGCGAGGTCCATGGTCATGGCGTGCTCGCCGGCGTTACCGGTAGCGATGGCGTCGGTTCCGAAGCCGGTGTGGCTCGCCAGGAGGAGGTTGAGGAACCGGTTGGTGGTCTCCGAGGTGCGTCCCCATCGGCTGAAGAAGAGTGCGCCGTCGATCACCTTCGGCTTCGACTTCCAGCAAATCCGCACCATGGCGAACCGGGTCCGGGCCAGGTGGAAGTCCGAGGCGTACACCTTTACGTACTCGTTCACCGAACCCGGGACGAAATTGTCGGCGTCCACGAAGCCGATGTAGTCCTGCGCCGCGAGGAGAGCAAGGACGATCCCCACGATCATCCCCTCACCCTTGCCGTCTTTCACCAGCCCCGAGTCGTCGAGGAGGTGAGGGAAGCCGGCGGCCTCGAAGGCCTTCCCCAACCCGGGGTCGCGCTGGTGCACGACGACCGCCGACCGGCGGGCGTATCGACAGAAGCGTTCGATCGAGTCCCGTTCCATCATGAACCGGTCCACCGGTTCGCGGTCACTGTTCGAGACGAAGATCAGCATCGAGGAGTGGGGGATCCCGGTGAGCACGCCCTCGAGGATCTTGAGCCGCTCGTTGCGGCACGGTATGACGGAGGCCATCCGGCGCTGCACGGCGTGAATCGCCGGGGTGGGAACGTGGCTGACCGTGGTCCCGAAGTATCCCTCGGGCTCGGCGGGATCGGAGTCCAACTCGAACACGTGCTGCACCCCGTAGATGCGCACTGCCCCGAGACGCTCCGTTTGATACGGGAACGTGAGTCTCACGAGTACCCCCCGAGAGACGACCGGCACCAAGTATGGCATTGGGTGGGAATTGTGCGGGGAGAGATCGGGCCCTTCGGGCCCTCCTGCAATTAGCGATCGGCAATTGGCAGAACGGGGCTGAGGCGAGTTCGTCAATCGTCCGATGGGCGAGAATGCATAGGACAAAGGAGGTTCGGCCGTGAAACCGAAGTACCTGGCAGCCATGCGGGAGGGTGCCGAGATGTTGATGCGGGATGCCGCTTGGCACATCACACAGGGGCCCGATGATCGGGCCCTCGCCGCGGAGTACATCCGGGTCGCCCTCCTCCTCGCCGAGGGAGTCGAGAAGGAGATGGGCAACTCCGAGTGACCGGCATCGCTCATCGCCTAGTCCCCGCAGGCGCCCGACATCATCGATCGCGAATAGCCGATTGCCGACCGCCAATTGTGGAGGCCGCCGGAGGAGGCCGACCGTCAACCCCGCTTCGGCACACCCGGGAAGAACGCATTGGTGCGCGCCGCATACTCGGCGTACCCGGGGCGGCGCTTCGACAGGGACTTCTCCAGCAGCGCCACTCCGCTCACGCGAAGGAGCAGGGTGGACATCACGATGGGACCGATGATCGTCCAGATCGAAGCCGATCCCGACACTGCCACCAGGAACAGTCCCCACCACACGCTGAAGTCCCCGAAGTAGTTGGGGTGACGGGTGTAACGCCATAGCCCGCGGTCCATGACCCTGCCCTTGTTGTCCGGGTTCCGTTGGAAACGCACCAGCTGATAGTCACCGAGGGTCTCGAAGAACAAGCCAACCGCCCACACCGCCACCCCGGAGAAGGCGAGGGGGCCCGGGTCGCCGCCGTTCACCATGGCGACCTGCACCGGGAGCGACACGATCCACATCAGGGCCGCCTGCAGCAGGAAGACCGTGCCCAGGCTGACGATCCAGAACCTCGATCCCCAGCGGCGGCGGAAGGCCTGGTAGCGGAAGTCCTCTCCGTGGCCGAGGTTGCGCACGGCGAGGTGGGTGCCGAGGCGGACCGCCCACACCGTCACCAGCACCGCAGCCAGGAGGCCGCGTCCCCCCGGATCGTCGGCGGCCGCGTACGCCGTCCAGGCGACGATGGCAAAGGAGGGGCCCCAGAACGGGTCGACGATCGAAGCGTCCTTCACCACGAGGCTGACCAACCACAGCGCGGTGAACGATGCCGCGGCGACGACCGCGGTCACCGCGAGGACATCGCTCATCGGCAGGCGAACCCGCGTTCCTCGGCGGCGGCGGTGATCCGGTGCGCCATCCGGGGGAACACGATCCGGTGCGGGATGAGCATCACGTACCAGTGGATCCGCCCCGCCACGCCCCGGGGCCGGAACCAGGCGGTCTGGATCAGGTCGGTCCCGAAATCGGTCTCCCGGATCTCCCACTCCAGCCAGGCGTTGCCGGGGAGGCGCATCTCGGCCCTGAGCCGCAGGCTCTTCCCGGGGACCACGTCCTCCACCCGCCAGAAGTCGACGGCCTCGCCGATGCGCACCTCGGTGGGATGGCGGCGGCCGCGGCGCAGGCCGACCCCGCCGACCAGGCGGTCGAGGATGCCGCGGATCCGCCAGGCCCAGTCGAGCCCGTAGTACCCGACGCGGCCCCCGATCCGGCTGAACGCCCAAAACAGGTGGGCGGCGTCGGTGTCGGTGGGCATGACCTGTCGGTCCATGAACACGGTCCCGCCCGACCACTCGGGGTCGGTCGGAATCGGCGCCGCCGGCTGCGACGCCGCATCCGACCAGCGGGTGATGACCCCGCCCGGGAGGCGGCTCAGGGCACGGCGCACTGCGATGCGGAACGGGGTCGGGTCGATCGGCACCAGGTCCTGCGGAGTGGTGACCACTACCTCGGACCGCAGGCTCTCCACGAGGGGCCGGGCCACCTTCGGGGGCAGTGGGGTGACGAGCCCGATCCACCACGAGGAGAGCCACGGGGTCAGGAACGGCACCGGGATCAGGATGCGCCGGCGCAGCCCCGCCTCCTCGGCGTAGATCTGCATCATCTCCTCGTAGGAGAGCGCCTCCGGTCCACCCACCTCGAGGACGCGGCTTTCGGCCGACCCGTCCTCGATGGCGCCACGCAGGATCTCGAGCACGTCACCGACGGCGACCGGCTGGCACCGGGTGCGCACCCACTTCGGCGTGGTCATCACCGGGAGCACCTCGGTGAGGGAGCGCAGCATCTCGAAGGAGAGGGAGCCGGAGCCGACGATCACGGCCGCCCGCACCTCGGTCACCGGAGTGACCCCGTCGGCGAGGATGTGCCCCACCTCGTGGCGGCTGCGGAGGTGCCGGGAGTGGGGGGCGTCCTCGACGCCGAGGGCGCCGAGGTAGACGATGCGCCGCACCCCGGCGTCGGCGGCGGCGGCACGGAAGGTGAGGGCGGCGCGCCGGTCGAGGCGGGTGAAGTCGCTGCCGGCGGCCATCGAGTGCACGAGGTATACCGCAGCGTCGCACCCGACGAGCGCCTCTTTGATGGCGCGTTCGTCGAGCACGTCGCCGGCGATCACTTCGACGCGGTGGCGCCAGGGGTGAAGCGCCAGCTTTTGCGGATTGCGCGCGACGCACCGGACCTCGTGACCGGCGTCGAGGAGACGGGGTACGAGGCGTCCGCCGATGTAGCCGGTGGCACCGGTGACGAGGATGCGCATGGGACGCGCGAGGCTAGGCGGTGGCGAGTGTTATGACGGCGGGAGCCGCGGTTGCTTCAGGGCCCGGGGTCCGGTGCCGATGGCTACACCGTGACGGACGACCGCGCCCGCATCCGGGTGTGCCACCTCATCCACGATCTCGGCCCCGGCGGCGCCGAGCACGTGCTCGTGGACCTGGCCCGCGCCGCCGCCCCCGCCGGGATCGACATGACCGTGGTCAGCATGATGCCTACCACCGGTCTCCGTTACCCGGAGATGCTGCGCAACCTCGGAGTCGCGGTGCACGCGCTCGACCTGCGGGCATGGTGGGATTCCCGCGGTCCCCGTCGCCTCGGCCGTGTGGTTGCCGACCTCCGGCCCCAGGTGCTCCATTCCCACCTCAAGCACGCCGACGTCGTCGCCGGGCGGGTCGCCGCGTCCACCGGAATCCCCCACGTGTCGACGCTGCACGTCATCGAAGACGAGGTATCGGGTCTGGCGAGGCTGAAGCGGAGACTCGCCACCCGGTCGCGGCGTCGCACCGCGGCGGTGACGATCGCGGTCTCCGACGCTCAGCGCAACTGGTACCTGGCGGTGTCGGGGGAGGACCCGCAGCGGGTCGTCACGCTGCGCAACGGGGTACCTGACCCGGGTCCCGTCGACCCGGGGATGCGGAGTGCGGTCCGCAGCGAACTCGGCGTTGCGCCGGACGCGATAGTGGCGGCCATGGTGGCGGTGATGCGTCCGGGCAAGGGTCACGACGTCCTGCTCGACGCCGTGCCGCACCTCGACCGCAGCGTCGTCGTGGTCCTGGCCGGTGACGGGGAACTCATGGCACATATTGCGGAGCGGGCCGGGCGACATCCGGGCCGCGTTGTCGTCGCCGGGTTCTGTGAGGACGTGCCCCGACTGCTCGCCTGCGCCGATCTCGTGGTCCATCCCAGCCTCGCCGACGCCCTGCCGACGGCGCTGGTGCACGCCGCCGCCGCCGGACTGCCCGTCGTCGCCTCGGAGGTTGGGGGGATTCCCGAGATCGTGACCGGGGAGAGCGGCATCCTGGTGCCTCCGGGTGACCCCGGAGCGCTGGCCGACGCGGTAAACCGCCTCGCTGCGGATCCCGACGCGCGCACCTGGATGGGAAAGGCAGCGCGACAGCGTTACGGGGCGCTCTTCTCCTCGTCCGTATGGGTGGGGGAGCTGAGACGGATCTACGGCACCGTTCTGCGCGCGGCGCGCTGATCACCTCGCTAGCCTGCCGCGCGACGCCGTTCCGAATCGAGGGCCTGTGGCCGCTTCCATCTATGTGATGCCGATCCGTCCCGGGCGGCGCGACGACTTCCGCGCCTTGGTCGGGGAGCTGATGGGGCCGCGGCGCGTCGAATGGGCCCAGTCGAAGCGGCGGCGCGGGGTGACCCGGCAGGTCGTCTTCCTGGGCAAGGACGGCGACCGGCAGCTGGCGATGGTGTACTCCGAGGCGCACGACCCGGATCGCGCCTTCACCGCCATCGCCGTCTCCGACGACCCCTTCGACCGTTGGCTCGCCGGGAAGATGTCCGAGTTGCTGGAAGCCCGGATCGCGGTGGAAGTCCTCGCCGACACCGCACCCAAGCCGGGTCCGTGGCGGGGGTGGAGGAGGTTGCGCGGATGAGACGGTTTGCGGTTGTTCTCCTGGTCATGGGGATCACGGCGACGGCGTGTGGCGACGACAACGGGAACCCGCTCGTGCCCTCCTCGACGACGACCCAGGCTCCGGCGACGACGGTCGCCACCGGCGAAACGTACCCCGCAGAGATGGTCGAGGCCTACATGGACGGGTGCCGTCCCGACGGCGGCGAGGAACTGTGCCGCTGCACCATCGACCAGTACCAGGTGCGGCTGACCCTCGCCGAGTTCATCGACTACACCTCCAACACCGATATCGCCAGCGACCCGCTGGCCCTGGACATCATCGACTTCTGCCTGCGCAACGTGGACACCACCGTCACCACCGTCGTCAGCGGCTTCACCGACCTCGACGGTGTGATCGACGCCACCCTTGCCGATCTCGACATCTATTGGGCCGATGCGATGCTGGACGTGTGGGGGATCCAGTATGAGCCCCCCATCGTGAACGGCCCGTATTACGTCTCCCAGGGCGACGCGCCGGAATGCGGCGGTCCCATGGACCCGGCCTCGTACATTCAGAACGCCTTCTACTGCTACCCCGACGACACGGTGCAGTGGGACCACGAGGGGCTGATCGTGCCGTTCTACGAGAATTTCGGCGACTTCACCGTGGCCCTCGCTCTGTCCCACGAGTGGGGGCATGCCATCCAGGCCCGGTACGGCTTCGACCGCGTGAACAGCCCCACGGTCGTCTCCGAGTTGCAGGCCGATTGCTTTGCCGGGGCATGGACCGGTTGGGTCGCCGCCGATGAGAGCGAGTTCATGCACCTCGCACCCGGTGATCTCGAGGAGGCCATGGCCGGGTTCCTCCTGATCGGGGACCAGCTCGGAACCGCCCCCGGCGGCGCCGGCGCCCACGGCGGTTCGTTCGACCGGCTCACCGCCTTTTTCGACGGGTTCTCCGTCGGGGCTGGACAGTGCGCCACGTATGAGGCGACCCCGCCCACCGTCATCTTCATCCCGCTCTTGGAGACCGACGACCCGGTCGAGGGCGGCGACCTCCTGCTCGCCGACGCCCCGGCGATCCTGGTCGACGCCCTCGAAGTCTTCTGGGGTTTGGTGTACCCGGACGTCTTCGGCGTGCCGTGGGTCCCGGTGTCGGCCGCCATCCCCTACGACCCGGCCAGCCCCGATGTGGCCGCTTGCGGCGGATTCGTCGGTGAGCCCGCGTTCTATGAGGGCAACGCCTTCTACTGCGCCGCCGACGACTTCGTCGCCTGGGACGCCGTGGGGTTGTTCCCCGGCCTGTACACGGACATCGGCGACTTCGCCATCGGCCTGGTGCTCGCCGACCAGTGGGGCCGAGCGGTGCAGACCCGGGCGGGCCTTCCCACCGAGGGTGAGGCGGCCCAGTTGCAGGTGGACTGCATGGCCGGGGTGTGGACCGCGGCCCTCACCTTCGAGGACAACCCCATGCAGCTCTGGCTGTCGGCGGGTGACCTGGAGGAGGGTATCGCCGGGTTCCTGGCGCTGTCCGCCACCCCCGGGGTCGAGGGCGAGACCACCGCTTTCCAGCGGTTTGTGGCGTTCAAGAGCGGGTTCTTCGACGGCATCTCCGTCTGCGGCGTCGCCTGAGGGGTAGGTCGTGGCACGACCGACGGCCGCCGGCGGGGTCCTCAGGCACCCGCTGTACCGCCTCTATGAGGAGCGGCTCCTTCGTGGGCTCGACCGGTCGCGTCTCCCGCGCCACATCGGCGTCATCCACGACGGTCACCGTCGTTACGCCCGGCAGACCGGGCTGGCCGATTACGCCGACTCCTACCGGGCCGGCATGGGAAAGTTCGTCGAGTTCCTCGGGTGGTGCCGCGACCTCGAGGTGCCGGCTCTCACCTGTTGGCTGCTCTCCCGGGAGAACCTGGAGCGGCCGGCGAGCGAACTCGAGCCCTACTTCGATGTGCTCGCCGACCTGTTCGACCGGCTTCCCGACACCCGAGGCGGGGAGGGGCTGCGCTTCGGGGTGATCGGCAGCCTCGATCTGCTCCCCGACCGGTTGCGGGACGCCGCCGGCCGGCTCGCCCGCCGCTCCGGCGACGGTGAGCGCCGACTCACCATTGCCCTCGCCTACGGGGGGCGCCAGGAGATCGTCGACGCGGTGAGAGACCTCGTCGGAAAACTCGCCGCCGAAGGGGTGGCCGCCGCGGACATGGCCGAGGCGATCGATCCGGCCTCCATCGCCCGGCACCTGTACGTCGCCGACCTCCCCGATCCCGACCTCGTGATCCGCACCAGCGGCGAGTCGCGGCTCTCCGGCTTCCTGCTGTGGCAGGCGGCCTATGCCGAGTACTCGTTCGTCGATGTGCACTGGCCCGGGTTCCGCCGGGTCGACTTCCTCCGCGCGCTGCGCGACTTCACGAGGCGCGAAAGAAGGTTCGGGAAGTAGGTATCAGGCATCAGGCATCAGGTGTCAGATCCCACATCAGCGCTTCGTTTCTGGCGCCTGGTCTACACCTTCGACTTCCAGACCACCGACGGTTGCCAGTTTCCCGTTACCCGTTTCTCGCTCGGGTAACCGGTAACGGGCAACGGGTAACCGAGTTTCGCTCTTCGCCAATTGCCAATTGCCAATTGCGGGAGGGGCCCGACGCGCCCCGACCGTTATTGTCCCGCCCGTGAACCTGGTCGTGGCACGCTCGCCGTTTCGGTTGATCCTGTTCCTGCTGCTCGGGGTTCCGGCGGTCCTGCTCTCCGTCGACATGCTGGTGTCGTACCGCTGGGTGCCGGCCCCCACCACCTACGGGGCGGTGGTCGGATCGACGGTCGACGAGAGCGGCAACACCGTCGACGTCACCGTGCCCGTGCTCACCGTCGACGGCGAGGCGCAGCGGCGCCGCGACCTGGCTTTCGGCGGCGTGCTCCTGCTCGGCGGGGTGACGACGATGGCGTACGCGGTCGGCGGCCTGCTCCGGCCCAGGCCACTGCTCCGGGCGACCGACGAGGGCATCTCGGTGCGGGTCGACGGCAGGCGACGCTCGCCGCGGCTGCTGCCGTGGGAGTCGATCGTGGAGGTTCGGTCCGGAGTGCGCGACGACGAGGGGGCCGACATGCCGGTGCTCTCCATCCATCTCGACGATCCCGCGATGGTTCCGCTCGATCCCGCCGGCGGGGTCGCCGACCCGCCGTGGCTGCACCTGTGGGCCGACGACTGGGACCGCCCCGCCCACCACGTCGCCGCCCTGCTCGATCCCCGGGCTCGCCGCCGGAGGGGCCCGGGCTCGTCGTGATCCGGGTCGGTGCCCACGTGCCCTCGGACGAGCCGCTGACCGAGGCTGCGGCGCGCAACGCCGACCTGGTCCAGTTGTTCCTCTCCAATCCCCAGTCGTGGAAGGCGCCGTTGCCCCGCCCCGACGCCGACGCGCTCCGCTCGGCGACGACGCCGGTTTATGTGCACTCCCCCTACCTGGTGAACGTCGGATCGCCCAATAACCGCATCCGCATCCCGAGCCGCAAGATTCTCGCCGACACACTGGCGGCGGCGGCGGCGATCGGCGCCGCCGGGGTGATCGTCCACGGGGGCCACGTCGGCGACGACGAGGACCTCGCCGTGGGGTGGGAGCGGTGGCGCAAGGCGCTGGAGTCGGTTGACCTCGCCGTTCCGGTGTTGCTGGAGAACACCGCGGGCGGGGGCAACGCCATTCTCCGCGAGTGCGACAACTACGGACCCCTGTGGGAGGCGATCGGATCCTTCGGGGTGGGGGCGGTGGTCGACACCTGCCACGCCTGGGCGGCGGGGGAGGACATGACGACCCTGGTCGACCGGGTGAGCGCCGCCACCGGGCGCATCGACCTGGTGCATTGCAACAACTCGCGTGACCCGCACGGCTCCAACCGCGATCGCCATGCCAACCTCGGCGACGGCGAGATCCCCGAGGACGTGCTGGTCGCCGTGCTCCGCTCGGCGGGGGCCCCGATCGTGGTGGAGACCCCGGGGGGCGCCGAGGAACACGGGGCCGACATCGCGTGGGTGCGGGAGCGGCTGTAATCGTCGCCCGTCGCCCGTCGGCAGTCTCTCTGACACTCACGGCGGGGTTGTCCAAGCTGCAGGCTGCATGCTTCACTCGCCTCTCGCCCGCAACAGATCGCCGGGATCCGCCTGATCCCAGCGGCCTCTTCGGACCTTTTCGCGCCCCGGGATTCCTCGAAATCGCGAAAATTTCCCATGTCCCTGAGTTGACAACCGCTATATCGGACCGATATAACGGGTGACACATGCTCGACATGGCAGTCCTAGGTTTGCTCCGCGAGGGGCCCATGCACGGATACGAGTTGAAACAGCGACTCGTCGACCTGGGGTTCTGGCGGATTTCGTTCGGTTCCGTGTACCCGGCGCTGCGACGCCTGGAGCGGGCCGAATTCATCGAGGGGACCCCTGGGTCGGGCCGTCGCAAGGAGTACCGGATCACCGCCGATGGCAAGGAGCACTTCCAGCAGATCCTGGAGGATGGGGCCTCCGAGGTGGAGAACACCAGCGCTTTCCGCGTCCGGCTCGCTTTCTTCAGGTACATGAATCCGGAGACCCGGATCGAGTTCCTCGAGCGCCGTAAGACGGTGCTGCGGGTACGGATCGCGGCCGCCCGCAATTCGTTGCGCCGCACTGCGGATCGGGTGGACCGGTACACGCATTCGCTCATGGAGCACGGGGTCCGCTCCGCCGAGGCCGACGTGGCCTGGCTGGACGAGCTCATCGCCTCCGAGCGGACCCATGACGAGGGGCTCGACGCCCCCGAGAAGTTCTGATCGAGGGAGAGGACAAGCAATGGCCAAAGTGAAGGTCGCGATCGCCGGCGTCGGCAACTGCGCCAACTCGTTGATTCAGGGCGTGACGTACTACGCCGATGCCGATCCGAGCGCCCGGGTCCCGGGTCTGATGCACGTCGAGCTCGGCGGGTACCACGTTCGCGATGTCGAGTTCGTCGCCGCCTTCGACGTCGACGCCGCCAAGGTGGGCGTCGACCTCTCCAAGGCGATGTGGGCGAGCATGAACAACACCTACCGGTTTGCCGAGGTCCCCGAACTCGGGATCGAGGTCATGCGCGGGCCGACACTCGACGGCCTGGGCAAGTACTACCGGATGACGGTCGAAGAATCCGCCGAGGAGCCGGTGGACGTCGTCCAGGTGCTCAGGGACTCCGGCGCCGACGTCCTCGTCGGCTACCTGCCGGTCGGCTCAGAGCTGGCCGTCCGCTTCTATGCCGATGCCGCCATCGAGGCGGGTGTCGCCTACGTGAACGCGATCCCGGTGTTCATCGCCAGCGATCCCGAGTGGGCGCGGAAGTTCTACGACGCCGGCGTGCCGATCATCGGCGACGACATCAAGTCGCAGGTTGGAGCCACCATCGTCCACCGTCAGCTCGCCCGCCTCTTCGAGGACCGCGGTGTCGTCGTCGAGCGCATGAGCCAGTTGAACGTAGGCGGCAACATGGACTTCAAGAACATGCTCGAGCGGGAGCGTCTCGAGTCGAAGAAGGTGTCGAAGACCCAGGCCGTGACCTCGCAGTTCGACCGTGAGCTCGACGAGAAGAACGTCCACATCGGCCCCTCCGACTACGTGCCCTGGCTCACCGACCGCAAGTGGGCGTACATCCGCATCGAGGGCCGCGCCTTCGGCGACGTGCCGCTCAGCGCCGAGCTGAAGCTCGAGGTGTGGGACTCGCCCAACTCTGCTGGTGTGATCATCGACGCGGTGCGCTGCGCCAAACTGGCGCTCGACCGGGGTATCGGCGGTCCGCTGATCGGACCGGCTTCGTACTTCATGAAGAGCCCGCCGGTGCAGTACCGCGACTCCGAGGCGCACGAGCTCGTCGAGGCGTTCGCCGCCGGCGAAGACCTCACGAAAGAGGCGCTGACGGAGTTCTTGGCGCGATAGTCGTCGCCCGTCGCCCGTTGGAGTCTCGGCGCGGTCGGGCGTCGGGCGTCGGTTCAGTACTCCCCGCCGAGCTTCCGGTGATCCCACGACACCACCCGGCGCGGCTCCACCACCACCGCAGTGTTCTTGGGAGCAAAGCGGCCGAAGGCTGCCTCGAGGGCATCGGGGGCGAGGTCGACCGGGTCTGGTCCGACCATGGGATACCTGGCGGCGAGCCGGCGATATGACTCGAGCAGGAATGCGGGATCGTCGGCGCCGTCGACGAGACGGGCGGTCCCCTCGATCATGACGGCCTGCAATTCGGCATAGGCGACTCCGCGCTCCACCAGCACCGTGATCCGGGGGTCGCGGCGCAGGTTGACGATCTTCTGCGACTTGGAGAAGGAACGGAAGACGACCTTCCCGTCGTCCACGAAGTACCACATCGGTGCGCTGTGAGGATGACCGTTCTTTCCCAGGCTGGTGACGATGAGCGTCGTTCCGGACTCGAGAAACGCCTCACGCTCCCCGGGGGTCATCGAGATGTCCTTGCGTGCCATGAAGGCGAAGTTAGCGGCGTCCCCGTAACGGTACCGTGACGATGCTTTGGCATCGTGGGGTGGTCACGACTTCCCCCGGGAGGATCTCACGATGAACGGTTCGAGCACGACGCACCTGCGGATCCGGAGCGCACTCATGCTCGCTCTCGTCGTGGCGGCGACCGCATGCCGCACCGCCCCGCCGGAAACCGGATCGACCACCTCCGCGGCGACGACCACGTCGACCGCCCCGGTCGATCCGCGCCGCCCGGTGATCTTCGACTACTCGCCGACGGTGTCCGACCTGGGCGCGCTGACATTCCTCGCCACCCATTCCGATGTGAGACTGATCGCGGTCACCCTCCCCGGCACCGGCGAGTCGTACTGCGAACCGGGGGTGGCGCACACCAGGGGGGTGCTCATCGAACTGGGGCTCGGCGACGTGCCGGTGGCGTGCGGTCCCGATCGCACCTTCGGGCGGTACAACTCGTTCCCAATCCAGTGGCGTCTGTTCTCCAACGACATCGACCTTCCCGAAGCCGAGCCGAATGAGGCGCGCTCCGCCCCCGACCTGATCATTGATCTCCTCGCCGCGTCGCCCACCCCCGTCGACATCGTCGCGGTGGGCCCGCTCACCAACCTCGCTCACGTGCTCACGCGACGCCCCGACCTGATCGGTCGGGTGGCGGGGATCACCATCATGGGGGGCGCCGTCGACGTTCCGGGCAACGTGTTCCGCAACCCACACGGGGAGTGGAACATCTGGGTAGATCCGACCGCGGCCGACGCGGTGCTGGCTTCGGGGGCACCCATCACCCTCGTGCCGCTCGACGCCACCAACTCCGTTCCCACCGGTCCCGTGTTCTATGAGGCGTTGATCTCCGAGCCGGCCACGACGGCGTCGCGCTTGGTGGGTGAGTTGTGGACGACACACCCCGACTGGATCGCCACCGACAACGGTTACTTCCTGTGGGACGAGCTGGCGGCAGCGGTGCTCGTGGACGAATCGCTCGTGACCTTCGAGACCCGCAACCTGGTGGTCGACGACGACAACTTCGGGAACGAAGGATGGACCCGGGAGGATCCCGCAGGGTCCCCGGTTCGGGTGGCGATCTCGGCCGACCGGCTCGCCTTCGAGACGCTCTTCCTGTCCACGCTGTTCGGCCGCAACGCCGAACCCGGCTATCTCGAGGCCACCCCAGAGGAGCTCGCCTACTTCGACGCGGTGGCCGAGATCAACCGGGCGTCGTCCGCGAGCATCGACGCGCTCTTCGCGGAGGCGTCGGCGGAATTCGGACTCACCGAGGACTCCACAGAAGAGGACTTCCTCGGTGTGGTCGCGATCATGTTCCCCCGGTTCCTCGCCGGCCCGTTGCCCGAACAAACGGATCGGTTGGCGGCGATCACGGCACCGGAACGCCTGGAGCGGGCGCATGCCGCTTTCGTTGCTGCCAATCGGTCATTGCTGGAGTCGGCGGGCGATGCCGTCACAGCCTTCATCGCCGAACCCAGGTTTGAGCTCTTGGAGCCGTTCCTCGGTCCGGTGGAGGTTGCGTGCGCCGCGGTGCAGTACGAGGTCGGTGTGCGCTTGCTCGACATCGACCTCGCGTGCTTTGGGGGTTGATCGTCGCGGTCGCCCTATCATGTGGAGGCCAGGGAACCGGCGACGATTGCGCTGGATTCCCGAGAAGGCATCTGATGACGAGGCCGCGCAACGTTTCCTCCAACCCGTGAGGGTGGAGAGAAGGGAGAGAGAATGCGCGACAAGATCACTGCTCCCAAGGTTCACGCCGCCAAGGGCGGTCCCAAACTCCGGATGATCACGGCGTACGACGCGCCGTCGGCCCGCATCGCCGAGGCGGCGGAGGCCGACATGATCCTGGTGGGTGACTCGCTGGCCAACGTCGTGCTCGGCCGCGACACCACGCTCACGGTGACGATGGACGACATGGTGCACCACACCCGTGCGGTCACCGGGACCGCCCCCCGGGCTCTGGTGATCGGCGACATGCCGTGGCTGTCGTATCACGTATCGGTCGAGGACACGGTGCGCAACGCCGGTCGCATGGTGCGCGACGGCGGGGCCGAGGCGGTGAAGCTCGAGGGCGGGCGGAAGCGGCTGGCGATGATCCGCGCCGTGCTCGATGCCGAGATCCCGGTGATGGGGCACCTCGGGCTCACCCCGCAGTCGGTGCACGCCATGGGCGGGTACCGGGTGCAGGGCAAGCAGGTGGAGGCGGCCCGCGAGCTGATCGCAGACGCCAGGGCTCTCGACGAGGCCGGGGTGTTCTCCATCGTGCTCGAAGGGGTTCCCGACCTCCTCGCCGAACTGATCACCAAGGAGGTGTCGGCGCCCACCATCGGTATCGGCGCCGGCGCCCGCTGCGACGGCCAGGTACTCGTGTTCCACGACGTGGTCGGTCTCACCGGCGACGCCCACGTCGCCAAGTTCGTCCGGCGCTACGCCGACCTGGAGTCGGTCGCGGTCGAGGCGGTTCGTCGTTTCTTCGCCGACGTGCAGAAGGGTGAGTTCCCTTCTGACGACGAGAGCTACCACATGTCCGAGGAGGCATCACGGGCGCTGCTCTCCGACGGCTGACGCTCGCCGTCCTCGTCGCCACCGCGTGCGGGGGAGACGGCGAGGTCGCAACCACCACCACCACCACCACCGTGGTCGGGACGACGACGACCACGACGACGACCACTGCGGTCGCGGTGGATCAACTCGCCGGGTTTGCCACCATCACCGTGAACGTGTCGGCAGAGGCCTGGACCGTTGCCATGGCCGACACCCCTGCGTTGCGGGCCCAGGGTCTGATGGGGGTCACCGATCTCGGTGGGCGCGACGGGATGCTGTTCGTGTTCGCCGAGGATGTGTCGGGTGGCTTCTGGATGAAGGACACCCTGATCCCACTCGACATCGCCTTCTTCGACGCCGACGGAGTATTGGTCGACCTGCTGACGATGGTTCCGTGCGAGTCCGACCCGTGCCCGATCTACACCCCAACGGGGGCGTACCGGTACGCGATCGAAACCGATGTGGGAAGGTGGGAGGCGATCGACCAACCGGGGTTGGTAGTGGGGTAAACGGGGTGAGGCGGTCGGGCGTGATCGTCGTGGCGGAGGGTGGCGTGGCTTTCCTGTGGGTGAGCGACGGGTTTACATCGGTCGAGAGTGACTGCCAATGGTCCGTTCGGACACCGACGCGGGATCCAGCCGGGTAGATTGGGCAGGTCCCCCGGAGGGGAGTCGTGGCGACAAGGGATGGACCATGGGTCGACGGGATCGACACCCCGGCGGTGTTCCGGCCCTCCAACCCGACCTTCTATTTCCGGCCCAACACCCAAGGCAACGCCTACAACCAGTTCACCTGGGGACCAGAGCACCTGGCCGCCGGTACCCGGAGACCTCGGACTCGGTGGTTAGCAACGGGAGGGAACCATGGTCGCTCCTTTGTGTCGTGAATCCGGTAGGCGTAAGGGCCGCTTTGTCGTCATAGCTGCCGTCGCGGTGGCCTTGGTCGGGAGTGGGTACCGGCCATCCTTCGCATCGTCGTCTGGCGGAGAGGGGTTGTTGGCCTTTGGTCGTGACGGTGGCATCTGGGTCTTCGATATCGGCTCGGGAGAAGAGCAGCTCATCCACGATCTTCAATGTGATGCACCATGCGGTGCCTATGACCTCGCCTGGTCACCCGATGGATCCCAACTCGCGTTCGGCGAGTACGCGTTCGACGACGAAGCGGGTTCGATTTGGGGGATTGGCGTTCTGGATCTGGAGAGCGGGACGCCCCGTCACATCGCCGATAATGCCGCTTCGCCGTCATGGTCGCCTGACGGCAGCCAGCTCGCATGGGTCTCAGGTCAGGTGATGATCAGCAGCGTCGACAGCCCGAATCCCACGCCGGTGTTCGACCCCAGGGTGGGCTGTATAGCCCCGATCGACTACTGCCCAACGGCGGTCGGCGTCAGCTGGAGTCCGATCGACTCCGACGCCCTCCTGGTCTACACGGTCGGTGGGAGCCCCTGCTGCAAAACGCGTGAGCTGCTTCTGCTTGATGTGGGAGCCGGTAGCACACGTAGCCTCGCCGTGTGGGGAGGCGCCGTTGGTTGGGGCAGCCAGGTCTCGTTCGACTGGAATCCTTCGGGGACGCATGTGGCCTTGGCGCTCTCCGGGAACATGACCTATTCGTTCACCACCGAAACGTTCCGGATCATCGAGGTGGCCGATGGGTCGGGGATCGGCTTCGACACGGCGGGCTGGTCACCCATATGGGATCTCAGCTGGTCCCCAAACGGGAACCGTATCGCCCTGGCGTGTTCCCCGGGCCCCTCAGAGATCACCACGACCTGTGCCGAGGCTGGTGTATTTACGATCTTGCCGGTGGAAGGGTCGCTTCCCGAGCTCCTGGCTGCAGTGAACATGGACAGTGGCCCTGCGTGGCAGCCGTGGCACGGAGAGCCGGTCGGGCTCGTCGATCCCGGCAGCGGACTGTGGCGCGTGCGCACCAGTCGGGGAGGGGTGATCACCTTCTATTTTGGGAATCCGGGGGATTACCCGTTTGTCGGGGATTGGGACTGCGACGGGGATGAGACTCCCGGCCTGTATCGGCAGTCCGACGGGTTCGCCTACCTGCGCAACACCAACACCCAGGGGGTGGCGGACATCAGCTTCTTCTTTGGCAACCCGGGGGACATCCCGATTGCCGGGGACTTCGACGGCGATGGCTGCGCCACCCTGTCGATCTATCGGCCGTCGGCGGGCCGGGTATACATCATCAACGAGCTGGGCGAGGACGGCGGCGACCTCGGTGCGGCGGAGTTGGACTACTACTTCGGCAATCCCGGGGACAAGCCGTTTGTGGGTGATTTCAACGGTGACGGGGTAGAGACCGTCGGGTTGCATCGCGAATCCACCGGACTGGTGTATTTCCGCAACACCCACACCCAGGGTGTGGCGGATAGCCAGTTCATCTTCGGTGATCCCGGTGACCGGCTGATCGCCGGGGACTGGGGAATCGTCAACGGGGTGGACACCCCGGCGGTGTTCCGACCCTCGGCGACGACCTTCTATTTCCGGCACACCAACACCCAGGGCAACGCCGACTCCCAATTCATTTGGGGAGCAACCACCTGGCTGCCGGTGGCAGGCAAATTCGGCCTCGACGGGTAAGGGGAGCAGTCCCCAGTCTCCAGTCTCCAGATCAGGAAACGGCGTGATCCGTCGGATTCACCTTGGGTCGGGGCGCGGCCGACGGCGTCCCCGAGGGAGTGGTACGGTCTGGGTTCTCGGTGGTCCATCGGGGCAGTGGGTTCCGTGGTATCGGTTCATCGCATCCCCCGTGGTAACGGCTCACGGGGGGCATCACGGAGGACAACATGCTGCGGATTCGGCGTTCCGGGTTGGTCGGGGTTGTGGTCTTGGTGGTCACGGTGGTGTTGGGGGGGATGGCTTTTGCCGCCGTCGGGGACATCAGCACCATTGCGGGTACCACCGCCGGGTTTTCGGGTGACGGTGCGGCTGCCACCGGCGCGCAGCTGTTCGGCCCGTTTGGGGTGGCGGTGGATGGCGTCGGCAACGTGTTCATCGCCGACTACCTCAACCATCGGGTGCGCCGCGTCGATGCCGTCACCGAGTTGATCAGCACGATTGCCGGCACCGGTGTCGCCGGGTTTTCGGGTGATGGTGCGGCTGCCACCAGTGCCCAGCTGTTCCGCCCGACCGGGGTAGGGGTGGACGGCGGCGGCAACGTGTTCATCGCCGACTACCTCAACCATCGGGTGCGCCGGGTCGATGCCGTCACCGGGTTCATCGACACCATCGCCGGCACCGGTGTCGACGGGTTCTCCGGTGACGGTGCAGCCGCCACCGACGCCCAGCTGAACTACCCGAC
The DNA here is from genome assembly GCA_035291545.1 of Acidimicrobiia bacterium. GTDB lineage: Bacteria > Actinomycetota > Acidimicrobiia > Spongiisociales > UBA11373 > UBA11373. Next base: position 22,913 of record DATDRW010000011.1, read on the forward strand.
CGGGGTGGCGGTGGACGGCGCCGGCAATGTGTTCATTGGCGACACCGACAACCATCGGGTGCGCAGGGTCCATGCGGTCACCGGGTTCATCGACACCATCGGCGGCAACGGCACCGCCGGGTTCTCCGGTGACGGTGGCGTCGCCACCAGCGCCAAACTGAACTACCCGTATGGGGTGGCGGCGGACGGCGCCGGCAACGTGTACATCGCCGACTACTACAACCATCGGGTGCGCCGGGTCGATGCCGGCACCGCGTTCATCGACACTTTCGCCGGTACCGGTGTCGCCGGGTTCTCCGGTGACGGTGCGGCCGCTACCAGCGCCCAGCTGAACTACCCGACCGGGGTGGCGGTGGACGGCGCCGGCAATGTGTTCATCGCCGATGCCCACAACGATCGCATCCGCAAGGTCGACGGCGACACGACCGATCCGGTGGTGACGGCTCCGTCGGATGTGGTGGTGGAGGCGGATGGTCCTGACGGGTCGATCGTCACCTATTCGGGTGCAACTGCGACTGATGATGTGGGGGTGGTGTCGGGTCCGACGTGTGTTCCGCCGTCGGGCTCGTTGTTCGCGGTTGGGGTGACGATGGTGACGTGTTCGGCGTCGGATGCGGCGGGGAATGTGGGTGAGGCCACGTTCACGGTGACGGTTACACGGTTACCGGCGACGGTGGGGTTGGTGGATCCGGGGGCGGGGTTGTGGTATCTGCGTAACTCGGTGGGTGTGGTGTCGTCGTTCTATTTCGGGAATCCTGGGGATTATCCGATTGTGGGTGATTGGGATTGTGACGGGGATGACACCCCGGGGATGTACCGCCAGTCCGACGGATACGTCTACCTCAGAAACTCCAATACCCAGGGTGTTGCGGACATCCGGTTCTTTTTCGGTAACCCCGGTGATATTC
>DATDRW010000012.1:0-6539 GCA_035291545.1 Acidimicrobiia bacterium
ATGCCGGCCACCGTGGTCGTCGGCGCCCAGTGGGGCGACGAAGGCAAGGGCAAGATCGCAAACCTGCTCGCCCAGGATGCGGACATCGTGGTCCGCTACCAGGGGGGCAACAACGCCGGGCACACCATCGTCATCGGCGACGAGACCTTCGCTCTCAGCCTCATCCCCTCCGGGGTGATCTACCCAAACGTCACCCCGGTCATCGGCAACGGCTGCGTGGTGGACCCGGCCGTGCTGCTCCGGGAGATGGACATGCTGCGCTCCCGAGGCATCGACCCGTCCAACCTCAAGCTCTCCACCAACGCCCACCTGATCATGCCGTATCACCGCAAACTCGACGCGGTGCGGGAAAGGTTTCTGGGCAAGCAACAGATCGGCACCACCAAGCGGGGGATCGGCCCCGCCTACCTGGACAAGTTCGCCCGGGTGGGGATCCGGGTACAGGACCTCTACGACCCGAAGATCTTCCGCGACAAGCTCGAGGCGGTGGTCAAGGAAACCAACAAGGTCCTGGTCAAGATCTACAACCAGCTGGCGTTCGATCCCGGGGAGATCGCCGAGGAGTACCTCGGCTTCGCCGAAACCCTGGCGCCCTACGTGGAGGACACTGCCCTCTTCGTGTGGCAGGCGATCCGTGACGGCAAGAACGTCATCTTCGAGGGTGCCCAGGGGGTGCTGCTCGACGTCGACCACGGCACCTATCCCTTCGTCACCTCATCGAATCCCACCTCGGGCGGCGCCCTCACCGGCGTCGGGGTCGGACCGCGCGACATCGACCGGGTGCTCGGGCTGACCAAGGCCTACGTGTCCCGGGTGGGCACCGGTCCCTTCCCTACCGAACTGTCGGACGAGACCGGCGAGACGATGGTGCGGGTCGGCGGGGAGTACGGGACGGTGACCGGCCGCCGGCGGCGCTGCGGGTGGCTCGACGCCGTCGCCCTCCGCTACGCGGTGCGGGTCGGCGGCATCACCGAATTGGCCCTGATGAAGCTCGACGTGCTTTCCCAGTTCGCCACGGTCCGGATCGCCAACGCCTACGAGTTGGAGGGCGTCACCTACCCCGAGTTCCCCCGCCAGCAGGGGGTGCTGTACCACTGCACCCCGGTGTACGAGGACCACAAGGGATGGACCACCGACATCTCCGAGGTACGGGACTGGATGGACCTCCCGGAGACCGCCCGCACCTATGTGGAGCGGGTCGAGGAGCTCGCCGGGGTGCCGATCCGGCTGATCTCGGTCGGTCCGCAGCGCTCGGCCACTTTCGAGAAGCCGTGATCGATCGCTACTCCCTCCCCGAGATGGCGGCGGTGTGGTCCGAAGGGCACCGCCTCGCCCTGTGGCAGCGGATCGAGGCGCTCGTCGCCGCCGGGTGGTCCGCAGAGGGGACCATCCCCGCCGCGGCGGCCGCCGCCATCGCCGCGGCACCCCCGATCGATCCGGCCCGCTGGAAGGCCCGCGAGGAGGAGACCCGCCACGACGTGGCCGCCTTCGTCGACGTGCTCGCCGAGGCGTGCGGCGAACACGGACGCTGGGTGCACTACGGGCTGACGTCGTCGGACGTGGCGGACACGACCCTCGGCGTGCAGATGCAGGAGGCATCGCACCTGCTGCTCGAGCGGATCATCACCCTGTTCACCTCCGTGCAGCGCCGTGCCGTCGAGCACCGGAACACCGTCATGGTGGGGCGCACCCACGGCATGTGGGCAGAGCCCACCACCTTCGGTCACAAACTGGCCGGGTTCAGCTTCGAGCTGGCGCGCGCCTACCGCCGGCTGCAATTCGCCGCCCACTCGGTCGCTTACGGCAAGATCAGCGGACCGGTGGGCACCCACTCCACGGTCCCCGCCTCGGTGGAGGAGCACGTCATCGAAGCGCTCGGACTCCACGCGGAGCCGGCGGCGACCCAGGTGGTGGGACGGGACCGGCACGCCGCGTTTCTCTCCACCCTGGCCGGGGTCGGCGCCACCCTGGAGCGGTTCGCCACCGAGATCCGACACCTGCAGCGCTCCGAGGTGGGCGAGGTTGCCGAACCGTTCACCGAGGCCCAGAAGGGCTCGTCGGCGATGCCGCACAAGCACAACCCGATCCTCTCCGAGAACGTCGTCGGGATGGCCCGGCTGCTTCGCGGCTACGCCGTGGCCGGCTTGGAGAACGTGGCCCTCTGGCACGAGCGCGACATCAGCCACTCGTCGGTGGAGCGGGTGATCCTCCCCGACGCCGCCCTCGCCCTCGACTTCGCCCTCGCCCGGACGACCCGCATCGTCGAGGGCCTCGTCGTCGACACCGCCCGGATGCGGGCAAACCTCGACGCCTCCAACGGGACGGTGTTCAGTCAGGCGGCGTTGCTGGAACTCATTCGCGGCGGGATGGGGCGCGACGAGGCATACCGGGTCGTGCAGGAAGCGTCGGCGGAGGCGCTGTCGTCCGGCCGCCACCTGCGCCTGGTGCTCGGCAAGCGGGTGAGCGCGGAGGCATTCTCCGAGGATCGGTATGTCACGAGTGCCGGAGCCTCGGTTGATCACCTCGCCCGGATCACCGCCGATTGGCTCAGGAGCGCCGGACCGTCCTGGTGACTGGGTTTCGCCCCTCTGCGGGGGGAGAAACGGTGCCGGAGAGAACCGCCACCGCTGCGGATCACCCCCCTCCCCCCTTCGGGGTACTCCCCGCTGCGGGGGGAGAAACGCGCCCGGCCGTCTTACGCAGCAGGACCGGGTAGCCGATCAGCACCACCGCCGCGAAGAGGAACCACTGGAGGGCGTACCCCAGGTGTGGCCCCAGCGAGACCTCAGGCGACTCGGGGAGGATCGGCAGGACCTGGTCCTGCACCTCGTGATCAAACCCGGTGAGGAGCAGGTACTCACCGACGAACTCGTAGTCGGCGAACGCCTCCTGGATCTCGGGGTCGATGCGCCGCACCGCCGGGGTCAGGGTGTCGGGGATCGACGAGCCCTCCTCGGCCGGCCACAGCGTGCCCGAGAGCGACATCACCCCGGCGAAGGGGCCGGGAGGTTCGGCATCGAGCGAGATCCAACCCCGGTCGACCAGCACCGCAAGTCCATCGTCGAAGAGGAACGGGGTGAGCACGTGGTAGCCGGACCTCCCGGCCTGGGAGCGGAGCACCTTGGTCTGCAGCGACCCGTCGTAGGTTCCCGTGGCAAAGACCTGGCGATAGGAGCCGGCGGGAGCCTCCTCGATCGGGATCGGGAACAGCGCCTGAGAGGCGGCGACCGCATCGCGCAGCGCCACCTTCTCGTCGAGGCGACGCAGCTGCCAGAACCCGAAGTTCACGAAGGCCACCACCGTGATCAGCGCGAGAAGGTGTCCGGCGATCCAGCGGGGCCTGAGCAGAATGGGCACGAAGGAGAGGGTACGGCGGCGAGAGACGCACCGTGGACCAGGTACCGAGTACTGGAGGGAGGCCCCACACCCGAGGCGGCACTCGCCCACGGTGGAGACCCCCTCCGTCGCCGCCGAATACGGCGACGCCACCTCCCCCTAACGGGGAGGAACAAGAAGAAGAAGAAGAAGGAGAGTCACCACACCCGACGCGGCACTCATCCACGGTGGAAACCCCCTCCGCCGCCGAAGACGGCGACGCCACCTCCCCCTGACGGGGAGGAACAACAAGAAGGAGAGTCACCACACCCGACGCGGCACTCGCCCACGGTGGAAACCCCCTCCGTCGCCGCCGAAGACGGCGACGCCACCTCCCCCTGACGGGGAGGAACAAGAAGAAGGAGAGTCACCACACCCGACGCGGCTTGCCTCCCTCGAGGAAAGCCCGTCACCCCTCCTCCACGCTCCACGCTCCCTGCAGCTTCTCCACCAACAACGCCTGCAGGGCGTGGCCGATGGCGCCCTCGGCATCGAACAATTCGCTCTGCGCCAGACCCACCCCGTCGTCGTCGATGTCGGTGCGGGAGCGCAGGCACACCCATTCGTCGCCCGGGTACCGGTGCAGGTACACGGTGAGGTCGGCGTTGATGAACAGCCACCCGGTCGGGAGCACCCGGCTCAACCCGTTGCCGAAGTCGGACACCGCAGCCACCCGCTGCAACGGTGTCGGCTCCTCGCCGGCAACGAGCGGCAAAGCCAGCCGCATCCACACCGTTGCCGGGCCGGGCTCGTAGAAGTCCCCCTCCACGAACCGCGCCTCGACCGCACGGGTGTGGAACCACTCCCCCTCGCCCTCGCGCATCGAGTAGGACTCGATCCCACCTGCTGGCGGGATCGCCGCCCGGCGAGGATGCTCGGGCACCGCAACGTCGTCGACCCGGATGCGCAGCGCTGAAGCTCTGGCAACCTCGACCCCGTCCGCCTCCATCGACGCCTCGATCACCTGGATGCGCTTGCCCGCCCGGGCGACTTTCGTGTTCACGATGAGCGGTTTGGTGGGCACCGGCCGCATCAGGTCGACGGTGAGCCGCGTCACCATCATCGGCACCGGGGCCGCAACGCGCTCCACCTGGCGGGCAAACAACGCTGCCACCGGACCGCCGTGGAGGGCTTCGGCGTACCACCGCGCCCGCGACACCGGTGCGGGGAGGAAGCGGTCCCCGTCGATCTCGAAGATCGCGTCGCTCATGCCATGAACCTGCGCAATTCGCGGCGTGCCACCGACCGCTTGTGCACCTCGTCGGGGCCGTCGGCAATCTGCAGGGTGCGGGCGTGGGCGTACAGCGCGGCAAGGGGGAAGTCCTGGCTGACGCCGGCGCCGCCGAGCACCTGGATGCCGCGGTCGATCACCCAGGTGGCCATGCGGGGCACCGCCACCTTGATCGCCGAGATTTCGATGCGGGCGCCCTGCACCCCCACCGTGTCCATGAGCCAGGCCGCCTTGAACACCATCAACCGGGCCTGCTCGATCTGGATGCGCGATTCGGCGATCCAGTCCTGCACCACCCCCTGTTCGGCCAGAGTCTTGCCGAACGCCTTGCGGGTGAGGGCGCGGCGGCACATCACGTCGAAGGCGCGTTCGGCCATGCCGATCAGCCGCATGCAATGGTGGATCCGCCCCGGGCCGAGACGGGCCTGGGCGATTGCGAAACCGCTCCCCTCCTCACCGAGGAGGTTGCTCTTCGGCACGCGCACGTCGTCGTATTGGATCTCGGGGTGGCCGCCGCGTTCGTGGTACCCGAAGACGGTCATGTCCCGCAACACCTTTACGCCGGGGGCGTCGAAGGGGACCAGCACCATGCTCTGGCGGTGATACGGGTCGGCGTCGGGGTTGGTGACCCCCATCACGATGGCGATCTTGCAGCGCGACGACATCCCGCCCGACGACCACCACTTGACCCCGTTGATCACGTAGTCGCCGCCGGCGGATTCGATCGAGCAGGCGATGTTGGTGGCGTCGGAGGAGGCAACCGCCGGCTCGGTCATCGAAAAGCACGACCGGATCTCGCCCTCGAGTAGCGGCACCAGCCATTGCTGCTGCTGCTCGTGGGTGCCGAACATGGCGAGGATCTCCATGTTCCCGGTGTCGGGTGCGGCGCAGTTGGTGGCCTCCGGGGCGATGTACGGGCTCCGGCCCGACATCTCGGCGAGCGGGGCGTACTCGAGGACGGAGAGGCCGGCGCCCCATTCGGTGTCGGTGATGAACATGTTCCACAGCCCCCGCTTGCGGGCCTCGACTTTGAGGTCGGCAACCACCTGCGGCATCGCGTGCGGGTCGCCGGCGGCGGCCATCTGCCGCTCGTACTCGGCCTCGACGGGCAGCACCGCCTCGTCCATGAAGGACTTCATCCGTGCCTGCCAGTCCTGGGCCTTCGCATCGAAGCCGAAATCCATGGCGAGAGTGTACGGGGGAAGGTCGGCCCTCCGGGCCTTCCGCAATTCGCGCAGGTCGGCCCTTCGGGCCTCCCGCAATTCGCAATTCGTCAGAAGGTCACGTTGGCGCTCCTGAGCACGTTCTGACGAATTGCGCCGAAGGACACGCTCTCGCGATCAGAGAACCTCACCGCCACGCGCACGACACGAAGCGCGGGACTGACGAATTGCGGGAGGCCGCCGCAGGCGGCCGACTACCGTGCCTCCCCGTGACCGACGCCGCACCGCCCCGGGTTTGCTACCGGCATCCCGATCGGGAGACCCGGCTCGCCTGCTCCAACTGCGCCCGGCCGATCTGTGTCGAGTGCTCGCGCGACGCCGCCGTCGGCCAGAAGTGCCCCGACTGTTCCGCCCCGGAAGGTCGCCACAAGGTGGTGACCGCCGCCCAGTTGCGCCGGACCCGTTCGGCGGCCCCGGTCACCTATGCCCTCATCGCCATCGACGTGCTGGTCTTCTTCGCCGGGGAACTCGACCCCTCGCTGGGACGGCGGATGCTCCTCGAGGGCGCCCACCTTCCCGCACTGATCTCCGCCGGCGAATGGTGGCGTGCCTTCACCGCGATGTTCCTACACGGGGGCTTCACCCACGTCCTGTTCAACATGTGGGCGCTCTTCATCTTCGGCCCGGCGATCGAGCACCGCTTCGGATCGGTGTCCTTCGCCTCGCTCTATCTGGCGAGCGGGCTTGGTGGGAGCGCCCTGTACCAGGCG
>DATDRW010000013.1:0-9956 GCA_035291545.1 Acidimicrobiia bacterium
CTCCTCCACCTCCTCGCCGCCTACGCGCCGACGGATCCCGACGAGCTGCGGTACCGCACCGAGATGCTCGATTTGGCCGCGGTGGCGCACGATCCCTTCGACCGCCACGAGTACGCACCGGGGCACTTCACCGCCTCCGCCTTCGTGATCCATCCCGACGGGGACCGGGTGCTGCTCGTCCATCACGGCAGGATCGGCATCTGGGTGCAGCCGGGGGGGCACGTCGATCCCGACGATGCGCGCCTCATCGAGGCGGCGGCGCGTGAGGTGACCGAGGAGACCGGCGTCGCCGACCTCACCCCGATCGGCGACGGAATCGTCGACGTCGACGTGCACGTGTTCCCTGAGGGTTCGGGGCAGCCCCGGCACCTCCACTACGACGTGCGGTTTGGATTCGTCGCCGGCAGCGGCACGCTCGCCGCCACCGAGGAGGTGCGGGACTGCCGCTGGGTCACCCCGGAGCAGCTCGTCGCCCTCGGGGTCGACCGATCCGTGCTCCGCCCGGTGGGCCGGCTCCTCGGGGGCGGACGCGGATGAGACGCCTCTAGTCTCCGCCCGTGATCCGGCTCGCCATCCAAGCCGCCCTTCTCAAGCGGGAGCCCTACGTGGTGATGGTGGTGCGTCCCGACGGGGTCGCCGACGGCGCCATCGTCCTCGCCGTGGTATACGCCCTCCTGGTGATCCCGCTGGTTCTGGATGGGATCGGAGTCCTCACCGCAGCGCAGGTGATCCTCTACGGCCTGATCAACTGGATCGTCCTCTCCGGGCTCGTCTACCTGATCGGCAAGCACCTCCTCGAGGGCGACGGCTCGTTCCCCGGCACGATGGCCGCTACCTCGATCGGGTACCCGGTGCTGCTCGCCGGCATCCTGCTGGCGCCGTTCGTGTCGCCGTTGCGGGCGCAGTTGATCGCCTCGGTGTGGCTGGTGGCCACGGTGTGGATGGCGGCCCAAGTCGCCCTGGAACTGCCCCCGGCGCGGGCTGCCGCAGCCGCCGTCGGCGGGTGGGCGGCGTTCGTGGTGGTGTCGCTGCTCTTCCGGTTCTGATGCCCCGTCACCTGACGTTTGGCGCGCTCATGACGGCCTCCGACGCACCCGGCTGTGTCCTCGTCCTCGACGCACGGTCTACTGCGCCTTCGTCGTGCGTTCTTGCCGGATGACGCCGTTGGCTCGCCCTGAGCATCGCCGACGTCACGTGACGGGGCATGAGCTGGCCGTCTACCGGATCGACCTCGCCTACGACGGGACGGGGTTCCGGGGGTGGGCGCGCAACGCCGGGGTGCGCACCGTTCAGGGGAAGATCGAAAGCGCCCTCGCCACCGTGCTCCGGGCGGAGGTCGCCCTCACCGTGGCCGGGCGTACCGACGCCGGAGTCCACGCCCGCCACCAGGTGGCGTCGTTTCCGACTCCTGCCGACGTCGACGAGGCTGCGGTGCTCCGCTCGCTGCGCACCATGCTCGCACCCGAGATCTCGATCCACGGTCTCCACCGGGCGCCCGAAGGATTCGACGCCCGGTTCTCCGCCACCCGGCGCTCGTACCGCTATTTCATCGACGAGGCGCCGTTCCACGATCCGCTCCGGTCGCGGTGGGTGTGGCACCTGGCCGAGACGCTCGATCTCGCCGCCATGAATCGGGCGGCTGCCGCCTTGGTCGGGTCACACGACTTCGCCTCATTGTGCCGGGCCGCAGAGGGAGGCACGACGGAGCGAACGGTGGATGAGGCGGGGTGGAGCAGGGAAGGCACCAGGCACCAGGCACCAGGCACCAGTAAGCCACCGGCTACCGGCGTCCAGCTTCCCGCCTCCACTCCGCTCCTCATCTTTTCAGTCACCGCCAAAGCGTTCTGCCACCAGATGGTCCGCTCCATGGTCGCCGTGTGCGTCGACGTGGGTCGGGGGCGGGTGGCGGCAACCGCGATCCCGGCGATCCTGGAGAAGAAGGATCGCAACGCCGCCCGGGGAGTGGCCCCCCCGCACGGCCTGGTGTTGTGGGAGGTCGAGTACTGAGTCAGGCTCCGGATGCCGGATGCCGGATGCCAGATACCAGATACCAGATACCAGATCGGGCATCCGGTGTCTGGTGCCTGGTGCCTGGTGCCTTCTTAACCGATTGGCGCCTTCCCCCAGCGCGGCAGTACCATACACCGCCGCCCCGCCCTGCGGGGCGCGTCTTTGTGCGCCTGCGCACACCCCCGAGAGGGAACGAGATTCCGATGAAGTTGCAGAAGACGTTCACGCCGCGACCGGGCGACATCGAGCGCTCCTGGTGGCTGGTCGACGCCACCGATTTGGCCCTGGGAAGGCTCGCCTCCGAGGTGGCGTCGCTCCTGCGCGGCAAGCACAAGCCGAAGTTCGCCCCCCATTTGGACCTCGGTGACTTCGTGGTGATCGTGAACGCCGAAAAGGTGGTCGTCACCGGATCCAAGACCGACGACAAGCGCTACTACCGGCACTCCGGATATCCCGGTGGGCTCACCGAGGCGACATTCCGCAAGATGCAGCAGACCTTTCCCGAGCGCATCGTCGAGAAGGCCGTGATCGGCATGCTTCCCCGGAATCGTCTCGGCCGGGCCATGGCGCGCAAGCTCAAGGTCTACGCAGGGCCGGATCATCCCCATGCCGGCCAGGCGCCGCAGCCCCTCACACTCACCGCCCGAAAGGTCGTAACCCAATGACCAAGCCGCTCGCCATGACCGTCGGTCGCCGCAAGACCTCGGTGGTTCGCATCCGACTCCGTGACGGGAGCGGCAAGGTGACGCTCAACGGCAAGAGCATCGAGGCGTACTTCCCGACGATGGCGAACCAGATCCGGGTGTTGGAACCAATGCGGGTTGCCGGTCTCGAGGGCAGGTACGACGTCGAGGCCATCCTCGAGGGCGGCGGGGTGACCGGCCAGGTCGACGGCCTCCGTCTCGCCATCGCCCGTGCCTTGATCGAAATCGACCTGAGTCTCCGTCCAGCCCTCAAGAAGGCCGGTCTCTTGACCCGCGATCCCCGCGCCGTCGAGCGCAAGAAGTACGGGCTCCGCAAGGCCCGGCGCGCCCCGCAGTACACGAAGCGCTAAACGTCCCCGGCGCGGCACGCCGAAGGGAACCGATATGAAGAAGCTCTTCGGCACCGACGGGGTGCGCGGTCTCGCCAACGTCGAGCTCACCGCAGAGATGGCCCTCGGCCTTGCCCACGCCGCCGCCGACGGACGCAGCGGCACGGCAGTGGTGGGTCGCGACACCCGACGCTCCGGCCAGATGCTCGCCGCCGCGGTGCACGCCGGATTCAACGCGGCCGGATTCGACACCGCCGACCTGGGAATCGTCCCGGTGGGGGCGGTGAGCCATCACACCCGGGCGAGCAATGCCACCTTCGGGGTGATGGTGTCGGCCAGCCACAACCCGGCTGCGGACAACGGCATCAAGTTCTTCGGCCCGGACGGGGCCAAGCTCGACGACGACCGCGAGGCCGCAATCGAGGCCCGCTTCCACGCCGGGGGGTCCTGGGTCGAGGTGCGCGGCGAGGCCCTGGGGATCCAGGTGCCGATGGTCGACGCCGTCGATCGGTACGTGGCGTATCTGACGGCGCAGGCCGACTACCGGCTGGCCGGGATCCCAGTGGTGCTCGACTGTGCCCACGGCGCCGCCTTCCTCGCCGCCCCCCGGTTGTTCTCGCATCTCGGCGCCGACCTGGAGACCATCAACGCCGAGCCGTCGGGGATGAACATCAACGACGGTTGCGGTGCGGTGTCGCCGGGGATGCTCGCCGGGCGCAGCGCCGGCCGTATCGGGCTCGCCTTCGACGGCGACGCCGATCGCTGCATCGCCGTCGACGAAGACGGGCTCGTGTGCAACGGTGACGTGATCATGGCCATCCTCGCCCGCCACCTGAAAGGGCGCAATGAGCTCCCCGGCAATCTGGTGGTGACCACGGTGATGTCCAACCTGGGGTTTCGCTTGGCGATGAACGCGATGGGCGTCGAGGTAGTGGAGACGCCGGTGGGGGACCGCTATGTGCTCGAGCAGATGCGCCGCACCGGCGCCGGCCTCGGCGGCGAGCAGAGCGGGCACGTGCTCTTCCGCGACCGTGCCACCGGCGATGGGCTCCTCACCGCGATGCGCCTCCTCGAGGTGGTCGCCGCCACCGCCACCCCGCTCAAAGAGCTCCGCCGGGTGATGGTCGAGTACCCGCAGGTGCTGCGCAACGTCCACGTGAGGGTCAAGGAACGGCTTCCCGACGCCGATCCCGTGTGGGAAGCCGTGCGGCGGATGGAGAAGCGCCTCGGCACAGAGGGCCGGGTGCTGGTCAGGGCGAGCGGCACCGAATCGCTGGTCCGAGTGATGGTCGAGGCCCGCGAGGGCCACGAGGCCGCCGCCATCGCCGACGACCTCGTCCTCGTGGTCCGCAGGGAACTGGGAGCCATACCCGGCGACCTGGGGTAACCTGGCTTCGCCGTGGTGACACGGCAGACAACCGAAACCAGACCGGAGAACCCGAACTGGAGCGCCGGGCCTCGGCCGTGCCGAGGTGACGAGGAAGAGGGATCATCGAAGGATTCGGCGGATGCCCTCTCGGCCGCTCACGGTCGTTACGAGGCGGATCAAAGCCCGGGGGCGACCCCGGAACAGAGGCCGCAGCGAAGTGAGGCGGGGTATCCCCGCGGGTTCCCCTCCGGTCTCCCGACGAAGGGAGACACCGCCATGTGCGGGATCATGGGTTATGTCGGGGGGCAGAACGCCGCCCCGATCATCATCGACGGCCTGCGCCGTCTCGAGTACCGCGGCTACGACTCGGCCGGCATCGCCGTCCACGACGGCACCGCCCTGTCCGTCACCAAGGCGGAGGGCAAACTCGCCCGCCTCGCCGCCGTTCTCGACGAGCATCCACTCGCCGGCACCTTCGGCATTGGGCACACCCGGTGGGCCACCCATGGGGTACCCAGCGACCGCAACGCCCATCCCCACACCGACCCCGGCGGTGAGATCGTGGTGGTCCACAACGGGATCATCGAGAACTTCCTCGCCCTCAAGGAGGCCCTTGCCGCCGAGGGAGCGGAGTTCGCCTCCGAGACCGACACCGAGGTCCTCGCCCACCTGATCGCCCGCGAGTACGACGGCGACCTCTTCGAGGCGGTGCGGCGCGCCGTGGGACGAGCCGAGGGCGCATACGCCCTGGTGGCGATGGCCAAGGCCGAGCCGGGACGCATGGTGGCGGTGCGCATGATCAGCCCGCTCGTCATCGGCATCGGCAAGGGAGAGATGTTCCTCGCCTCCGACGTGCCGGCGATCCTGCACCGCACGCGAGACATCGTCGTGATCGACAATGGGGAGATGGTCGACATCACACCCGACGGGTGGCGCATCGAGACCCTGGCCGGAGACCCGGTAGAGCGCAACACTCTCGAGATCACCTGGGATGCCGCCCAGGCCGAGCGCGGCGGGTACCCGACCTTCATGCTCAAGGAGATCTTCGAGCAACCTCAGGCGGCCACCGAAACGCTGAGCGGGCGCCTGCTCGACGATGGGTCGGTGGTGCTGGAGGACGTGCACTTCCCCGATGGCTTTGTGCGCGACCTGGAGAAGATCTGGATCACCGCATGCGGCACCGCCCTGCACGCCGGGCACGTCGGCAAGGAGGTGTTCGAACGCCTGCTCCGCATCCCCACCGAGGCCGAATACGCCCACGAGCTGCGCTACCGGCACCCGTTGATCCAGGGCACCACTCTGACCGTGGCGATCAGCCAGTCGGGGGAGACCGCCGACACCTTGGCCGCAGCCGGGCTGGCAAAGCGACTCGACTCGCGGCTGCTGGCGCTGACCAACGTGGTTGGCTCGACGCTGAGCCGCGAGGCCGACGACATCCTCTACACCCGGGCGGGGCCCGAGATCGCGGTGGCCTCCACCAAGGCGTACCTCACGATGCTCCTCGGCGAGTACCTGCTCGCCCTGGCGATCGGCCGGGAACGCGGCGTGATCCCCGCCGACCTCGACGACGAACTCGTCAAGGGCCTGCGCGGGCTCCCCACCAAGGTCGGGGACGCGCTCAAAGGCGAGGAGGCGGTGATCGCCCTCGCCGAACGGTTCACCGGCCACGACGACGTCTACTTCATCGGCCGCGGCCTCGACCACGCGGTGGCCATGGAGGGATCCCTCAAGATGAAGGAGATCTCCTACATCCACTCCGAGGCGATGCCCGCCGGCGAGTTGAAGCACGGCACCCTGGCACTGGTCACCGAGGGAACCCCGGTGTTGGTGGTGCTCACCCAGCGCGACACCTATGACAAGACCGTGTCGGCGATCCAGGAGGTCAAGGCGCGGGGGGCGTTCGTGATCGCGGTCGCCTACGAGGACGACACCGAGGTGCTGAAGCACGCCGACGAGGCGTTGCGCATCCCCCGGGTGCCCGATTTGCTGTCACCGGTGCTGTCGATCGTCCCGCTCCAATTGCTGGCGTATCACGTCGCCTCTGCCCGGGGGCACGACATCGACCAGCCGAGGAACCTGGCGAAGAGTGTCACGGTGGAGTAGGCACGAGGCACCAGGCTCCAGGCACCAGAGACCGGAACCTGAAGCCTGGCTTCTTGACCTGCCAAGGCGAAGGCTGACCGCCGCGCTCAGTGCTCGCCGAGTGCGATGGCGAACACCATCGCGTCCTTGTCCGTGTGAGTGATGGTGATCTCGAAGCCGGTGACGCCGAGCATCTCGGCGCGGTGGGCGGCGCTCCCGAAGACCCGCACCGTTGGTTTGCCGCCGCCGGTGATCTCGACGTCCTGCCAGCGGATGCGGCGCCATCCCGTCCCCATGCTCTTCATTACCGCCTCCTTGCCGGCGAAGCGCGCGGCCAGGCGCCGCTCCGGCTTGGCAAAGCGGAAGGCATAGTCCCGTTCGTGCTCGGTGAAACACCGCTCGGCGAACCGGGGGTACTTCTCCAGCACCTGCCGCACCCGTTCGACATCGGCGAGATCGATACCGAGCCCAACGATCCTCAACGAAGTCCCTCCCATCACGGATACCGGCAAGCAACGCTATCGCGCCTTTTCGGCCTTCGCCCGTTGTGAATTGCAGATTGCGAATTGCGGCCGAGCGAAGCGAGGCCTACACGACTGGTGACTGGAGACTGGAAACCGGCGACTCTCTCCTCCCTGCCCACCACCCGATCCCGGCCACCATCACGAACCCGGCGATCGCCAAAAGCAACGGTGCTCCCCAGTCCGACGGGGCGCTCATCGAACCCGACTCGCCCTGCCACGGCCAGAGCGCCCGCAGCGAGCCGACCATGAGGCCGATGAGGGCGGCGACTACGGTGTCGTGACGGGAATGGAGCAGGGCGTCGAGCATGGTGGACATCGCGGCCAGGCACAGCACCCCGCCGAGGAGGAACGCCCCGATGGCGACGAAGTCGCGCTCGGTGACCGCGTCGAGGAAGGGCTGGTACATCCCGATCGTGATCAGCGCCGTCGACCCGGAGAACCCGGGGAGGATCAGTGCCACGAGGGATACCACGCCGGCGCCGAAGAAGGCCGCCAATCCGGGGTCGGTGAACTCGTCGGGTCGGAACCCGAGGGCGAAGAAGGTGAGGGCGGCGGTCACCGCCACCACGGCGTACCGCGCCCGAGTCCACCGTTCCACGAGCCGCCAGGCAATCACGGCGGCGCCGAGCACCAGGCCGACGAAGGCGGCTGCGGTCGCCACCGGGTGATCGTCGAGCAGGCGGTCGATCACGGATGCGACGGTTACCGCGGCGACGATGATCCCGGCGGCGAGGGGCAAGAGGAATGGCCAATCAACGTCACCCAGTCGCCGGACGGCATCACGAAAGCGCCCGCGCAGCAGATAGCCGAGGGCTGCGGCCCCGGCGTGCAGCGACCGGATCAGCCGCTCGTAGATCCCGAGCACGAGGGCAACCGTGCCGCCGTCACCACCGGGGACCACATACACGGACCCCATGAGGAGCCCCCGAACGATGTCGCTGAGATAGCGCACGGGGAGTGAGGCTACTGCGCCGGGTCGCTGCCTCGGCACCATGCCGGGCGCCGTCTAGACTCGCCGACCCGCAGAGCGGAGGGGTGTTCTGAAGGCGCTTGACGGGCATGACATCGACGTGACCGACGCCGCGATCGAAGCCCTGTCTGTTGGGCTCAACGGCGACTTGCTTCGTCCCGGAGACGCCGGGTACGACGGTGCCCGATCGCTCTGGAACGCAATGATCGACCGCAAGCCGGCCGTGATCCTCCGCTGTGCTTCTACCAGCGACGTCGTCACCGGGGTCCGGTTCGCCGCGGAACACGGCGTACTGACCTCGATCCGGGGGGGTGGGCACAACGTCGCCGGGAACGCCGTGGTCGACGACGGTTTGATGATCGATCTGAGGCTCATGAACACCGTGCAAATCGACCCGGATACCCATCGGGTTCGGGTCGGACCCGGCGCCCGTCTCGGAGACCTCGACGCCGTAACCGTTCCGCTCGGTCGCGTGGTGCCTGCCGGCATCGTCACCGCGACCGGTGTCGCCGGTCTGACACTCGGCGGAGGCTTGGGTTGGCTGACTCGCAAGTGGGGTCTCACGTCGGACAATCTCCTGTCGGCAGAGGTGGTCACGGCGGACGGCCGGGTGGTCACCGCCTCCGATGAGGAGAATCCCGACCTGTTCTGGGCAATCCGGGGTGGTGGTGGGAACTTTGGGGTGGTCACGTCATTCGAGTTCCAGTCACACGCCTTTGGGCCCAACGCGTACTGCGGGCTGGTGGCCTGGCCGATGAGCGACGCCCGAGCCGTCCTCGAGTTCTGGCGGGGCTATCTCACAACCTTGCCGCGGGAGGTGACGACGCTGATGGTGATGCGCCTGGCACCGGCTGCCCCCTTCGTTCCGGAAGGCCTCCACGGCAAGCCGATCATCGGGTTGGTCGGCTGTTTCGCCGGCAAACCCGAAGACGGAGAGGCGCCGCTGGCTCCTCTCAAGGGGTTCGGCACGCCGGCATTCGACGTCCTCACCATGAAGCCGTTCTCCGTCCACCAATCGATGTTCGACGCCGGTCAGCCGTCCGGCGGCCGGTACTACTGGAAGTCGCACAACTTCGACGAACTCAGCGATGCTGCTCTCGACGAGCTCATTCGCGCCGGCGCAGCGATCGCTTCGCCGATGTCGCTTCTCGGGATGTTCGCGCTGGGCGGGGCGGTCGGCGACGTGGCCGACCAGGACTCGGCGTATCCCGGTCGCCGGTCCCCCTTCGTGCTCAACATCAATGCATCCTGGATGAGTCCGGCCGAGGATGCCCAGCACATTGCGTGGTGTCGCCGCTCTTGGACGGCTCTCGAGCCCTACGGCACAGGATCGGGGTACGTCAACTTCGCGGTTGAAGAAGGAAATGCCCAGGTCGCCGCGATCTACGGTACCGAGCGGTACCACAAGCTTGCGGCGATCAAGCGTGTCTGGGATCCGGACAACCTGTTCCGCAGAAACCACAACATCGTTCCGCTCGCCTGACTCACCGCGCGGCCTTCTGGACCTCGGTGTCCCTGCCTAGAGATCAAGGCGCAGCACCAGCTCGTCGACTTCCGCATCGCGCGCCTCGCTGTGCGACCGTTCGGAGCGGACGAGCACGAAACCGCATTTCTCCAGGACCCGGCGCGATGCGACGTTGTCGGCCACCACACGGCCGTAGATCGGCCGCGTAACGGTGTCTTCGAGAAACAGCGCCAGGCCCTTGGTGGCGATGCCCCTGCTCCAGAACTCGCGCCCGAGCCGATACCCGACGTTGAGTTCGCCGTCGAAGTCGAACGAAACGATGCTTCCGGCCACCTCGCCGTCGGCGAGGATGGTTCGCTTGCCGATCAGGTGGTTGGCGAGCAGCTTTGCCCAGTGGCCCATGAACGCCCCGCGCTCCGGGCCGCCGGCCGAGGTGAACGCCACCATCCGGTTGGCGTCCACATCGAGTTCGAACTCGAAGAGGATGGGGAGGTCCGCCTCCT
>DATDRW010000014.1:0-32594 GCA_035291545.1 Acidimicrobiia bacterium
GGACGGACGCCACCCGGCCCTGCCGGGGGACCTGCCCCACTCTCTTCGAGAGCTCACGCACTCGCATTCCCTTGCGTAGCCTCATGACCGCAAAGGTACTGCCGAAACACTCGGCTGCAGAGGGTCGTTCGTCCCAACGCCGCCCCGTATGCTCTTGCGATGACCACCGACACCACCACCGTGCCGCTGAAGCGGGTGGTGTGGGTCCTCGGCTCGCTCGCCGTGACGTCGGCCGGGATCACGCTGCTGTTCCTGGGGATGCGAGCGGTGATGGACATCGGCGGGTTCTGCGCCGAGGGCGGCCCCTTCGTCATTGCCCATCCCTGTCCCGAGGGTGTGCCGCTTCTCATGATCGGCGGCATCTGGATCGGGCTCATCGCCGCCTTCGTCTACGCCTGGGCGTCGATCGGCGCCGGGGTCCCCACCTTCACCGGACTGCTGTGGCCGGCCCTGTTCATGTCCCTGGGCTGGAACTTCCTCCAGTACGCCTTCGACCCGCCGGGCGGTGGCGGCGTCGTGTACGGATGGCTGATCCCGGGGATCCTCTTCGAGCTGATGGGCGGAATCCCGTTGTGGGTGATGATCAAGACCGTGGGACTCACCCCGCAGCGGGGGGCGCGGGTGCGCTCGGTGCTCGCCCCACCCGGCACGAAGGCGGTGGCCACCGCGATGCGGGCGGTGATCGGTTCTAGCACCTCGGCGGCGTCGCGGGCACCGAAACCCGACATGGTCTCCGAATTGGAGCGCCTCGACACGCTGCACCGCTCCGGGTCGCTCAGCGACGCCGAGTACGAGAAGGCGAAGCGGAGGCTGCTGGCATGACCCGGGATCGCATCACTTGGATCGTGCTGCAAACCCTCGCGGTCGCCGCCGGGGTGTGGTTTGCCATTTGGCTGTACGGGAAGGTGGCCGGGTAACGGCTTCAGAGATGGGTTGCCGCATATGGCCGGTGGCGGTATTCACGCCTTCTCGGCGCGCAGCAACTCCAGCAGCGCCTCGAGGTGGATGTCGGCGTTGTAATCGTCCGCCGATCGCCTGGTCCGTGCC
Source organism: Acidimicrobiia bacterium (assembly GCA_035291545.1). GTDB lineage: Bacteria > Actinomycetota > Acidimicrobiia > Spongiisociales > UBA11373 > UBA11373. The sequence goes on from DATDRW010000014.1 coordinate 1,048, forward strand.
ACCTCGATCGTCCGCACGACCACCGGGTCGGAGAGCACGTCGAGGGTCGACTCGGCGAGGTGGCCGGGTGCCACCAGGAACGCCACCGGCCGGCCGTCCCGAGTCACCGTGACGGATTCGCCGGTGGCGCCGATCTCGGCGACGACCTCGGCGAACCGGCCCTCCACCTCGGAAAGCGGCATCACCTTCGTCACACCCACACTGAACACCCGGCACCGTCGGAGAAATAGAGGCTTCTTGCCTCCGGCGTCTGACGCCCCCCAACCTGCCGTTCTCCCCTGCCCTCCACACCGCCGACACTCCTGCTGGTTCGTGACCGTCCGGTAATCGCTCGGCGGGTTGTGGTGAAAGGAGATTCGAGGTGGCGAAGACCCCAGGTCGGGGTCACCGGCACGGCGCGCTGTCGGAACGCAGCCGGGTGCGGCATCCGTCGACGGGCGCCTGGACGAAGCGGGATTCCTACCCAGGCCAGTTCGCTGGCAGCAAGAAGAAGTGGCGGTAGCTTCCAGGGCGTTCGTAGAGAGAAGTAGCGAGTCTCCGCGAACGACCGCGGCGGCACCGGGCGCAGCGAGCGGCGCGGCGCCTCGGTGCTCTTCGACCCTCAGGCGACCTTGTACACCTTGTCGTGCATCCGTGCCCGGCCGATCACGTGGATGCCGACGTCGTCGCCCTTCTTCGCCTTCTTCACCGCTTCATGGTCGATCTGCATCGACTCGATCGTCTCGGTGAAGTCGGTGGTGTGACCCAGGAAGTGGACGGTATCGCCGACCTTCAGGGTGCCCGTGAGCATCACCCCGGCAACTCCGACGTGGTCGTAATAGTGGACGACGGTTCCGATGAGCTTCTCAGCCACTGGCAACCCTCCCGTTGGGTTTGATCGTACTCCTGGGATCGGGGCGGAGACAACGGTCAATCCGGGGGTGTGAGCGAGCCTGGGGTATGAGTAACCCCCCATCGCCTCGGCTCGCTTCGCTCCCCGAGGCACTTCCCCCACAAGGGGGGAAGGATGAAGAACGCGAATGTGAGGTTTCTCGCGATCGGCGGATACCTGCGCTCGAGGGTGAGACCTTTTCCTCGCTCCTGACGGGGGAGAGCAAGAAAGGGCGAGAGACCGGGCCTGGTGGATCGCTACTTCATGCCCCCCACCGACTCGGCTGCGCCTCGTCGGCTCTCCCACAAGGGGGGAACGATCGAAAGCGGCAGCATCTTGCGGGCTTCCGGGACTCCCGCCGAAAGGATGAGTCACCCCCAGAAGATGGCCGTGGGATCACGGTCGATCTCCACGAGCAGCCTTCCCACCATTCCGGTGGGTGCGGTGGCTCCGTACTCGTGGAACCGCGAGCGGCTGTCCGGCGAGTAGAGCGACCACTCGCCGCGGGTGGCGGTGTAGCGGAGCCGGGCGACGCCGCGCCTGGTCCAGTCCGGTCCGTATTCCGGCCGCCACGGTGGACGACACTCGGAGATGGTCAGGTGGCGCAGCGCCTCCTCGAGTTCATAGCGGATCTTCCCGATCGTCGGTTCGGGGAGGGCAGCGTTGCGGGCCGCCACCCACCGCCGCACCCGGGCGACGTCGTCCTCAGGGAGCGGCACGATCCCCTCCTGCGATCACCGCAAAGGTCGCGGTCGCCGTCGCCACCAGCGAACCGGCTCCGTCGTGCACGTCGGCGGCGAGATGGAATAGGCGTCTCCCCCGGCGAATCACCCGCGCCTCGGCATGGAGCGGGCCGGCCGTCACCGCTTCGAGGAACCGGATCTGCACATCGATCGAGGCGCACCGGTCCCCCGGTTCGAGCATCGAGACCGTGGCCTTGCCCATGGCGGTGTCCACCATGATGAACACCACCCCGCCGTGGGCGACCCCGTTCGGGTTGAGCAGGTCGTCGCCCACCTCGAGGGACGCGGTCGCCACCCCGGGAGACACATCGGCGATGGTCATCCCGATGAGACGTTGCAGGGGGAACTCGGCCATCGGGGGCGGACGGTAGCCGAAGAGTTTGGTCCGATCACCCGCACCTCACCCGGCCGTCGTCACCACAGTGGTCGGGTGGCGTGGGATGTGGAGACCCTCCTCCCCCGCCGTCGCTTCGCTCCGTCGGGTACTCCCCTCCGAGGGGGGAGAGCAAGAACGAAATCCTCTCTCCGCTCAGCCGTGTGAGCAAAGCATCGTGATACCGTCCCGCGATGCCCGAATGCGCCGTCCCGGTGACCTGCAGCCACGGCGACCGGGAGCGGCGCTGCCCGTATCGGGCGGTCCCGGGCACCCGCCCGCCGCGGTGCGAGCGGCACCTCAACACCCCGGCAACGAGACCCTGGCAGGCCGGCTGAGAGCGTCCCGCAGGTCCAGTGCCCCCGGCGTACACTCGGCGGACCCTTATCGAGGAGACCAAAGTGACCTCCGTCCCGCCGCCCCCACCTCCACCTCCACCCGAGGGGATCACCACCCCCTGGTACAAGGCGAACGGGATGCCCCTGATCCTCGGCATCCTCGCCGCCGCCGCGGTCGCCATACCCGCATACATCTTCTTGTCCGCCGACGACGAACCGGCCGCTTCGGGGTCGTCGACCACAACAACCGCCGGTTCGACCACCACCAACGCGGGGACCACGACGACGGCTTCGGGCACCACCGCAGCTTCCACCACCACCGCGGGTGTCACCACCACTACTGCGGGAACCACCACCACCACGCCGGGGGCGTCCACGACGACCACCACCACGACGACTCCCGTGACGACGGAGCTCGACACCGGCCTCCCGGCGAACTACGGCTCGACCACCCTGGCCGCCGGATTCACCCCCGACCCCGCGTCGCAGGTGATGACATCGGGCGGCCCGGTCGACGTCTCCTACCTCGGTGGGCCCTGCCTGGGGTGGGCTACCGCCGCACCCGACGTCGAGATCGTGTGGACGGGGAGTACCGGCGGCCTGCTCCGCTTCTACTTCATCGCGGACGGTCTCGCTGACGACACCGTGCTCATCATCAACGACACCGCCGGGGCGTGGTGGTGCGTCGACGACTCGTTCGCAACCGCGAACCCGACGATCGATTTCGCCACCGGACCGAACGGGACCTACGACGTCTGGGTGGCGTCGTACAGTTCCAGCTCGTTCCATGCGGGAACGCTGTACGTCACTGAGTTGAGCGCCAACCACCCATAACGGGTGACGATCGCCGAGAACTCGTCGACGATCATCTCGCTTGCGTCAGGGTATCTCGCCGATGCCACCCGGTGGCGTCGTCCCCTCGACTGTGCGCGACCGGCGCGGCGCCGGGGGATCAGGTCGTTGCCGGCTCCGCCGCCGGCGCCTCCGACCATGCGGCCCGCCACGCCCACATCCCGGTGAGGATCGCCACGCCGCCGCCCACCGCAAACGCCACCCGCGGCCCCCACACCTCGGCCATGAGCCCGGCGGTCATCCCCCCGACCGGGGTGCTCCCGAGGAAGACCACGGCGAAGAGCGCCATCACCCGGCCCTGCATGTGCGGCGCCGCCGCCGCCTGCATGGCCCCCTGCGACCCGGAGAGGAACGCCACCCCGAAGAGCCCGACCGGGATCAACAGCAGCGCCATGGTGATCAGCGTGGGAGCGGTCGAGGCGATGATCGTGAGGGCGCCGAATCCCAACGCGGCGATCATGAGGAACCGGCGGGTGATCGAGGTGCGGGTGGCGGCGGCGACGGCCCCCGAGAGCGATCCGATGGCCGACAGCGAAAGCAGCGTGCCGAACCCACTCGACCCGGCGTCGAAGGTCTGCTCGGCGAAGAGCACCAGCAGCACGGAGAAGTTGAACGACATGGTGCCGATCCAGACCATCATCAGGAGCGGCATCCGTACCCCGGTGGTAACCCAGGAGTAACGGAGCCCCTCGATCAGCTGGCCCCGCGCCTTGGGCACCGGGGGCACCCGGTCGAGCTCCTTCACCCGCATCATGAGGAGCGCCACGAGCACCGCCCCATACGAGACCGCATTGACCGCAAACACGATCGTGGGACCGGTGGCATAGAGCAGGACGCCCGAGATCGCAGGGCCGACGATGCGGGCCGAGGTGAACACCATCGACACCAGGCTCACCGCGTTGGAGATGTCGGACTGCGCGACCATCTCCCGCACGAAGGAGCGTCGCGCCGGGTTGTCCAGCGCCTGCACCAGGCCGGTGGCAGCGGAAAACCCGTAGAGGATCCCCACGGTGACGCCGCCGGTGGCGCTCACCACGGCGAGAATCCCGGCGATCAGGCCGAGCAGGGCCTGAGTGACGAGCAGGATCTTGCGCTTGTCGAGCCGGTCGGCGATCACCCCGCCCCACAGGCCGAAGAGCATGATCGGACCGAAATGGGTGACGGTGATCAGACCGACGGCGGCGGGGCTGCCGGTGATGTCGGCGACCAGCCACAACTCGGCGACCTGCTGCATCCACAGCCCCACCGACGAGATGAACTGGCCGATGAAGAAGAGGCGGAAGTTGCGCACCCGGAGCGAACGGAAGGTCCTCCGGATCAGCTCACGCATTCCCCTGATGGTATGCGCGTCGGAGAGGAGGTCAGTCGAGGGGCGACGGAAGCATGCAGCCGGCAGCCTGCAGCCCCGTCGGAGCGCCCGCAGAGGTTGAAGACGGGCGTCGGGCGACGGGCGACGGGCGACGGGCGTCGGGCAACGGGCAACGGGCAACGGGCGACGACTCCGTCACTCCTCGCCGAGGTGGGTCGTCAGGTGGAAGGGCACGCTGGTGACGGCGATGCCGGGCTCCCGGGAGAGGACGCCCTTGATCGCCAGCCCGGTCTGGTTGTGCAGGATCTGGGTGATGCGTCCCTCGACGATGAACTCCGGGATGATGACGTTGATCAGCGTCCCCGGCAGGGCCACCCGGCGCCGCTCCCGCAGGTAGTCCACCAGCGGGTCGATGAGTCCCCGATACGGCGAGGGCAGCACCTCGAGAGGGACGTCCATGGCCGCCGACCTCCAATCGCGCAGCACGCGCTCCCGCTGTCGCTCTTCGACGTCGACATGGACCGCGGTCAGAGGCGGACCCAGCGAGCGTGCGTACAACAACGCCTCCCGCACCGGACGGGTCAGATCCGAAATCGGCACCACCAGTTCCACCTGCCGCAGCGGCACCGGGGTAAGACCGCTGCGTCGGCGGCGGCGGAAATGGGTGAGGTCGGTGGTCACGACCCCGGACTGGAACAGCAGCAGGAACTTGATGACGAGGCTGTGGCGATGCCGGAGCAGTTCGCCGAGGTTACGGCGGTCGAGACGATCGGACATGACCACGGTCACGCGCTCGCCGGGGTGGGCGTCGCGCACCTTGATGATGTGATCGACGATCCGCCGGCTCACACCGGCCTTGCCCTCGAGGAGGGTGAGCGACCGCTGTGGGTGCATCGCCCTCCACGCGTACGACGTCTCGTCGCTGTCCACCTCCACGGCGTGGACGCATTCGATGCCCTCGGAGTGGACCTTCTCGGCGTAGCGCAGCGCCCGGTCGGTGGCCTCGTCGGCATGCGCCACCAGGAGCACGATCCGATGGGAGCGCGGCGTGGCGTCGACGGGGAGAGCGCGCAGTTGGGCGCCCACCGCCCGGTAGTGGCGCCGGATCGAAAGCATGAGCGCCACCAACAGCGGAACCGCCACCAGCACGACCCAGGCGCCGTGGGTGAACTTCACGATCGTGACCACGGCGAGCACCACGCCGGTGGTGACCGCTCCCACCGCGTTGATCACGATCGAGCGGCGCCATCCCGGTGCGCGAGAGCGCAGCCAGTGCCGGATCATCCCCGCCTGACTGATGGTGAACGAGGTGAACACCCCGACCACGTACAACTGGATGAGCCGGGTTACCTCGGCGTGGAACACCACGATCAAACTCCCGGTGAGCAGGGCCAGCACCACCACCCCGTTGGAGAACACCAGCCGGTCGCCGCGGTTGCGGAACTGCCGGGGCAGGAGCCGGTGGTCGCTGAGGATCGCCGAGAGGAGCGGGAAACCCTGGTAGGCGGTGTTGGCGGCGAGGATCAGGATCAGCGCGGTGAACACCTGGAGCAGCCAGAACCCCAACCCGCCACCGAACACCGCCCGCCCCACCTGGGAGAGCACCGTGCCGTAGAGGTTGACGGTCTCGTGGGTGATCCGGACCCCGGTGAGCCGGGCCAGGGTGGAGATCCCGAGGAACAATGAAATCGCCACCGTTCCCATCAGCGCCAGGGTGGTGGCGGCGTTGTGGGCCTTGGGTTCCCGGAATGCCTGCACCCCGTTGGCCACGGCCTCGACCCCGGTGAGGGCGCTTGCCCCCGAGGCGAAGGCGCGGAGGATGAGGAACACGGTGACCGAGCCCACCACAGGATCGATCTCGAGCCCGGCGGAGACTGCGGTCGGGCAGGAGTCGAACAAGCAACGGGCGAACCCGGTGATCAGCATCGCCAGCACGGTGAGGATGAACAGGTAGGTCGGCACCGAGAAGACCGTCGAGGCCTCCTTGACACCACGGAGGTTCGCCACGGTGAGCATCACGATGAGGAACAATGCGATCGACACGCGCCACTCGATCAGTTCGGGGACCGCCGAGGTGATGGCGGCGACCCCGGCAGAGACCGACACCGCCACGGTGAGCACGTAGTCGACGAGCAGCGACGAGGCGGCGACGGCACCGGCGCCGATCCCGAAGTTGTCGGTGGCAACCGAGAAGGCGCCGCCCCCCTGCGGGTAGGCCCGGATCGTTTGCCGGTAGGAGACGACGACCACGCCGAGGAGCGTCGCCACCGCCAGGCTCACCGGGGTGATGAAAGAAAAGGCGGCGACCCCGGCCAGGGCGAGAACGATCATCGCTTCTTCGGTGGCGTATGCCACCGAAGACAGCGCATCGGAGGCGAACACGGGGAGGGCGAGCCGCTTCGGCAGCAGCTGAAGATCCGCCTGGTAGCTGGCGAGGGGACGACCGACCAGGACCGCCTTGAAGCGGGTGAAACGGGACGTCATGAGGCGGGTCCGTACCTCGCCAACGACTCGGCGATCACCACGGACGCTTCGGCGAGCGGACGCCACCCCAGCACCGCCGTCTTCTTCTTCTCCAGTTGTTTGTAGACGGAAAAGAAGTGCTCGAACTCGAGCCGAAGGTGCTCCGGGAGGTCCTCGACATCCCTGGTCCCGTCCCAGCGGGGATCACCCCAGGGAACGGAGATGACCTTGTGGTCGGCGTGACCCTGGTCCTCCATCAGGAACACCCCGATGGGGCGAACCCGGATCCGGCATCCGGGGAAGGTGGGCTCGACCACCAGGGCCATGATGTCGAGCGGATCGCCGTCCTCGGCCAGGGTGTGGGGGATGAAGCCGTAGTCGGCGGGGTAATGGGTGGAGGTGAATAGCATCCTGTCGAGGAAGATCTCGCCGGTCTCGTGATCGGCCTCGTACTTGTTCCGGCTGCCCCGGGGTATCTCGACGATCATCGTGATCGGCTCGCTCATCGTGCCCTCCGCGAACTACCCATGGTGGCAGGTTTGGGTAGCCGGTGGTCGGCTCGGCAGCCTGCCGGTAAGGCTTCCGTGACAGTCGCCGCGTCGGGATTACCTTGCCTTTCAAGTTCGACTACCGCAACGCCGAGGTCTTGAAGATGCAGGATTCCGAGTTTGCCTCCGTGCTCGCGGCGGCACAGGCCGGTGCCGAGTGGGCGTGGGCCCGCCTGTACCGAAGCCACGCCGGCCGGGTGCTCGGTTACCTGCGCAACCGGGGCGCCTCGGATCCGGAAAACCTCCTCGGCGAAGTCTTCCTGCAGCTGGCGCGCAACATCGCCACGTTCACCGGCACCGAGGCCAACTTCCGGTCGTGGCTGTTCACCATCGCCCACCACCGGCTGCTGGATGAACGGCGCACCGCGCGCCGCCGGCCCTCGGAGCCGGTCGCCGAGTTCGACGAGAGCGACCCGGGGCCCCACGACACCACCGCCGACACCGCGCTGACCTCGATCGGCACCGATCGGGTGCGAGAGATGATCGGACGGCTCGCCCCCGCCCAACAGGAGGTGCTGTTGCTGCGTCTCGTCGGCGGCCTGACGGTCCCCGAGATCGCCGAGGCGATTGGGAAGAACACCGGCGCCGTCAAGGCCCTCCAACGGCGCGGTCTCGAGTCCCTCCGCCGGATGATCGAACGCGAGGGCGTACCCCTGTGAGCGATCTCGGCGGTTACCCGGATGTCGAGGGAGACGACGTGGGCAAGAAAATCAGCCAGCACGACATCGAGGCGGTACTGAGCGGCGGGGTGCCGACGGATCCGTCACTCGACGCGCTCGCCGCCCTCATCCGCTCCTCCGATTTCGCCGAGACCGTGCCCGAGCACGTCGCCTCACGACACGTCGCCGCGGCGGCATCCATGGCCGCCGGAGCCGACCACCAGGTTGGGGCAGGTGCACCCGGCGGGCGGCGCCGCCGCCTCCTCTTCCGCGGGGCGCTCTCCGGCCTCACCGCCAAAATCCTCTTCGGCACCGCGGTGGCTCTCGCCGCCACCGGAGGCGCCGCCGTCACCGGGATCCTTCCGGATCCGATTCAATCCGTGCTCGCCGACGGCGCCTCGCACCTCGGCATCGAGCTCCGCAATCCGCAGCGGTCCACGACAACGACGACGACGAGCACCACCACAGCCGTCACCACGACCACCGCCACCGTGATCACCGTCACTACGACGACGATCGATCCGGGCGAAGGGGGATTGGGCGTCCTCGCCGGCTCTTACACCTGGGAGTCCACGGCGTGTGTCGGCGACCCCATCTCGGTGGTCTACACGGTGGCGGAGAACGGCACACTCGCCCTCGATGAGATCACCGGCGACCTGGAGGCCGTGGCCGAGGACACCGATCGCATCGAGGTGCGGTTCGCCGACGGCGTCCGCATCCGGATCGAGATCTCCGGGAGCGGCGAAGACGCCCGGATCGACGAAGACGAACGCCGCGATTGCAGCGATGACCCGTCCGACGACGGCGACGGAACCGACGACGGCCAGACCGACGACCCGTCCGAAGATGGCGACGACGGAGACGAGGCCGAAGAAAGCGGCGAGCCGAGCGGGGACGACGACCCGACAGACGGCGAACAGGAAGACCCGGCGCCCGACGGGGATGAGACCGAAGACGAGGAAATAGCCGACTGACCCGTACCCCGCGGCACCGCCGCGGCGGTTACCCAGCCAGAGTCCACGAGACGACGAGAGAGGAACGAGAAGACATGAGGGACCTGAGGAAAGCGACCCGGCCGCTGATCCGGCTGGTGACCACCCTGGTGGCCGTGGCGATGCTGTGGCTTCCCGCCGCTGCGCAGGCCGACGACACCGTGACGGACCTCGAGCCCAGCACCACCACCGTGCTCCCGCTCCTGGGGTCGAACCTGACGATCGAGATCGTCACCGACGCCGACGGCGCCGTGACCTCGGTCAGCGTCGACGGCCAGGTCGTCGACTTCGAACAGGAGGACGACGAGATCTCGTTCCTCTACACCGTCGACGGGCAGACCATCACGATCACCGTCGAGTTCGAAGACGAAGACGACGACAAGTGACGACCCGGGAAACCGGCGGCCGGTGGCGGTCCTCCCTTCTGGGGGCCGCCATCGTCGCGTCCGTCATCGCACTCGGGTCGTGCGGTGATGATGGCGCCACCACGAGCACGACACCCGGAACGACCGCCGCTACCACCACCGTCGCGCCGAGCGACCCGAACCTCGCCGACGCCGTCGCCGCGGTGGGCGGGCGGTACGGGTTCACCGCCTCCGTGACCGTCGGGAGCGTGGAGACGACCCATGTCGAGGGATCCGTCTACGACGGAACCGGGCAGTACCTGGTGACGAGTGGCGACCGCGTGGTCGAGTACATCATCGGTTCCTCGGGTCAGTGGGCACGCCAGGGGAACGAGCTCTGGGCGGTGCTCGCCGGCCCGGCTCCGGTGGTCGACCCCCTGACCCCCCTCGCACAACCCTCGGCGCTCACCGTCGTCTCCTCGGACGGCGACGACGCAGTGCTTGAGGCGACCTACCCACCGTCGGTGCTCGGGTTCTCCGGAGACGAGGACGTCGTGGTGACCCTCACCGTCGTGGACGGGGCTCTTGCCGAGATCCGCTACACGGTCCCGGCAGGCGCCGGCGAGGCGGTCGTCGTCACCACCATCGACACCGACTCGGAGATCACCCCGATCACCGTGCCTACGCCGTAAAGACGATCCGACGAACGACGATGAGGCCACCGCCGGAGCACCGGCGGTGGCCTCACTTGTTGGCCTCGATGAACCGCAGCACCCGATCCCAGGCGTCGGCCGACGCCTCGGCGAACTGCTCATACTTGCGGTCGAAGAACGAGTGGGGGGCGCCCTCGTACACGACCAGTTCGTGCTCCACGCCGGCCCCGGTGAGCGCTTCCCGGAACTTCTCGACCTCGGCCACCGAGATCCCCGGATCGTCACCGCCCATGAGGCCGAGGATCGGACAAGTCATCTCCCCCACCCGCTGCACCAACGGCGTGGAGCCCTCGGGGAAGACCCGGTCGGGGTGCCCGTAGAACCCGATCGCCCCGCTGAGTCCGAGACCGTTGGCCGCCTGGTGCCACGAGTTGCTGCCGCCGAAGCAGAACCCGACCGTGAACACCGGCGCGTCTGACAACGAACGAAGATGGGCCACACCGGCGGCGGCGTCGGCCTTTACCCCGTCGTGGGTGGTGAGCCGGACGTGGGGCATGTAGTCGAAGGCTTCGTCGCGGACGCCCACCCCGGCGGTACGCCCGAAGTAGTCGATGGCCAATGCGTCGTAGCCGCGTTCTGCAAACCGCTCCGCCAACTCCTGGTAGAACCGATAGAGGCCGCGCACGTCGGGGAGTATCACCACCGCGGCGCCCCCGGACCCGTCGCCGCGCGCCTCATAGGCGGCCAACCGATTGCCGTCGGCGGCGGTCAGTGTGACCCGCCGGGTGTCGACGACGGCACCGGACACCGGAGGAACCGGGGGCGTCGAGTCGGCAGCAAAGCACATCCGTATCACCCTTTCCGTGGCAGGTCGAGACACCCTACGCGTCGGGACGAATCCGCGCTGGAACTCCGCCGTGCTCTCGCTATCGTGTGCGCCGGCCGCGTGGTCTGTGAGCGATTGTGTCTCGGGAACCCAAGGCCGAATGCCCGTCCATGGTGGACGGGTGGGTACTCGAGAAAGGGACCCAGATGAACATCTACGTGGGGAATCTTCCCTACACCACCACCGGGGACGAGCTGGAGGCACTGTTCTCCAAGCACGGCGCCGTCGAAAAGGCTTCGGTCATCACCGATCGTGAGACCGGCCGCCCCCGCGGATTCGGCTTCATCGAGATGCCGGATGCCGACGGGCGCAAGGCGATCGAGGCGCTCGACGGATACGAGTTCTCCGGCCGCAAGCTGAACGTCAACGAGGCTCGTCCCCGCCAGCAGCGGTAGCTCGCGCCTCCTCCCGTCGTCTCCCCGACGACGCTCCCGGCCGCCCGATGCGGCGATCCGCCGTCCACGATGCGCGGACGCAGTGCCGGGCGGTCGGGCTCGTCCGCCCTCAGGACAGCTTGACCGGCAGCGATTCGACGCTGACCCAGCGCCGCGGCACCTCGGCCGGCCGCAGCAGCCGCCGGGCGGCGGCAGCGGCGGCGACCACGGTCGTGCCGGCGAGGACCACCTCGGCCACCACCCTGCTCCCCCACTCCGGGTCGGGCTCTCCGAACACCCGGGCGTCGACCACCCCGGGAACGGTGCGCAGCGACCGCTCCACGAGCGCCGGATGGACGTTCTCCCCGCCGGTGACGATGACCGCGTCGGCCCTCCCCAGCACGGTGAGGCGGTCCTCGGCGTCGATCGACCCGAGATCTCCGGTGACGAACCACTCGTCACTCCGCGGCTCCTCGCCGAGGTATCCGGAGGAGACCATCGGGCCCCGTACCCGGATGCGGCCGTCGCCTCCGATCGCCACCGCGGCGCCGCTGAGCGGCCGCCCGGCGGTGCCCAGGTCGCGCTCGGCGTCTCCGGGGGCAACGGTGCACACCTGGGAGCAGGTCTCGGTGAGGCCGTACGTCTGGAGGGCGGGGATGCCGGCATCGAAGGCCCGGTGCAGCAGCGCCGGATCGGCCGGTCCGCCCCCCACCAGCACCCCACGGAGCCGATCGCCACCCCGGGCGCCGGCGTCGAGCATGCGCATCAGCATCGTGGGCACCACCGAGGCGAACGCGGTACCGGAGAGCAGCCGGGCGCAACGCACCGCATCGAACGACGGCTCGAGGATCACCGGTGCCGCCGCAGCCGCCTGGCGCCACAGCCCCGCGAGACCACCGACGTGAAACAGCGGCAGCACCCCCAGCCACGGGTCGTCGGGTGAATTGCCGAGCCGCTCGGCCGAGGCGGCCACCGAGGCGGCGACGTTGCCCCCGGTGAGCACCACTCCCTTGCGCCTCCCCTCCGACCCCGAGGTGAACACGACGAACCGGGCGGCGCCGGGCATACCGCCGGCGGCCTCTCCGGCTCCGGGAGACAACCCGAGGAGCGCGTCGATGCCACCGTCGGGAAGGGCCCAGAGCCCGCGGGCACCGGCGTCGCCGGGGAGCCGCATCGCATCCGCCGGAGCGATCCGGGCATCGACGGGGACTGCGGTGGCGCCGGCCCGGGGGATACCCCAGATCGCCGCGACCGTCGCCGGATCTCGCTCGCCCCAAAAGGCAACGACGCCCGCGGCGAGACCGCTCCCGGTGACGATCGAGGCCACGGCGTCGGCGGCGCGGTCGAGTTCTGCATAGGTGACCGTGCGGTCCGGAGTGACCAGTGCCGGGGCCCCGGGGCGAGACGCGGCGGCGATGCGCAACCAGTCCACGCGACGCAAGGTATCAGGCCCTGCCGCCTGGTCCGGCTGCACCGGTGGTTAACTTGACCCCATGGACTTCCACTGGACGCCACAGGGCGACTTCACCGACATCCGCTACGAGACGATGCCGGGCATCGCCAAGATCACCATCGATCGGCCCGAGGTCCGCAACGCATTCCGACCCACCACGCTCTTCGAACTCAGCGCTGCGTTCGACATGGCCCGCAACGACCAGGGCATCGGGGTGATCATCCTCACCGGAGCCGGCACGGAGGCGTTCTGCTCGGGCGGAGACCAGAAGATCCGCGGCGACGCCGGGTACCTCGATCCTCAGGGAACCCCGCGGCTCAATGTGCTCGACCTGCAGGTCCAGATGCGCCGCGTCCCCAAGCCGATCATCGCCATGGTGGCCGGGTACGCCATCGGCGGTGGACACATCCTTCACCTGGTGTGCGACCTCACCATCGCCGCCGACAACGCGGTGTTCGGACAGACCGGCCCGAAGGTGGGGTCGTTCGACGGCGGCTACGGGGCGGGTCTCCTCGCCCGCATGGTCGGCGACAAGCGAGCTCGCGAGATCTGGTACCTGTGCCGCCAGTACTCGGCGGCCGAGGCATACGAGATGGGGATGGTGAACAAGGTGGTTCCCCTCGCCGCCCTCGAAGCGGAGACGGTGGCATGGGCCCGGGAAATCCTGGAGAAGTCGCCCCTGGCGATCCGCATGATGAAGGCGGCGATCAACGCCGCCGGCGACGGGCTTTCCGGCCAGCAGCAGTTCGCCGGAGACGCCACCCTGCTCTTCTACATGTCGCAGGAAGCGCAGGAGGGCAGGGACGCCTTCAACGAGAAACGCAAACCCGACTTCGGGAAGTTCCCCCGCCTCCCGTGAACCCCTGGCTGGTCGCCGCCCGGCCTCCCACGCTGCTCGCCTCGGTGGCCCCGGTGCTGGTCGGGGGCGGGCTGGCGATCGGTGACGGCGTGTTCCGATGGGACGCCTTCGTGGTGACGCTCGTCACCGCGGTGCTCATCAACGTGGCGGTGAACTTCGCCAACGACGCCTCCGACGCCCGGCGCGGCGCCGACGGGCCGCAGCGCATCGGACCACCCCGTGCCGTCGCCTCGGGGATGCTCACCCCGCGCCGAATGTGGGCCGGCACCGCGATCGTGCTCGCCGCCGCCGCCGCCGGCGGCCTGTACCTCGCCGCGATCTCGGACTGGATGATCCTCGCCGTCGGCGCCGCCGCCATCGTCGCCGCCCTCGCCTACACCGGGGGTCCCTGGCCCTACGGATATCGCGGGCTCGGTGAGGTATTCGTGTTCCTGTTCTTCGGTCTCGCCGGGGTCGTCGGCAGTCGCTACGTCCACGATGCCACCATGACCGACCAGGCGTGGTTGCTGGCGATTCCGGTCGGGTTCCTGGTGACCGCGATCCTGGTGGCGAACAACGTGCGCGACATCGACACCGACCGGACCGCGGGGAAGCACACCCTGGCAGTGCTCCTCGGCCGGCGCCGCACCCGGATCCTCTACGGAACCCTGCTGCTCGGCGCCTTCGTTCTGATAGCCGGTTTCGCCGGCTTCGGCCTGACCCCGCGGTGGACGCTGCTCGCCCTGGCGGCGCTCCCGCTGGCGGTGGCCCCGATGCGGGCGGTGGCAACGCGGGAGGCGGGACCCGAGCTGATCCGGGCGCTCAAGATGAACGCGCGGCTGCATCTGGTGGTGGGGGTACTTTTGGGAGTGGGAGCGGCGATCTAGTTTCCCGTTTCCCGTTTCCCGTTTCCCGTTTCCTGTTACCGACGCCCGAGGCCCGACTCCCGTGGGAAGCGGGCGACGGGCGACGGGCGACGGGTAGCCTCCGATCGTGCCCGACCGCAACGCCATCTACGCCGCCACCCTGATCGATGCATTGCACCGCTCCGGGGTGGCGCACGCCTGCATCACCCCGGGTTCGCGCAGCACTCCGCTGGCACTGGCGCTGGCGGGGTCGGCGATCACCGACTGGTCCCACCACGACGAGCGCTCCTCGGCTTTTTTCGCCCTGGGCATCGCCCGCACCACGCGGCGCCCGGTGGTGATCGTCACCACGTCCGGGACCGCCGCCGCCGAACTCCACCCCGCCCTGATCGAAGCCCGTCACGCCGGTGTTCCGTTGATCGCCATCACGGCCGACCGGCCGTTCGAGTTGCGCGACGTGGGCGCGGCGCAGACCATCGACCAACAAGGGCTGTTCGGGCGGTCGGTGAAGTGGGCGCACGACACGGCCGTCCCCGATCCGGCGGTCACCGGACCCGCGCACGTCGCCGCACTGGCCGCCCGGTTGGTCGCCGAGGCCACCACCCCACCGGCCGGCCCGGTCCATCTCAACCTACGGTTTCGGGAGCCGCTCATGCCTCCGGGACCGGTCCACCCGGAGCGGGTTGCCGTTCCCCGGGTGGTGGCCGGGCGTCTCGAGCTCACCGCGGCTGCGATCGATGCACTTGCGGAGCAGATGGCGGGGCGTCGCGGCCTGGTGATGGCCGGCCCCCAGGACGATCCCGAGGTCCCTGCCGCCGTCGTCGCCTTCGCCGCCGCCTGCGGATGGCCGATCCTCGCCGACCCGCTCAGCGGGGTGCGTGCCGGAACCCACGACCTCTCCCAGGTCCTGACGGCGTCGGATGCGCTCGGCTGGGCCGGCTTCATCGACTCCGCAGCCCCGGAGGTGGTGGTCCGGTTCGGGGCGATCCCCACCTCGAAGCCGGCGGGGCAATGGCTGGAACGCCACCGTGACGCCACCCAGATCCTGATCGACCCCACCGGGTGGCGCGATCCGACCGCCTCCGCGGGTGTGGTGGTTCGCGCCGACCCGGCGGCGACGCTCGCCGCCCTCGCCCAGGCCGTCGCCTCCCCGACCGACCCCACCTGGATCGAGCGATGGCGATCTGCAGACTCCGCTGCCTGCGCCGCGCTGCACGACCTCATCGACGTTGCACCGTTCCCCAATGAGCCGGCGATCGCCCGCACCGTCGTGGAGTCGGTGCCGGACCGCGGCGTGCTGTGGGTGGCGTCGTCGATGCCGATCCGCGACCTCGATACGGTGATGCGTCCCGTCGCCCGACCGCTCACCGTGCGCGCCAACCGCGGGGCCAACGGGATCGACGGGTTCCTCTCCACCGTGCTCGGGGCGGCCTCGGCAACGGTGGCACCCACGATCGGCCTCGCCGGCGACCTCTCGGTGCTGCACGATCTCGGCGCGCTGGCGACGGCAGCGCGTCTCGGCATCCCGGCGACGCTGGTGGCGGTGAACAACGACGGCGGCGGAATCTTCCACCTCCTCCCCCAGGCGGGTCATCCACACTTCGAACGCTATTGGGGCACCCCGCACGGGCTCGACCTCGCTGCGGTGGCGACGGCGCTCGGTGTCAAATCCGAGGTCGTCATCGATGAGGAACGGCTCGCCGAACTCGTCTCCGCCACGGCGCACCGGCCCCGGTTCGTCGAGGTGCGCACCGATCGCACCGAGAACGCCGACCTGCATCGCCGCATCCGCCGGGTAGTGGCGGACGCGGTGGCATCTGGCTCCTAACGCAGCGATTCGGCGATGCCGAGCATGACCTCGAGGCCTCCGGAACCCTCGAGACGGTAGGTGATCCCGCCCTCCTCCCACAGGAGCGTGTTGGCGGACAACCGGATGGTGTCCTCCCAGACGTTCCCGTCGGGATCGAGGAAACCAACGGCGTGGGCATCGCCCTCCACCCAGATGCCGCGACGATCCCGCACGGACACGGCGACGAGGGACGCATCGTCACCCACGACTTTCTCGATCACCGGCCACTCGACGGATCCCCGGAACAGCATGAGCACCAATCCGCCTCCCCCGCCATCGGACGCCGGGTATGTCGGCGAGGGCAGCCACCACATCGTCACCACGGGGACGGCGGCATCGGAGCGGAGCAGCACCAGAGGGTCCGGCGCACCGGGGAGCCGCGGCAGGCGGGCACCGAGGGCGGCTTCTGCGTCGGCCACCGAGACGAGCCGACCGAGGTCACCGAGGACTGCGCCCTGCCGCACCTCCCCGAGCGACCCGAGGCGAATGCGAACGCCACCAAGCCCGAGGGTGTCGGCCACCGCCCGCCGGACCGGAGGCACCCCGACCAGGACCAGACACCCGACGACGGTCGCGATTACCAGGCCGCGGCGAACCGTGCGACGACGGGCAACCACCCGCGGGATCATCCCCACCAGCCGATCGGTGTCAGGGGCATCCGGGAGGCGGAGCCGAGCGCCGACGGACCTCACTTCGGCGATCAGGGCGGCATCGTCAATCATCGCTGTCTCCGATCGACTCACGCAACAAGTGCAATCCCCGCGCCACGCGTGACTTCACCGTGCCGACGGCAACACCGAGCGCCTGTGCTGTTTCGGCCTCGGTCAGCCCGAGAAGATGCCGGAGTGCCACGGCGCGCCGGAACCGTTCCGGGAGCGACTCGACCCCGGCGATCACCCGCCGACGCCGCTCTTCGCGGATAGCAGCCGTCTCGGGATCCTCGCCGGTTCGGGTGTCGGCCACCGAGGCGAGTCTTCCGACCAGGTTCTCGGCGCGTCGCCTCGACCGTGCCCGGTTGCGCGCCTGATTGGCGACGATCGTCGTGAGCCACGGGCGGAACGGCTCGCCGGTACGAAACCGCGGAAGGGCTCGATGGGCGCGAATCAGACCCTCCTGCAGGGCATCGTCGGCGTCGGCGGCGGAACGCGTGATCAGGAAGGCGACGCGATAGGCGGTTGCCTGGTGACGGCGAACCAGCACCGCAAAGGCGGTCAGGTCCCCGGTGCGGGCTTGTTCGATCAACTCGTCGTCCGTCAGAAGGTGCCTCCGCCGGCGTCAGCGATGCATGGGGGCCGTTGCAGGGGTTGGTTTCCCCGCTGTGATCTCCATTCTCATCACTGCGATGAACGCGAGGAGGACCGCGCCGAGGACGATCACCCAGGGTGTCGACCGATTTCGCGTCGACTTCTCGAGTGCGATGCCGACCGGTGACGGCACCTCCGCAGGTGTGAGCAGCGGCGGAACGACAGCCGTCGCGCCGAGATCGAACCCAGCCTGGCGCAATGAGTCGACCAGACCGACGGGAGCGGCAAACCACCCTCCGGAGCGTGGCTCGCCGTACAGCAACTGTCCGGGCTCGATGTAGGTCACCGGCCCGCCGGCGGCCAGGGGATACAAGAGTTGTCGCACAAAGAAGAATTCATCAAAACCCATGAACTCATCCGAACCCATGGGGAAGCGCCACACCGCCTCGATCATTGGACCCAGGTCCGCCTCGGGCGGTCCCGAGACCGAGCCGCTTCCCTCCCAGAGCAACTCATACATGCCGGTCTGGTCGGGGACAAAGTCGTTGAGAACCACCTTGGTGGTCCCGTCGTTCAGCGTCACCTGGTCGGCGCCCTTGGCCCAGACGGCGGTGGTGGTGGCGAGCACGGCAGCGACCACAGCGATGAAGGCGAGTAAACGGCGTCTCGTGAGCACGATGGATCCCTCCGGATGTTGCCTACCCCTGGTACACCGCCGGAGGCGAAAAGGTTCCCGCCCGAAGTCCGGTCAGGTCAACAGGTCGAGCATCGGCCGCAGCTTGAGCCGGGTCTCCTCCAGCTCGGCGGCGGGGATGCTGTCGGCGACGATCCCGTTGCCGGCATAGGCGACCGCAGAGTGTCCGCGGAGGAGCGCGCAGCGCAGCCCGATGGCAATCTCACCGTCACCAGAGCCGTCCACCCAGCCGATCCCTCCGGCATACCAGCCCCGGTCGATTCCCTCGGCCTTCTCGATGAACCGCAGCGCCTCGGACCGGGGGGTGCCGCCGACGGCGGCGGTGGGATGGAGAGCCGCCGCCAGTTCCAGGATCCGCGCCGAAGTGATGCCCGAGATCGGGGTGGCCAGGTGCTGCACCGACGGGAAGCGGTGCAGCTGCGGGGTCGGCGACCGGTGCAGCCCGGCGACCAGCGGGGCGAGCCGCTCGAGGACGTCGGTGATCACCACTTCGTGCTCGAAGCGGTCCTTGCGGCTGGCGAGCAGGGCATCGCCGAGCCTCCGATCCCGCTCGGGATCGCCGCTCCGAGGAGCGGACCCCGCCAACGGGCTGAGGTGGACGTGATCACCCCGGCGGGCCACCAGCAGTTCTGGGCTGGCGCCGACGAACACCCCGTCACCCTCCTGCCACCCGAACACCCAGGACGACGGGTGGGCGTCGCGCAGTCGGGCGACGAGGGCGAAGGCGTCGATCGGAAGGCTCCGCCGCACCAGCACCGAGCGCGCCAGCACCACCTTGGACAGCGACCCCGCACGGATGGCACCGATCGCCTCGTCGATGAGTCCCACGTAGTCGGACGGGGCGGGTCGGGCCGCAACGGCTCCCTCGACGTCACCGGCGTCTCCGGGAGGTCCGGGGCGCTCCAGCGTCGAGAGGAGGGTGAGCACCGACCGACCATCGGAACCCGGGGGAATCGCCATGATCAGGTGCGACCCGCCACCCTCCCGGATCACGGTCACCTCGGGAACCACCACCGACGCCGCGGCGAACCCCTCCCAGTCGGGCCCGGATGGCCCGTCCTCGGAGAAGGCGAACCCGACGAGGAGCGGCACACCCGGAGCGAGACCGCGGGTGGGGGCGTCGACGGCGAGCAGACGGTCGGGTCCGAGCGCCGAGAAGCGGCGGGCGGCGCCGACCCCTCCGACGACGCGTCCCTCCGGTGAGGCGAAGAAACCGGCGAACCCGAAGGACGACGCCCCGGACCGCACCAGGTCGAGGGGATCGAGATCGACCTCGAGGTCGACCACCCGCAACCCCGGTGTGGGCAGGCCGAGACGCAACTCGAGATCCGCAAGCACAGAGCGCGGGAGGAGCATGGGGACCATGGTATGCGGGTGGCAAGTACCAGGTACCGGTCCATAGTCCATTGCCGATCGTCGATCGTTCGACGAGCGCTGACTTCGGGACTGCAGGCTGCAGCCTGCACGCTTTTCCTCGCCCCTCGCCCCTCGCCCTCACCCTGCCCGAACAACTGGGTGCCGCTCCGCGACATGCGGTACCCGCAAGCCCGACGGTCGCCTGAGCGAGTGAGCCCGCGACCGCGTCTACCGTGGCCCGCCACCTGCAGAGGTTCATCCATGACCGAGCCAGTCCCCGATCTCAGCCACGGCCTCAACGGTGCCCTCGGCTTCGAGTTCGTCGAAATCGGACCAAACCGAGTGAGGGTCCAGGTCGAGGTCGCCCGGATCCACCAGCAGCCCTACGGGATCGTCCACGGCGGGGCGTACTGCGCCCTCATCGAGGCAGCGGCGTCGGCGGCCGGGGCATTCTGGGCCATCGACCAGGGCATGGCCGGGGCGGTCGGAGTATCCAATACGACCGACTTCCTCCGCTCGGTGCGCACCGGTCGCCTCGTGGCCGAGGCCACCCCGCTCCACCGCGGGCGCTCCCAGCAACTGTGGCAGGTGGTGGTGACCCGGGATCTCGACGACAAACCGGTGGCCTGGGGTCGGGTGCGGTTACACAACCTCCACGATTCGGGCGCGGTCGGAGGATTCACCCCGGACCGGCTGAGTTAGTACCCCGACCCGCAACGTGACGGGGTACTACTCGAGTTCGCGCAGCGCCCTGGCCACAAAGGTGGCCGCCATCCACTTGCGATACCGGGAGCCGAGGTCGGCGTTGTCGAACGTCCGCACCGGAAGGGCTGCGATCCGGGAAGCCGCTTCGACCACCTCCGGGGTGAGCCGCCTTCCCACCAGGAACTCCTCGGTGGCCCCGGCGCGCAACGGCGCCGGCGCGATCGCCCCGAGGACGATACGGGCCTTTTCGATCGTGCCGTCTTCGGCGTATCGCAGCGCGGCGGCAACCCCCAGAATGGGGAAGTCGACCGCCCGGCGCCTGCGCAACTTCAAATAGGTGCTGCGCAGCCCGGCCGATGGTGGAATCGACACCTCGGTGAGAATCTCATCCCTCGCCTTGACCATGTGGTCGATGCCGTCCGGCCGGTACAGGTCGGCCACCGGCAACGTCCGCTCCCCGTCGGGACCCACCAGCCGCACCGAGGCTCCCACAACGATCGCCGCCGGCGCCAGGTCGGTGGACGACACGGCCCAGCACTGCTCCCCCTTGGGGGCCACCCAGCACACGTCGCCCCCGGCCTTCAAACAGGGGCCCGAGGCCACCCGCCACTCCTCCGTCACGTTGATGAAACTGCATCGGGTGTCGACGCAGAGGTTGCCGCCGACGGTGGCGGTGTTGCGGATCTGAGGGGACCCCACCGACCCGGCGGCGGCGCGCAGCGCCCTCGGCACGTCGCCAGACCGGGCCACATCCCGGAGCGTCGTCAGCGCTCCGATCACCACACCGCCGGCGTCCCGGCGGATCCCGGCGAGACCCGGGATGGCGCCGATCGACACCAGCGTCGTCGGCCGCACCTGCCGACGCTTCATGTTGGGGAGGAGATCGGTCCCCGCCCCGACCACGGCGGACCCGGGCCGATCCCGCAGCATCTCCAGGGCCTCCTCCAGCGTGGACGGGGTGAGGTAGGTGAAGACGGGGAGCCGCATCATGATGCGA
Source organism: Acidimicrobiia bacterium (assembly GCA_035291545.1). Lineage (GTDB taxonomy): Bacteria > Actinomycetota > Acidimicrobiia > Spongiisociales > UBA11373 > UBA11373. Next base: position 22,455 of record DATDRW010000014.1, read on the forward strand.
AGCCCTCCGGGACCTCGACCCGGATCAACCTGCCGAAATCGAACTCCGGCGGCGAATCGGGTCCTACCCGGCCGCTCCCGCCCTTGGCCAGGTCGCGCATCGCCCGCACGACCTTGTCGGGAGTGATCGGGACCTCGTCGATCCGAACCCCGAGGGCGTCGTGGATGGCGTTGGCCACGGCCGGGATCACCGGGAGCAGCGGGCCCTGCCCCACCTCCTTCGCCCCGAACGGCCCCTCCGGGTCGACGGTCTCGACCAGGATCGACTCCACCGGCGGCATGTCGAGAAAAGTGGGCATCTTGTAGTCGAGAAGGGAGGGGCCGCGGTGCAGCGCGCCGCGGAAGGCCTGCTCCTCCATGAGCGCCTCCCCCAGGCCCATGTAGATGCCGCCCTCGATCTGGCCTTCCACGAGCAGCCGGTTCAGGGCGCGGCCTACGTCGTGCGCCAGCCACACCCGCTCCACATGCACCTGCCCGGTCTCGGCATCGCACTCCACCTCGACGACGGCCGCCGAGAAGCTGTAGGCCGGGGAGATGCCGACCCCCGATCCCTTGTAGGGCCCGGCCAGGTCCGGGGCCCGGTAGGACCCCGATGCTGCGAGCGGTCCGGAGCGGGCGATGGCGGCCCGCACCGCATCCGGCCACGACATGCTCTTCTCGGGGGCCCCTTCGACGCCGACTCGGCCCTCGGCGACGACGAGCATGTCTCCCGTGGTGCCCAGCTCAGCGGCCACGGCCTCCACCACGGTGTCGCGGATCCTCTGCGCCGCCTCCAGCGCGGCGTTGCCGGCCATGAACGTCACCCGGCTGGAGTAGCTGCCCAGATCGACCGGGGTCAGGTCGGTGTCGGCGGTCACCATGACCAGGGTCGACGGGTCGAGCCCGAGCACCTCCCCCACGATCGTGGCGAGCACCGAGGTCGATCCCTGGCCCACGTCGGCTGCCATGGAGAACACGGTCACCCCGCCGCCGCGGTCCACCTTGATCGTCACCTCGGACTGCGGCATGTCGTTCCAGTAGATGGGCAGTCCGGCACCCGACAGATAGGCGCCGACCGCCAATCCCACCCCGCGACCCGGAGGCAGCCTGCCGTGTTTCTCCCGGAAACCCGAAGCCGCCGCCACCTGCTCGATGCACTCCCGCAGCCCGCAGCTGGTGATCCGCAGGTAGTTGACCGTGGTCGAGAACGGCTTCACCAAGTTGCGCAACCTGATCGTGACCGGATCGATCCCGAGGTCGGCGGCGGCGGCGTCGAGCTGGCATTCGAGACCGAACCGGGGCTGCGGGGTGCCGTGGCCGCGCTTGGGACCGCATGGGGGTTTGTTGGTGAAGACCCGAACGCCCTCGAACTTGTAGTTGGGGATCCGATAGGTGGAGGGCTGGAGGGCACCCGTGTAATAGAGCGTCGCCAGCCCGTAGCTGCCGAAGGCGCCCCCGTCGAGGTGGGTGCGAAAGTGCATGGCGGTGATCGTCCCGTCGCGGCGGAACCCGGTCCGGACCCACATCAGCACCGGGTGGCGGCCGCGGTGGGAGTAGAACACCTCCTCGCGCGACAGGGTGATCTTTACCGGCCGGCCGGTCTCCATCGAGAGCCGGGCGGCGACGATCTCGTGCGAAAAGGGGTCGGTCTTGCCCCCGAAGCCCCCGCCTACCGGGGTGGCCACCACCCGGATCCGTCCCGCCGGAAGCTCCAGCACCTTCTCCAGGGTGCGATGCAAGTAGTGCGGCACCTGGGTCGACGACCAGACGGTGAGCCGCCCGTCGGCGCCGCAGGAGGCGACCGCGGCATGCTGCTCGAGTGCGGCATGGGTGCTCCCGCGGAAGTCGTAGAGATCCTCCCGAATGTGGTCCGCCTCCGCGAAACCCCGGGCCACGTCGCCGAATTCGAGGGCGACGCTGCGATGTACGTTCTTGCCGACACCCTCGCCGTGGATCAGAACCCGGTCGGTGGCGGCCTCTTCGAGGGAAACGGTCTCCTCGATGGGCTCGTACTCCACCTCGATCAGTTCCAAGGCCCGGGCCGCGGTCTCGGCGTCCACCGCCGCTACCGCCACCACCGGCTCGCCCACATACCTGACCCGCTCCACAGCGAGGGCGTGCTCGTCCTGGCTCACCGGGAGGATGCCGTAGGTGATGGGGAGGTCGGCTCCGGTGATCACCGCCTCCACCCCTTCCAGGGCCCGAGCCCGGGCGGTGTCGATACGCCTGATGCGGGCGTGGCCGTGGGGGCTGCGCAGTTGCCGCCCCACCAGCATGCCGGGAAGCCAGATGTCGTCGGCGAAGACGGTCCGCCCGCTGACCTGGGCGCCGGCATCCACTCGGGGGCGGCTGCTGCCGACATAGGAGAACCCGGGCACGGTCATCCCCGGCTCCGGGCGGCGAGATGGACGGCGTCGAGGATCTTCTGGTAACCGGTGCACCGGCACAGGTTGCCCGACAGCGCCTCCCGGATCTCATCGGCGGATGGGGCGGGGACCGACTCCAGCAAGGCGCAGGCCGCCATCAACATCCCGGGGGTGCAGTAGCCGCACTGAGCCGCACCCAGGCGGGCGAATGCGTCCTGGAGGGGATGGGGGACGCCGCGCGTTTCGAGCCCCTCGACGGTTCTCACCTCGCGACCCCCGGCGCTGCGGGCCAGGGTGAGGCAGGACAGCACCGGAGTCCCGTCGACCAGAACGGTGCACGCCCCGCACTCGCCGAGTTCGCAGCCGTGCTTGGTCCCGGTCAGCCGGAGATCCTCGCGCAACAACTCGAGGAGCGTGCGATGGTCGGTGGTGAGAACCCGCTGCTCCCGGCCGTTCACCGAGAGTGCGAGCATCCGCTCCGTCATGTGGAAGTGGGCTCCCGGCGGCGCACGAACGTGCTGCCCTCGGCGAGCCGACGCGCGGTGCGGTCGTAGGAGGCCTGCTCGACCCTCCAGGTGGCGCCGTCGGCCACCACCCGGGCCCGCACCTCCATGACGCCGCTGGTGTGCCCGATCCGGAACAACCCGTCCGTCCGGCGCACGACTTCGGCCACCGTGCTTCCCGGAATACAGGCCGCCACCGCGGTACAGGCCGCCACCGTCCCCGGATAGGCCTTGTGCAACATGGGGGGTCGGCCGCCGACGACGCGAGCCACCAGGTCCACGTCGGCGGCCGCCACCGACCGGCCCGACCCGAAGCCGGTGTAGGCGGCCGGGACCGCTACCGCGGCCGGAATCGGCGTCAGACCGTCCGGCGTGATCCCGAGGAGCCGGGCGGCGGCCTCCTTGACCGCGAGGATCGCCGTCATGTCCTCGACATCGCCGGGACTTTCGATGCCGGTCATTCCCACCGCAGCCGCCGCCACGAACACGCACAGGTTGGCGAGGTCGACGATGGTGGCCTCGACCGGTCCGATGGCGGTGTCGAGCACGTCACGGGGTCGACCGGTGGGAAGCAGAGCACCGGTGATGCCGCCCGCCGTCCGGCTGTAGTCGAGCGCGATGGGGGCACCGGTTCCGGGAACTCCGTCGATGCTGAGGTCGCCGTCGACGGCGGCGACTCCGTCGTGCACCGGGACCCGCGCCAGGAGGATGCGGGCGGTGTTGGTGTTGTGGATGCGGACGACCGTGACCGGCTCCCGCAGTGCCACCAGCCCCTCGTCCACGGCGAAGGCGCCCACCGCCGCCGAGATGTTGCCGCAATTGATGTCGTAGTCGACCACCGGATGGGTGATGCTCACCTGACCGAACGTGAAGTCGAGGTCGGCCTCCGCCACCGAAGGGGCGTCGATGATCGCCAGTTTGCTGGTGAGAATGTCGGCTCCGCCCAGGCCGTCGACCTGACGGGGATCGGGACTTCCGAACACCTCGAGGATCATGCGGTCGCGCTCCCTCCCGGGCGGGGGGAGATCCTCCCCGCGGAGAAAGACGGCCTTGCTGGTTCCGCCCCGCATCAAGACGAACGGCAGCGCCTCCTGTTCGGTGGAGGCCCTCACCTCACCAGGATCTGAACGGTGCATGCCGCCCCCTCGATCCCAACCGCCTTGCCGCCCCGGCAATGTGCCAGACCGATCCGGGGGTGCGGGATTTGCCGGTCTCCGGCTTCACCCCGCAGCTGACGGACCAACTCCACGACTTGAGCGACCCCCGTACCCCCGAGAGGGTGGCCCTTGCCGATCAGCCCGCCGCTGGAATTGATCGGGAGCCGACCCCCGATGTCGGCCTCGCCGCGCTCGACGGCGCCGGGGTACTCCCCCTGGGGAAAGAGACCGAGGCCCTCCACCCGGAGCACCTCGGCAATGCTGAAACAGTCGTGGACCTCGGCGAAATCGACCTCGTCGGGTCCGATCCCGGCGCGCTCGTAGGCGGCCTCGGCCGTCTTCCGGGTGAGCGGCTCGAAGGTCATCGACGTCGGCTCCGTCTCCACCGACCCCGTGAGCAGCGTGGAGGCGGCGAGACGCACCGTCCGGCCCCCGCCCAGCCGCTTCGCCACCCGGTCGCTGACGAGGATGGCGGCGGCGGCCCCGTCGGTAACCGGGGAGCAGTCGAGCAGGTTCAGGGGATCGGCGATGGGACGCGACGCCAGGACCTCCGCGACGGTGATCTCCTTGCGGAAGTGGGCCAGGGGGTTGGCGGCGGCGTTCTTGCGGTTCTTCACCGCCACCCGGGCCAGCTGCTCCCGGGTCATCCCGGTCTCCGCCATGTAGCGCCGGGCTCGCATGGCGTACACCGCGGGCATGGTGGCTCCGACCGCGGCCTCCGGGTCGCCGGGATCGGGAGTGAGCGCCCCGGCGAACCGGGTGGTGAGGTGTTCGGTCCCGACGGCCGCCACCACGTCGTGCTCTCCCGCCCGGATCGCCAGCGAGGCTTCCCGGATGGCGGTGGCCCCGCTGCTGCAGGCGTTCTCGACGTTGGAGAGGGGCAGACCGGCCAGGCCGACCTGTGCCAGGATCCGCTGGCCGGTGACCATGCCCTGGAACACGTGGCCGCAGTACGCAGCCTCGATCAGCCTCGGATCGATCCCGGCATCGGAGATGGCCTCGAGCAACGCCTGGGCACCGAGATCGGCGGCATTGCGGTCGGGATGCTTGCCGAACCGGGTCATGCCGACCCCGATCACATGGACCTTGGTCATCGCGGGGCTACCGCTCCCGCCGGTCGGAAGCGGTAGCCGACGAGCGGGGTGCCGTCCTCCGACGCTCCGAATGGCTCGACTGCCAGTTGGAGTTCCATGCCGATGGTGACCTCCTCCGCGTCGCACCCGCTGATCTGGCTCATGATGCGGACACCCTCCGGGAGGTCCACATACCCCAACACGTAGGGGACCTCGAAGGCAGGGGTCGACTGCCGCACCACCGAGAACGTGTAGAGGGTACCGGTGGTGGCGAAGCGCACCTTGTCCAGGTCGGTGCCGAGACAGCCCGAGCATGCCGCACGGATGGGGAAGAAGTGGGCGCCGCAGGTGCGGCAACGACTGCCGAGAAGGCGCCCCGAGCCGTCCGGAGAAACCTCGAACTCCCCGGGGCGGAACGACACCGGGTTCGTGGCCTGGTTAGTCGCGGTCACCGTCGCCTCCTCGTCCGCGCCGTCCGGCCGTTCGGTCGAATCAGTTTCGACGCCCCGACGCGGATCCGTCAATGGGTCATGTGACCCATTTCCCCGATGCACCCGAACCATGGCCTCGACTCCACCGATCCCACCGGCGTGGTGTATCCGCACCAGAGGAATGATGCAGCCGACGGATTGCCCGCCGCCCCCGCCTTTGCCAGCCTCAACCGAACGGCCGGACGGGGGATCCCTTCCGGCCGGGACCCGGCACGGACGGAGGACGCGATGGCCGACCAGCGGAGTTACGACGATCGCGAGGAGGAGCTCCTCCACGACTGGAACACGGTGGGGGAGACCGCCAAGGAGCGTCCCGCCCGGGTCGAGCTCGACGACGAGACCCTGCGGGACGGCCTGCAGAGCCCCTCGGTCCACCAACCGAATCTCGGCCAGAAGCTCGAGATCCTCCACGCCATGGCGCCGCTCGGCATCCGTTTCGCCGACATCGGGTACCCGGGAGTCGGTTCCGGAATGCTCGACGAGGTGGTCGGTCTGGCCCGCGAGATCGCCGACGCCGGCCTCGACATCGAGGCCAATTGCGCCGCCCGTTCCCACCGCGCCGACATCCTTCCGATTGCGGAAGCCCAGCAGCGAGCCGGAGTCCCGATCGAGGCGTCGATCTTCCTCGGCTCCAGCCCCATCCGGCAGTTCGTCGAGGGGTGGGATCTCCAATTCCTGCTGCACACCACCGAGGATGCGGTGAAACTGGCACGCTCCGAGGGTCTCGAGGTGATGTTCGTCACCGAAGACACCACGCGGGCCCGGCCCGACGTCCTGCGCCGCGTGTACACCGTCGCCATCGAATCGGGGGCCCGTCGCATCTGCCTGGCGGACACCGTCGGCCACGCCACCCCGTGGGGGGTGCGCGCCCTGGTCCGCTTCGCCCGCGAGGTGGTGGCGGACACCGGAACCGAGGTGAAGATCGACTACCACGGCCATCGCGACCGGGGACTCTCGGTGATGAACTCCCTCGCCGCCCTCGCCGAGGGCGCCGACCGCGTCCACGGATGCGGACTCGGCATCGGCGAGAGGTCGGGCAACACCCCGATGGAACTGCTGCTGGTCAACCTCAAACTGCTCGGCTGGCTCGACTCCGACCTGCACGGGCTCCCCGCCTACTGCGATGCGGTTTCCCGCGGCACCCAGACTCCGATACCGCGCAACACACCGGCCGTGGGAAGGGACGCCTTCGAGACCAGCACCGGAGTCCACGCCGCCGCGGTGCTCAAGGCGATGCGGATCGGCCACACCTGGCTGGCCGACCGCATCTACAGCGGAGTCCCCGCCGCCGAGCTCGGCCGGGAGCAGTCGATCACGGTGGGGCCGATGAGCGGCCAGGCCAACGCCGTGGCCTGGCTCACCAAGCGCGGCCTGGAGTGCACCGACGAGAGGGTCGCCATCATCCTCGCGGCGGCCAAGGCCGGCGACCACGTCCTCACCGAGGACGAAACCTTCGCCCTCCTCGGCGACGAGCCCGGATGACCGTCGTGAAAGACCAGACCCCGGACACCTCGGAGCGCATTCGCCGGGCGGCGGCAAGCCTGTTTCGCACCAGGGGGTTCAACGGAACCAGCATGCACGACCTGGCAGCCGCGGTCGGCATCACCAAGTCGAGCGTGTATCACCATTTCCCGAGCAAGCAGGCGCTGCTGGCGGAGATCATCGAGCTGACGATCGGCCGGGTCCTCCCCCAGGTCCAGGAGGTGGCCGAATCCGCCGGGCCCGCCTCGGAGCGCCTGCACCGGGCGCTGGTGCTGCACACCACCGCCGCCCTCCGGGACGGCGACTCGGTGGCCTGCTTTACCGAGGAGGGCCGCTATCTCTCCCCGGAGTTCATGACCGCTCACGTGGCCAAGCGCGACCGCTACGAGCGGTTCTTCCGCCGGATCCTCGAGGACGGCATCACCCGCGGAGAGTTCCTCCCCCAGGACCCGCGGCTCTCGGCCATGGCGCTGCTGGGCATGTGCAATGCCGCGATGCGCTGGTACCGCCCCGACGGCGACCACTCCCCCGAGGCCATCGCCGCCCACTTCGCCGACCTGGCGGTACGCGGGGTCTCCGTTCTCGGGGCGACCCGGTTCCAGAGAGCGGCCGGCGCCGCATGAACGGCCCCCTCGACGGCATCAAGGTGCTCGACCTCTCCCAGGGGGCGGCGGGCCCCACCTGCGCAATGCATCTCGGAGACCTGGGAGCCGAGGTGATCAAGGTGGAGCCTCCGGGAGGCGACTGGGCCCGCGACCTGGGGCCTCCGTTCGTCGCCGGAGTGGCCGCATCGTTCCTGGGCATGAACCGCAACAAACGCGGGATCGTGGTCGATCTCAAGCATCCCGGCGGCGCCGAAGTGGTGCTGCGGCTGGCGGAGCAGTGCGACGTCGCGCTGGAGAGCTTCCGACCCGGTGTGGCGGATCGGCTCGGCACCGGCTACGAGGCGATGGCGGCCCGCAACCCCCGCCTGGTGTATGCCGCCATCTCGGCCTTCGGCCAGGAGGGCCCCTGGCGGGACCGACCGGGTGTCGATGGGGTGGCGCAGGCGATGAGCGGGATCATGAGCGTCACCGGCGCCGCCGGCGGCCCCCCGGTGAAGGTCGGAGTCCCCGCCGCCGACATGGCCGGAGGCGCCTTCACCTCCCAGGCGGTGCTGGCGGCGCTCCTGGCACGCGAGCGCACCGGGCGAGGCCAGAGGGTGGACGTGTCCCTGCTCGATGCTCTGCTGGCCTTCCAGGTGGTTCCGCTCTCGATGTACCTCGCCGACGGCCGGCCGCCGCCGCGGCTGGGCAGCGCCGCACCGTATGCGGCGCCCAACGAGGCCTACCCCACCCGCGACGGATACGTGATGGTGGCGGCCTACACCCCCACCCGCTGGGCGGCGCTCTGCCGGGCGATGGGAATGCCCGAACTTGCCACCGATCCCCGCTTTGAGACGAACGAGAAGCGGGTGGTGGGGAGGCGCGACCTCGCCGCGGTGCTCGAGCCGGTGTTCCGCACCCGCACCACCGCGGAGTGGATCGGGATCCTCGACGGCGCCGACGTCCTCTGCGGCCCGCTGCTCGGCTACCCCGAACTGATGGCCGAGGAGCACGTGGCCACCAGCGCCGCCGTGGTGACGGTCGAGCACCCGGCCGTCGGAACGATCCGCGGCACCGCCGCGCCGGGCCGGTTTTCCGACACCCGGGCCGGGCCGGGTCGACCGGGCCCCGTCTTTGCCGGTGAGGACACGACGGCGGTCCTGGAGGAACACGGCTTCACCGCAGACGAGATCGCGGGGTTACTTCAAAGCGGGGTCGTTTCCGACCCGGGACGAGAGAGGAGCGGAAATGGCGGATGACACCGCGGGAGAGGAACTGGTCCGGTTCGAGATCGAGGCGGGCGGTATCGGCGTCATGACGCTGAACCGCCCCGAGGCGCTCAACGCCCTCACCGTCGCCATGCTGCAGCGAATACGCGATCTGCTCGACCAGATCGCATCGAACCCTGAAGTCCGGGTGCTGATCCTGGCCGCCGCCGGGGAGAAGGCCTTCTGCGTGGGGGCCGATCTCAAGAGCCGCGCCGCCGAGTACGAGGCCGGAACCGTGCACGATCCCCTGGGCCTGTTGATCCGTGACGTCTTCGGCAGGATGGAGGGGCTCAACGTTCCCGTGATCGCCGCCATCCAGGGATACGCCCTGGGAGGCGGGATGGAGATGGCCCTCGCCTGCGATCTGCGAGTGGCCGCCGACACCGCCAAGGTGGGATTCCCCGAGGCCAAGGTCGGTAGCCTGCCCGGGGCGGGAGGAACCCAGCGGCTGACCCGGCTGGCGGGCCCGGGGTACGCCAAGGAGATGATGTTCACCGGCGAGCAGTTCGATGCCGCCGAGGCATGGCGCATGGGAGTGGTCAATCGCGTGGTGCCGGCCGCAGCCCTCCCCCAGGCCGTCAGGGACCTGGCGAGGACGATCGCCACACGGGCCCCGCTTTCGCTCGACCGCATCAAGGCGCTGGTCAATCGGGCCACCGACGCCGACCTGGAAACCGGGCTCGATTTCGAGTCGACGGCTCACGCTGTGCTGCGCGCCAGCGAGGACCGCAAGGAAGGCATCCAGGCATTCGTGGAGAAGCGCCCGCCCCAGTTCAAGGGACGTTGAGGAGGTCGTGGCAATGAACGTGAAGGATCGAGTTGCCGTCATTACCGGGTCGGGCCAGGGCATCGGCGCCGGGATCGCCGCAGTGCTGGGCGCCGCCGGCGCCCGCATCGTCGTCAACGACCTGGACCCCTACCGGGTCGACGGGACGCGGATCGAGTTGGAGACGGCCGGGATCGCGGTCACCGGCGTGACCTCGGACGTGTCGACCGCCGCCGGCGCCGCGGCCCTGATCGCAGGGGCCCTCGATGCCTTCGGTCGGATCGACATCCTCGTCAACAACGCCGGGATCGCCCGCGACGGATGGCTGGTCAAGATGAGCGAGGAAGACTGGGACGACGTACTCCGGGTGAACCTCAAGTCGCAGTTCCTGTGCGCCCGCGCCGCCGCTCCCCCGATGATGGAGCAGAAGTCGGGCCGGATCATCAACATCTCCTCGCGCGCCTGGCTGGGA
>DATDRW010000015.1:0-27584 GCA_035291545.1 Acidimicrobiia bacterium
GACCCCGTCGAGCTCCTCGACGGCGACGCCTGGGACCGGGCGCGATGGCTGGCGGCCCGCACAGGACTCGACGCCACCGCGATCTGGGAATGGGGCACCGTCGAGCGAGTATCGACAGGGCTCTTGTGCACCCAAGTCGGCCTCCAGCCGGTAGGTCGCCAGATGCTCGCCACCGCCGACCGAGTTGCTCAGTGAGGCTCCGCTCTCCTTGACGACCACATCAAGACGCAGGCCGCGAGCACTCGGTGCACTGAAGTCCGTCTCGAGAATGATGACCCACAAACTCGAGGCCGATCACCGACGACATCACGGTCCCCTCGGCCAGCGCGCGTTAATGACACCCGAGGGGCCGTGACCAAATCCAGCCCGTACTGCTCCTCTCAATGGGGGTTGACTTATGTTATACAATAAGTTATCTTTCTCTATAACCCCGATGGAAGAAAGAGCTATGAGCCTTGCTGGTCAACTCCGTGTGGCGCGAGAAGCCATTGGGCTAACCCAGGCTGACGTGTCCCGAGCCACAGGCATCGCTGCCCCAAACCTCTCCACTATTGAGAACGGGAGGGTGGACATCCGTCTGAGTACTCTGGAACGAGTCCTGGACGCGTTGCAGATGGACGTTCAGTTGGTGCCACGGGACCGTCGGATCTCTCTAGACGAGGCAATCGCGCAGTCAGAACGGGGTCGTGCCCAACTTGTCGCAGCCGGAATGGTTCCATCAGACCCACAGCAACGTCTTGCGGCGAAGGAGAGGCGTGGCGTCGACGTATCGGTTGAGCGATCGCTACTGAGGTCCAATGCCTGATCCAAGGACGGACGCTGGCGAACTGCTTCGCCGAGCCTCGAGCCAAGCGAGAAGCACGACTCAAAGGAAGCTCCTTGTGGCTGCGGCCTTCAGCATGGTCGCGCTCGAGAACGCCGTTGTCGTGGGAGGTGTCGCTGCTGAGCTCCACACGCACTCGTATCGGCCAACAGACATCGACTTGGTGGGCTACCGAAGACGTGACCACTCACGATCACTCAATGAGCTTGGGTTTCGGAAGGAGGGAAGGCACTGGCTCTACTCCTTCGACGACGGAGAGATATTGGCGGTCGAGGTACCCAGTGACCGATTGGATGACTTCGCCGTCGAACCACCTCTGATCGTCAGCCTGAACCCCGGCCAGGTGGCCGTGATCTCCCTCAACGACCTGATGATGGACCGCCTGCTCCAGGCAACGGGCGGAGAGCCGGTGACCTTCGATGAAGCGGTGCGGCTAGCCGTGGCCGCCTATCAGCGCATCGCCTGGGCTGAACTCGAGCAACGTGCGACCGCGGCGGAAGCCGAGGGATCTGCTGCTGGCAGAGAGCTCCCGGTTGTCCTGGCTCATGTGAGACGAGAGGCGAAGCGGCGCCTCAGAAAGCAGAGGGGGGACGCCTCCGTCCCAACCAGCAGCCGATAGCAGGTCCTCCCAAGCTGGTAGGAGGGCCGTCCCCTCGGCCAGCGTGATCACATCAGAGCGTCGCCCGCGTCACGTCCGCCACCTCCGCCCCCAACAACGCGATCAACTCCTCCGCGTCGACGTTGATCGCCACCCCGGGCGCTCCACCGCCGATCGACGCCAGACCCCCCATCGACCCGTCCGCGATCACCGGCAACACGGACGAAGAGCCGAACGGGGTGATCGTCCCCGGCCGGTACCCGGTCGCAGCCCACGCCTCCTCCGCCGACGCCAGCGACATCCGCGACACTCCGCACACCCGGCGCAGCTTGGCCCAGTCGATCACCCGATCGCCGGGCACCAGCACCATGAGGTGGTCACCCTCGCCGCGGCGCACGACGATCGTCTTGATCACCCGATCGACGGGAACCCCCCGGGCCGCCGCGGCCTCCTCCACGGACCCGACCCGACCGTACTCGACGATCTCATGACGGAGCCCGGAGGTCATCACCGCGCGAACCGCCGGAGTGTCAACCATCACCGAAACGCGACCGCGGGGCTGCAGGCTGCAGGCTGCACGCTATCTTCTTCACCCATCCAACAACACGTGACTGAACCGGTCGCGCACGACCTTCTTGTCGAACTTGCCGGTGCCGGACTTGGGCAGGGCGTCGGTGAACTCGATGACATCGGGAAGCCACCATTTCACCACTCGATGCCCGAGGTGCTCGATGAGTTCCTCAGCCGTCACCTCCATCCCCGGGCGCTTGACCACGAGAGCGAGCGGGCGCTCCTGCCACTTGACGTGCTTTACCCCGATGACGGTGGCCTCGAGGACCGCAGGGTGCGCCATCAGTTCCCGCTCCAGGTCGAGCGACGAGATCCACTCGCCGCCCGACTTGATCACGTCCTTCGCCCGGTCGGTGATGACGATGTACCCCTCGGGGGTGATCTTGCACACGTCGCCGGTGCGCATCCATCCGTCGACGAAGGTCTCCCGCCGGTCGTCCCGGTAGTACTCGGCGGCGATCCAGGGGCCGCGGATCAGTAGCTCCCCAAAGGCGACGCCGTCCTGGGGCAACTCGGCTCCCGACTCGTCGACGATCTTGATCTGCAGCCCGGCGACGGGAAAACCGGCGGTCTCGAGACGGTCGAGCTGCTCCTCGAAGGGAAGACCGGCGTGCTCGGGCAGCAGCGTCGCCACCGACGCCACCGGGTTGGTCTCGGTCATCCCCCATCCCTGCTGGATGAGGATCCCCCGCTCCCGGTGGAACCATTCGATCATCGCCCGGGGCACGGCCGAGCCGCCGCACAGGAACGCCCGGATCGAAGAGGTGTCGGCCTCGGGGTGCTCCATCAGGTGCTGCTGGATACTGCCCCACACCGTGGGCACGCCGGCCGAGAAGGTCACCTTCTCCCGCTCGAAGAGTCCGACCAGCGCCGGCGCGGAGAGATCGGGACCGGGGTAGACGAGGGTTGCCCCCACCGTGGTGGCGGCGTACGGGTAACCCCAGGCGGCGGCGTGGAACATCGGCACCACCGGAAGCACCACGTCCGTCGGCCCGATCGGGAAGGTCGCCAGGGAACTCAGCGTGTGCAGGTAGGTGGAACGCTGGGTGTAGGCCACACCCTTGGGACGGCCGGTGGTGCCCGACGTGTAGCAGAGCATCATCGGGGACCGCTCGTCGAGCAAGGGCCACGCCCCCCATGGGGCGGCGTCGGCAATCAGGTCCTCGTAGGCGATCGTGTTGGGGAGCGACGTGTTCGGGACCGCATCCCCCATGACCACGAAGTGCTCGACCGAGCCGAGATCGCCGGCGAACCGTTCCACCAAGGGCACCAGATTGGGATCGACGAACACGACCCCGTCTCCGGCGTGGTTGACGATGTAGGCCAGCTGATCGGGGAACAGCCGGATGTTGAGGGTGTGGCACACCCTCCCGGTGTTGGCGGTCGCCCAGTACAGCTCGTGGTGGCGGACGTTGTTCCAGGCGAAGGTGGCGACGGCATCTCCGGGGGCGACGCCGAGCGCAGCCAGCGCAGTCGCCAACCGGCGCACCCGGTCGTCCGTGGCGCCGTAGGTGGTGCGGGTGACGCTCAGGTCGTGCTCGACCGAGACGATCGCTCGCCCCGGGTGCAGCCGGATCGCGTGGTCGTAGAGCGTCGAGAGGAGCAGCGGGAAGTCGTCCATCATGTGCAGCATCCCGCCACCTCTCCGTTCAGGCTTGGCTATCGCCGAGCAGCTCCCGCTTCTTGCGGTCGAAGTCGCTCTGCGAGATCAGCCCTTCCTTGAGCAGCGTGGAGAACCGCTCCAGCTGGGAGGCGTCGTCCATGGCGGCATGTCCGGACCCGCGCTGCAGGTCCTTGGACCGCATCTCCCGCACCTTGTACACCAGGCTCTGGAACGCCTCGGGATCGGGGATGTCCCCGAACCGCTGCTGGCCCTGCTCGCCGGCCGACTCGATGAGGAGGTCGCCGGAGCGAAGCATCCGTTCGAGGATGTTCTGCGAGAACGCCAGGTCGTTGATGTTCTCCAGCGGGATCTCCTTGCCGTGGCGGGCGAGCACGCCGCTGCGCCGGATCAGCCGCTCGTTGGTCAGGATGTAATGCGTGAACCACCAGGAGATGAACGGGTAGAAGCCGAGCTTGAGAAAGGCGACGATGGCGAGGGCGGTGACGCCCCAGTCGAAGGCGTCGACCTCGGGAGTGAACCTCCAGGTGAGGGCGATCACCGCCCCGAAGAGAATCGTCCAGAAGAACGGAAAGACGAGGAGACGCCAGTGGGGCCGGAACTCCCGGACGACGTCCTCCCCCTCGGTGAGCAGGCGGCGTGGGTAGGTCATGGGGGAAAGGCTACCGCGCGGTGGAGGGGCGCGGCGCGAGGACCCATGTGGCGACGGCTGCATGGGGGCGACCCGCGCCCACCCCCAGACGCGGAGAACCCCGAGCGAGTCTCGGCCGAAGCCTGCACCCTCCCGGGGTTTTCCGTTCGAAGCACACCTTGCGGGATACTCCTGCCCTCTGCCTCGGAACGAATCCGTGAGCAAAGGCTGGCCCGGCGACCGCAGCACTGCTTTCGCTCGCTGCGACCCTCCCTTGCGGGAGCGGGGTCGGTAGCCGCCTCCGAGAGTTGCCTCCCTTCGGCGTCCCCAGGTTGCCCCGGGTGACACTCGGGAATGTATGACGCCGTCCGCCGACGGTCAAGCGAAAACGCTTCTGAGATTTCGCGCCTCATCAGGAGTTTTCGCGGGGGCTCTTTGCGGCCCGCTTCGCATGGATTTCGCGCTCTCCATCCACCCCTAGCCTGCCCCCGCAATGGCGCCCCTCCTGTCCCGGCAGTTCGTGCTCGCCTGGCTGCTGAGCTTCTTCTCGGGACTGGCGTTCTTTCTCTTCGTGCACTTCCCGCGGTACCTCGAAGGTCTCGGCGCCGGTGAGACCGAGATCGGGCTCATCGTCAGCGTGAGTGCGCTCGCCGCCATCGTGATCCGGCCGGCCGTGGGCCGGGAGATGGATCGCAGAGGGAGGCGCCCGGTGATCCTCGCCGGCAATCTCGTCCACGTCCTCGCGCTCGGGATGTACCTGACCGTCGACGAGATCGGCCCGTGGCTCTACTTCGTCCGCATCATCCACGGCCTGGGAGGGGCACTCCTGTTCACCGCAGTGTTCACATTCGCCGCGGACCTGGTGCCCGAAGACCGGCGCACCCAGGGTCTTGCCCTGTTCGGCGTGTCCGGGATGCTCCCGATCGCGGTGGGCGGCGTCCTCGGCGACGTGCTCCTGGCTCACTTCGCATTCGAGTCGCTGTTCGTGGCATCGCTCGGCCTCGGATTGGTGGGTCTCTTGATCGGTTTGCTGCTCGCCGAGTCGGCTGCGCCGGTGCCGGAAAGCGAGCGCGTGCCGTTTGTGAAGTCGCTCCTCCAAGCCGACCTGCTCCCCCTGTGGTGGGTGACCCTGGTGTTCGCCTTCACGCTCACCGCCTACTTCACGTTCCTGCGCACGTTCATCGACGAAACCGGAGTGGGATCGGTGGGCTCCTTTTTTGCCGCCTACGCCACCACGGCCATAACACTGCGCCTGGTCGCAGGATGGCTTCCCGATCGGATCGGGCCGAAACGGGTGCTGTACCCGGCGATGGCTCTCTTCGCCACCGGGTTCCTGCTCCTCGCCTCGGCCCATTCCGGGCTTGCCGTCGCCGTCGCCGGGGTGTTCTGCGGGGCCGGCCACGGCTACGGGTTCCCGATCCTCTTTGCGCTTGCGTTCGGCCGGGCGAGCACCGCCTCCCGGGGCTCGGCGGCGGCGATCTTCACGGGCCTGTTCGACCTGGGAGCGGTGACCGGAGCGCCCATCCTCGGCGTGCTGGTGTCGCAGTTCGGCTACGCCAGCATGTTCCGGCTCGCCGCGTTGTTGGTGGGCGTCGGCATACTCTCGTTTGCGTTCTGGGACCGCGACCTCCGCCTCCGCCGGCGAGGGCTGAACTACACCCGTGTCAGTCGGGACCCGTATAGTCCCCGACATGCCCCTGGAGACCCTTTCACCGAGCCGGGCGAGTGATTTCAAGCACTGCCCGCAGCTGTTCAAGTTCCGGGCGATCGACCGACTTCCCGAACCGATCACCGTGTACCAGGCCCGGGGAACGACGGCGCACCTCGCCCTCCAGCGGCTCTACGACCGCGCTCCCGCGGAGCGCACCCCCGAGCTCCTGTACGACCTGTTCCGCCAGGCTTGGACCGAGGTACGCGCCTCCGAGTTCGAAGGGCTGTTCGCCACGGTCGAGGAAGAGCGCGCCTGGGGGCTGGAGAGCCTCGCATTGCTCGCCAACTACTTCTCGGTCGAGGATCCCACCCGGGTGGTGCCGATCGACCGTGAGCTCGACATGCTCGAGGATCTCGACGGGATCGTGATCCGGGGCATCCTCGACCGCATGGAGGAGACCGAGGACGGCCGCCTGGTGATCACCGACTACAAGACCGGAAAGGCACCCCCGGAGCAGTACGCTCTCCCCGCGTTCTTCGCCCTGAAGATCTACGCACTCCTGATCAGGCGCCGCACCGGTCGGACTCCCGACGCGATCAAGCTGATCTACCTCAACGGGCCGACCGTGTACCAGATCCCCGTCGTCGACGCCCAACTCGACGCCATGGACCGGCAACTACGGGCGCTGTGGACTGCCATCGACAAGGCGATCAGCGACGACAGCTTCCCGCCGCGGGTGAGCAAGTTGTGCGACTGGTGCTCGTTTCAGGACATCTGCCCGGCGTTCGTCGCGCAATCGTTGGCCGCTGCCCGCTGAGGCTCAGGGGAACACTCCGCGGGCGAGCTTGGCGTCGGCGACCCGATTGATCCCGCGGATGAGGGCGGCGGTGCGCAGGTCGGTCTTGCGCTTGATCGCCACCGACTGCACCTCTTCATAGGCGCGGCTCATGATTTCGCGCAGCCTCCCGACTATCTCGGATTCCGACCAGAAGTAGTTCTGCAGGTCCTGGACCCACTCGAAGTACGACACGGTCACCCCGCCGGCATTCGCCAGCACGTCGGGTACGACGAGCACACCCTTGCCGTTGAGGATCCCGTCGGCCTCGAGGGTGGTCGGGCCGTTGGCGCCCTCCATCACGATCTTCGCCTTGACGTCCGCGGCATTGGCCCCGGTGATCACCCCGCCGGTGGCGCACGGCATCAGGATGTCGCAGTCGGTCACCAGCAGTTCGGCGTTGGTGATGCGATCCCCGCCACCGGTAAACCCCTCCAGTGTTCGGTGGCGGTCGACGTGCTCCATGGCGGCCACCACGTCGATGCCCTTGCCGTTGGAGACGCCACCGGACACGTCGGAGATCGCCACGACCCGGGCGCCGGCCTGTGCCGCGGCGAGTGCCGCGTACCGCCCGACGTTGCCGAAGCCCTGGATCGCAACCCGCACCCCGTCCGTCTTGACCCCGCGCTGCGCCGCCGCCGCCGGGAAAAGGCTCACCATTCCGCGCCCGGTGGCCTCGCGACGCGCCACCGATCCACCCAGCGCCGGGGGCTTGCCGGTGACGACGGCAGGCTCGGTGTGGCCGACCTGCTGGCTGTAGGTGTCCATGATCCACGCCATGACCTGCTCGTCGGTGCCCATGTCGGGGGCGGGGATGTCCTTGTTGGGGCCGATGAAGTCAATGATCTCGGCGGTGTACCGCCGGGTGACCCGCTGCGTCTCCGAACGGGACAGGCTGGTCGGATCGACCCGCACCCCACCCTTGGCACCCCCGAAGGGGAGGCCGACGATGGCGCACTTCCAGGTCATCAGCATCGCCAGTGCCGCCACCTCGCCGAGATTGACGTCGGGGGCGTAGCGGATGCCGCCCTTGGTGGGCCCCATGGTGAGCACGTGCTGCACCCGGTATCCGAACAGGCTCTTCACCTCGGACCCGTCGTCGCGGCGGTAGGGGATGGTGACGATCATCGCCCGCTGCGGCACCCGGAGCCGCTCGGCGATGTTCGGGTCGAGGTCGATGAGGTCGGCGACCCGGTTGAACTGCTGCAACGCCTCGTTGTAGAGCGGCGATTCCAGCTCTCGCAGCCCGTCACCCAGGATGTCGTTCGCCATGCGCCGTCCCTCCCAGGGCGCCAATCTACCGAAGGATCACACCGCCTCTGCCGACGAATCCGTCGGCGCCCGTGGGTACCTTGACGGCGTGAACGAGATCTATCTCCGGCCCGACCAGTGGGATGCTGCGGTGGCCGACACCGACGGCCCGCAATTGGTGGTCGCCGGTCCGGGGGCGGGCAAGACCGAATTCCTGGTGAGGCGGGCGCGGTACCTCATCGGGAGCGGCGTCCCGCCCGAGCGCATCCTGCTCCTCGCATTCTCCCGCCGGGGGGCGGCCGACCTGAAGGCCAGGGTCGCCGCCGGGATGGAGCGGTCGTTCAGTGTGATCCCGGCCTCGACGTTCCATTCCCTGGCGATGCGGATTCTCGAGGCTCACGGCCCGATCGGAGGCTGGTCGGCGACACCGACACTGCTCACCGGCCCGGAGCACATCGAGCTCATCGCCGAGACGCTCGCCGCCGAGGACCCGGCGAGCTGGCCGCTCCCCTTCCGGCCCCTGCTCGACAACCGGGCCTTCGCCGAGGAAGTGGCCGACTTCGGGCTGCGGGCGTCCGAGCGCCTGGTCGGCCCCGAGGCACTCGCCGCGTACGGGCGCGACGACTGGCGGGCACTCCCCGGCTTCTTCCGCCGGTACCGCAACGCCCTCCTCGGGCGCACCCGCATCGACTACGGAACGCTGCAGGTCGAGGCGTTGCGCGTGCTCGAAGACCCCGGCACGGCCGCCGAGTTCGCCGGGGGCTTCCGCTATGTGCTCGTCGACGAGTACCAGGACACGACGGTCGCTCAGGCGAGGATGGCGGAACGGCTGGCGCGGGGGCACCGCAACCTCACCGCGGCGGGGGATCCCTACCAGTCCGTGTACTCGTTCCGCGGCGCCGAATTGTCCAACGTCGCCGAGTTCCCGGAGCGGTTCCGCGATGCGGCGGGCAATCCGGCGCGACGCATCGTTTTGTCGACCTCGTTCCGGGTGCCGGGAGCCATCCTCGAGGCCGCAGTGCGCCTCACCGCCGGCGCCGGGCTCCCCGGGTCGGCGGGACCGGTGACGTCGGCCCCGGGGCGCGGCTCCGTGGAGACCTACGGCTTCAATCAGCAGTCGGCGGAGGCGGAGTGGATCGCCGCCGAGTTGCAGCGGGTCCACTTGCGCGACCGGATCCCATACCGAAGGATGGGGGTCCTGGTGCGGTCGAAGCGCCGGTTCCTCCCCGAGTTGTCGCGGGCTCTCGACCGCCGCCACATCCCCCACCAACGCCCCGACTCCCGGTTGGCCGATCACCGGGCAGTGCGTCCCGTCCTCGACCTCGCCGAAGCGGCCGCGGGCGGAGATGCCGACGCCCTCCGCCGCGTGCTCATGGGGCCGCTCGTCGCCTTGACGCTGTCGGCGACCCGGGAGATCGAGCGGCGGGCATCGATCCGGGGATGGCCGGAGGCGCTGGCCGCCGCCGGCGATCCGGTGCGCCCCGTGGCGGCATTGCTCGCCGATGCGGCCTGGGCCGTCGAGCGTCCCGCCGCCGACGGTTTCTGGCACCTCTGGACCACGGTGCCCGGACTCCCGGCACTCGCCCTCGGCGACGACGGCGACCGGCGCGCCCTGTCGTCGTTCTCGCAGGCACTCGACCGGCTGCGCGAGCGCGACCCGGGCGCAGGGCTCGCCGCCTACGCGGTGATGGTGCGCTCCGAGGACTTCGAGGCCGAGCCCCTCATCTCGTTCCGCGGTGGTGACGACGACCGGGTGACCCTCACGACGCTCCACCAGGCCAAGGGAATGGAATTCGATCTCGTAGTCATCGCAGATGCCCGCGAGGGTGTCCTCCCCGACCTGCGTTCCCGCGACTCGCTGCTCGGCACCCGCCACCTCTCCCCCGGCCTGAGCGGGGACGACCGCGCGTACGCCCGATTCCGCATCCAGGAAGAGCGCCGCCTCGCCTACACCGCCATGTGCCGCGCCCGCACCCGGGTGGTGTGGACCTGCACCGTCGGCCTGCCCGACGATGCCGGTGGCGCCCCGAGCCGGTTCCTGTCCCTGGTGGCCGGTCTCCCGCTCGCCGCAGCGGTGCGGCCTCCCGACGAGAACGAGGATCCCACCACGCCGCTCGATGCGGAGGCGTGGTTGCGGCGACGCGTCGCCGATGCGGCGCTGCCCGCCGCCGAGCGACTGGCCGCGCTCGGCGTGCTCGCCGCCGCCGATCCGTGGCAACCGCGGCCGATGACCGAATTCGCCGGAGTGCTCCCCGCGGGACCCGACACCGGGTTGGTCGGTCCAACCCCTCGGCTCTCGCCGAGTCAGGCCGAGGCCTACGCCACCTGTCCTCGCCGCTACGCCTTCGAGCAACGGCTCCGCATCTCGGACGGCGGATCGGTGTACGCCGAGCTCGGGGGGCTGATCCACCACGTGCTCGAGATCGTGGAACGCGATGCCGTCGCTGCAGGACGCGACCACGGCGACATCACCCGGGCGGCGGCCGTCCTCGCCGCGGAGTTCGATCCCGCCGCCTTCGGCGGCAGCCCGTGGGCGGATTCGTGGCTGGCACGCGCCGAACGGATCCTCGCGCACCTGTACGAGTTCTGGCCGGGGAAGGGCCCCGCCGTCGACTTCGAGAAGGCAGTGTCCTACGAGCTGGACGGGGTCCCTTGGTCGGGGCGGGTGGATCGCGCCGAGCGCCGCGGCAACGGGATTCACATCGTCGACTACAAGACCGGAACCCGGATGTCGACCGAGGACGAGGCCGCCGCCGCGGTGCAGCTCGGCTTCTACGTCCTCGCCACCGGCGAGGGGGTGGCTGGCGCCGAGTTCTGGTACCCGGGCGTGCAGCCGGGAAAGCGCAAGAGCGTCGCCGTTCGCCGGTTCGCCATGGACCGCAGGGACGACGTGGTCTCGGAGATGCTCCGGGTGCAGCAGGGCATCCTCGCCGAACAATGGACGACGACGAAGGGTGAGCATTGCGAACGGTGCCCCGTGCGCATCGTGTGCCCGGAGTGGCCTGAGGGGCGGGAGGCGTTCTCGTGACCGCCTTCGCACCGTCGCCCGAGCAGCAAGAGGTGATCGAGTACCCGCTCGCCCCGCTGCGGGTCGCCGCCGGCGCCGGGTCCGGGAAGACGGGGACCATGGCGTTGCGCCTCGCCCAATTCGTGCGGGCGGGGGCGATCGCCCCCGAGGAAGCACTGGGGATCACCTTTACCAACAAGGCCGCCGGAGAGCTCGCCGACCGCCTCCGCACCACGCTGCCCGAGGCGGCCGCCGAGGGCAGGGAGGTGGAGGTCACCACCTATCACGGGTTCGCCCACGGCCTCCTGCGCGAGTTCGGGCCTCTGGTGGGCACGGCTCGCGATGTGCGCATCGTGACGCCCGGATACACCCGCCAGCTGATCCGCGACGCCATCGCCGCCGGACCGCGGCCGCTGCTCGACCTCACCCAGCCGGGGCGAGTGGTCGACCGGGTCGCCCGGCTCGCCTCCACCCTCGGCGATCACCTCCTCACCGCCGCCGTCCTCTCCACTGAGACGGATGACGAGGTTTCCCGGGAGCGCAACGCCCTCGCCGACGTGTTGGCGGCCTACGAGCGGCGCAAGCGCGGGCTCGGCGTCGTGGACTTCGCAGATCTCGTCACCCTCGCTTACCGCCTGGTCACCGAGCACGGCGGGCTGGCGGAGCGAATCCGCAGTCGCTACCGGATCGTGCTGCTCGACGAGTATCAGGACACCAACCCGGGCCAACGGGAGCTGCTGCGGACGATCTTCGGCGGCGGTTTCCCGGTCACCGCGGTGGGCGACACCGACCAGACCATCTACGAGTGGCGCGGTGCCTCACCACACAATTTCGCCTCATTCCCGGAACACTTCCCGCGCGCCGACGGCACTCCCGCCGAGTCGAAGAACCTGTCGGTGACCTGGCGAAGCGACCTGGCGATCGTGGCGGCCGCCAACGCAGTTCGGGGCGAGTTGCGAATGCCGGGCCCGCTGCCGGCGCTGCAGCCGCGCACCGCAGCCGGACCGGGCCGCATCATCGCCCAGTGGGCTCATTCCGCCGCCGATGAGGCGCGCTGGATCGCGGAGGAGGTGGAGGCGCTCCACGAGGCGGGCACCCCGTGGAAGGAGATCGCCGTCCTATTCCGCAAGCACCGCCAGATGGCGGCCGTGCGCGACGCCCTCGTCGATCGCGGGATTCCGGTCGAGGTGGCTTCGCTGGGCGGCCTGCTCGAGGTTCCCGAGGTGGTCGACCTGCATGCCTGGCTGCGCCTCCTCGGCCGGCCCGACGATGCGGTCGCCCTCAGCCGCCTTCTCACCGGAGGCCGCTACCGGCTCGGGCTGGGCGACCTCGGACCCCTCGTCGGCTGGGTGCGCGCCCGCCATCCCCGTGACGAACACGACGAGACCGGGATCGGCTGGGCGCTGCTCGAAGCGGTCGATGATCTCGATGGGGTCGAGGGCCTGCGTCCCGAGGCACGGCGGCGTCTCGGAGAGTTCCGCAGCCTCTACCGCTCATTGCTGACTACGGCTCAGGGTGTGAGCCTCGTCGAGTTGTGCCGCATCGTCTTGGACCGGACCAATGCCTGGCCCGAAGTGGACGCGCTCGAAGACGCCGCCCGTCTTTCCGCCCGCCTCAACCTCTATCGGTTTCTCGATCTCGCCGAGGAGTGGAGCCCCCTCGAGGGTGCACCGTCGCTGCCGGCATTCCTCGACCATCTCGACCTGCTCGCCGATGAGGCGTCGTCGGGCGAGCTCGATACGGCCCGGGTGAGCGGCGAGGATGCGGTGCCGCTGCTCACCGTGCACCGCGCCAAGGGACTCGAGTGGGATGCGGTGTTCCTCCCCGCGCTGGAGCACAACGTGTTCCCGTCCAGCGTGCTCCAGTACGAGGATCCGGTCTCCGTGGCGTCCGTCATGCCGTTCGGTCTCCGACTCGACCGGGATGTCCTCCCGGACCTTCCCGACGACGAGGACGGGCGCAAGGCCATCCTCAAGGCGGCTCATGCCGACCAGGAGTGGCGCACCGCCTACGTGGCCGTCACCCGGGCGCGACACGGCCTCTTCGCCTCGGGCGCCTTTTGGACCGGTGGCGCCAACCCCCGCAAGCCGAGCCGCCTGTTCGAGATCCTCGACGCGACGGCGACACCCACCGCAGGGCGTTGCCTCGAGCCCGGAGAACCGCCCGCGACATCGTCATCCTCCGACCGCACCCCGGCACCGGACCCGGTCTTCGGAGGCGGATGGCGCCGCGCCGTGGCCGACACCGCCTTCGACGCCGGTCTTCCCCGCTCCCTGGCCGTCGCCGCCGGCCTGGGCGAGCCGTACGATCGAGCCGTGGATCAGCTGCGCATCGACCTCGCCGGCCTGCCCGACCCGGGTGCGGTCGAGACCGAGCCGATCCCGTTCACTACCTCAGTGACGGGACTGGTGACGCTCGCCTCGTGCCCACTCAGGTTCCGCTGGTCCGAGATCGACCGCCTCCCCCGTCGCCCGAGCGTGGCCGCTCGCCGCGGCGTCGAATTGCATCGCCGCATCGAAATGCACAACCGCGGTTCAGTTGCGTTCGAGGATGCCGACGCCGGCTTCTACGACGCCGTGGGTGACGAGACCGCTCCGGCGAACTCCTTCGACCGCTTCAGGGGATCGCGGTTCGCCGCGGAACGCCCGATCCTCGTCGAAGCGCCATTCACCCTGGTCCTCGACGGGGTGCGCGTCTCGGGGCGGATCGACGCCGTGTACGAGAGTGGCGACGGGTGGGAGGTGGTCGACTTCAAGAGCGGCCGATCCTCGGACGATCCGGCTCGCCGGGTGCAGCTCGAGGCATATGCGCTCGCCGTCGCCGAAGCCGGGCTTGCCGGAGGACGGGTGCCCGGGGCGATCCGGGTGACCTTCGCCTATTGCGGAGGCGACGGGCTCGAGGAGATCACCGAGTCCGTCGACGGCGACTGGCTCGACGCCGCCAGGACCCACCTCGCCGAGCTGATCACGGCGGCCACCGCGACAGAACACCCCGCGGCGCCATCGGA
The DNA here is from genome assembly GCA_035291545.1 of Acidimicrobiia bacterium. Lineage (GTDB taxonomy): Bacteria > Actinomycetota > Acidimicrobiia > Spongiisociales > UBA11373 > UBA11373. The sequence continues at coordinate 13,995 of DATDRW010000015.1, forward strand.
GTCCTGCCGCCGCTGCGACTTCTCCCACCTGTGCACCGCCGGAACCGCCTGGCTCGAGGCGCATCCGTGACCTGGGCGCTCCTCATCGGGTACTTCCTCGGGTCGCTGCCCACCGCCGACATCGTGGGGCGCAGTCGCGGGCTCGATCTGCGTTCCGCGGGGTCCGGCAACCCGGGAGCGGCCAACGCCCTGCGCGTCGGGGGTCGGAGAGCGGCGCTCGCCGTGCTCGCCTTCGACCTCATCAAGGGCGCAGCAGCCGCCGCCGCCGGAGCCGCCATCGACGGCGACCGGACCGCGGTGGCGGCGGCGGTGGCTGCGGTCGCCGGTCAGGTGCGCAACCCCTGGTTCCGGTTCCGCGGCGGCAAGGGTCTCGGCGTGACCGCCGGCGCCACGATCGTGCTCTGGCCGTTCGGGCTGCTGGTGACGCTCCCGGTGATCGCCGCAGCCTCCAAGGTGCTCAGATCAGCCGGAGGCTCAGTGGTCGGGCTGGCGTGGTTCTTCGCCGCGGCCGTCCTTTGGGCCGCCAACGGGTGGACCACGGCGTGGGGCATCGCTTCCGACGACGCCCTGGTGTGGTACGCGATTGGAATCGTCGTGCTCGCCGCCCCGAAGTTCATCTCCGACCTGGGACGGCCTCCGCTCTAACCCGGCGGCGATGTGCCGACCGTGGCCTCGAGGCCATCGATGAGCCGCTGCTTCTCGGCATCGCTGAGACGGGCGCCTGGATGGAGGATCGTGTAGTACGCCGGGGGCATTTCGCCCTCGTGGATCGTCTCTCCGATCTCGTCCAGTTCACCCTGGGGACCGTCCCAGGTCGAGAAGTTGAGCACCCGGCGACCGACGACCACGTGGTTCGTCACGACCCACGAGACCGGGGCGACATCGGAGTACCACCGCCATGCGGTCTCGTTGCTGTGGCAGCCGAAGCAGGCCCGTACCGCCAAGGCGCGCGTCTCCGGGCTGTCCCACACCGGCTCGGCGGTTGCGGGTGGGTTCGTGTGATCCTGCCCGTACGGGACGAACTGGATGGCCGCGGCCAGCGCCGACACGACGGCCACCGCGGTCCAGGCGATCCGGCCCTTCCCCGGAGACACCAGCGCCTTGCTGAGTGCTCCCCATGCGATGGACAGAGTCGCCGCCAGCGTCAGCCCGACGACGATGGATCCGGCGAGCACCCCTCCGAGCACGGCGATCCCCAAAGTGACGGGGTAGGACGCCGGGTGACGCATCCAGGCACGCACGGCGCCATCATCGCAGGTCGGCAATCGGGCCCGTCCGAAGCCCCGACGGAACCGGGCTCTCAGCCCGCGGTCGTGTCCACCACGATCGTGACCGGCCCGTCGTTGACCAGCGCGACCTCCATGTGCGCCCCGAACCTTCCGGTCTGCACCGGGATGCCGGATCGGGCAATGGCGGCGGCGAGCCGGTCGACCAATGCCTCGGCTGGTTCGAGAGGTGCGGCTGCGGTGAAGGACGGGCGCCGGCCCCGAGTGGTGTCGGCGTAGAGCGTGAACTGGCTCACCACCAGCACCGCTCCCCCGACGTCGGACACCGACAGGTTCATCTTTCCGGCGTCGTCGGCGAAGACCCGGAGATGGACGATCCGCTCGGCGAGGCGATCGGCGTCTGCGGCGTCGTCGTCCCGACCGGCGCCGACGAGTACCAGCAGGCCGCGGCCGATGGACCCGACCACCGATCCGTCGACCTTGACCTCGGCCGAGGAGACCCGCTGCAGCACAGCCCGCACGGCATCCGAGGCTACCCGGACCGGTGGGGTTGTTCGATCAGACGGAGAACCGGACGACCAGCACGTCCCCCTCGACGACCCGGTATTCCTTGCCCTCGAGTCGCACCTTCCCGGCAGCCTTCGCCCCGTCCCATCCCCCGGCGGCAAGCACGTCGTCGATGGACGCCACCTCGGCGCGGATGAAGCCACGCTCGAGATCGCTGTGGACCTTCCCGGCCGCCTCGGGGGCGGAGGCACCTCGCCGCACCGTCCACGCCCGCGACTCCTTGGGGCCGACGGTGAAGAACGAGATGAGGCCGAGGGCGTCGTAGGTGGCGCGCACCACCCGGGAGAGCGCACCCTCCCCGAGACCGAGTCCTTCGTACAGTTCGGCGCGGTCCGCCGGGTCGAGCCGCGCCGCCTCCTCCTCGAGGAGGGCCGAGACCACGACTACCACGTCTTCGGCGGGCACGACCGCAGCCACCGCCGACTCGAGAGCCCTCGGGTCGGCGGCGTCCTCGGAGACGTTGATCACCCACACCGCCGGTTTGAGAGTGAGCGGGGCAAGATCGCGGAATGCCTCGAGCTGCGCCTCGCTCCACTCCGTCGAACGCAGCGCGATCCCCTCGCCGAGCAGGGCTGCGGCCTTGGCGAAGGCCTCCGCCGCCAGCCGCTTCGAAGCGTCGGCAGTGGCCTCCTTGGCCGTCCTTTCGGCGCGCCGGCTGAACACCTCGGCGTCGGCCAACGTCAGCTCGAGGAGGAGGGTCTCCGCCTGCGCGACGGGATCGGTGCCCGACTCGGTGTCCGGCACCGAGTCGGACCGAAACGCCCGGAGCACGACCGCCACCGCCTCCATCTCGCGCAACCTCCCGAAGAACTGGGGGCCGAAGCCGGCGCCGCCCGGCGCCATGGCGGGGAGGTCGAGCAGGTCGAGCGTGGCGTGCACCACCTTCGCGGATTTCTCGAGATGGGCGGCCCGCTCCAACCGCTCGTCCGGCACCCGGGCGACGCCGACGTTCGGCTCGGTCGTCGAGAACGGGTGAGAGGCCGTCGCCGCCGAGAGACCGGTGAGCGCGTTGAACAGCGTCGTCTTGCCGACGTTGGGGAGTCCGAGGATGCCGACGCGAGCCACCAGATGGGGATCGTACCGTCGGCGGTTGGCGCTCCCGGATGGTGCAGACCCTAGCCCGATCCGTCCCCGCCGAGCAGTGCGTCGGCTTCGGCGTTGGAGAACCCGAGGTCGCGCAACACGTCCCGGGTGTCTGCACCGGGCGGTCTCCCCGGACGAGGGACCGTCGACTCCGATCGGGAGAATCGGGGAGCCGTCCCGGGTTGCACCACCCCGGCGACCTCGACAAAGGTCCGCCGCTCGGCGAGGTGGGGATCCTTGGGCGCCTCGCCGGGCGTCAGCACCGGGGCGACGCAGGCGTCGATTTCGGCAAACACCGCGGCCCATTCGTCCCGGGTCCGGCCGCGGAACACCTCGGTGAAACGATTCCGGAGCCGGTCCCACCCCGATCGGTCGTACTGCTCGGGAAGCTCCTCGCCGGCGAGGCCCAGCCCTTCGAGGAGGGCGGCATAGAACCGCGGCTCGAGGGCTCCCACCGCCACGAAGCGGTCGTCGGCGGTGCGGTAGCAGCGGTAGAAGGGTGCGCCCCCGTCGAGGAGGTTGTCGCCCCTCGCGTCACTCCAAAGGCCGGTGGCGGCGAGACCATGGTGCATCGCCATGAGGAGCGCGGAGCCATCGACCATGGCGGCGTCCACGACCTGCCCCCTCCCCGACCTCTCTCGCTCGATGAGGGCGGCGAGCACCCCGACCACGAGCAGCATCCCCCCGCCCCCGAAGTCGGCGACCAGGTTCAATGGCGGAACCGGGGGACCGCCCGCAGCACCGATCGGATGGAGGGCACCGGACACCGCGATGTAATCGATGTCATGCCCGGCGGCGGCGGCCCGGGGACCGGTCTGGCCCCACCCGGTCATCCTCCCGTAGACGAGCCGCGGGTTTCTCGGCGCACACGCCTCGGGCCCGATGCCGAGCCGCTCGGCGACTCCGGGACGGAACCCCTCGATGAGCACGTCGCACCGCTCGGCGAGGCGCAACACCACCTCGACCGCCCGCGGGTCCTTGAGATCGAGTGCGATCGAGGCCGCCCGTCCCCGCAGCAACGGGTCCGACGGTGCCGGCCCGGCCGCATCCGACCGCTCGACCCTGATCACCTCGGCGCCGAGGTCGGCGAGGACCATCGCCGCAAACGGACCGGGACCGATCGAGCCGATCTCGACCACCCTGACGCCGGCGAGAGGGCCGGTCACGGTGCCACCCCGGCGCCGTCGACCACGCGGGTGAACCCGGTCACGGCGTCGCCTTCGAGGACGATCAGGTCCTCGAAGCGCTCGCGTAGGGCGGTGACGTGGCTGACGACCACGACCAGACGGTCCCCACCTGAAGCCACCAACCGCTCGATGCCGTCCATCGCCAGGTCGAGGTGCTCGGGATCCAGGCTCTCGAAGCCCTCGTCGAGGAAGAAGGCGTCGAGCCTGCCACCCTCGCGGGACACGATCTCGGCGAGGGCGAGTGCCAGCGCCAGCGAGGCGAGGAAGGTCTCGCCACCGCTGAGCGAGGCCGCAGATCGCACCAGGTCGGCAGCGGCGAGATCGACGACGTTGAACGCCCCGTCGTCGCTGAACCGGTAGCGCCCGGCGGTGAGCGTCTCCAGGTGCACCCCGGCGAGGTCGGCGAGCACACGGCGCCGCTCGTCGAGGACGAACTCGAGAAACTTCGAAGGAGCGAGGTCCGCATGCAGACGGTCGAGCAGGTCGCGCGCCGCCAAGGTCGCGGCTTCTTCGGCACCCAGCGCATCCAGTTCGGCGAGGTTGCGCTCCAACACCCGTACCTCGGCCCCGAGCGCGGTAGCCTCCCGGTTCGCCTCCGTCGCGATCTCCACGATGTCGTCGGTGACGGCCAGTCCGGCGCCCTGGAGCAACTCCACCCGGGCGGCTCGCGCCGCCTCCACCTCGTGGGTGGCACGCTCCCGGGCGGCTTCGGCGGCGGAGCGTCGCCGCCGACATTCGTCGCGCAGCGCCGTCAGCCCCGCCTCGATGCCGTCGGGACCGTCGGGCATCTCGAGATCGACGCCGAGGCGTCCGGCGAGGGTGGCGACGTCGGTGCGCAAGCGATCGAGCGCGGCGCGAGAGCGGGTGCGGGCGGCGACCGCCTCGTCCCGGGCGCGGCGGGCGGCGGCCTCTCCTGCCCGGGCGGTGCGTTCTGCCTCCTCCGCCGCGGCAACGCGGGAGCGCAGGTCGGCGAGCAGCATGTCCGGATCCCCGTCGCCGAGACGGGCGGTCACCCCGGTCCCGAGTTTGGCGATGGCGGCTTCGGCCGCAGCGATTTCGTCGGCAACCGCGGCGAGACCGGCGGCAAGCTCGGCCGCCCGGGTCTCGGTGGCGGACAGGTGCGCCCGTGCCTGCGCCAGCGATGCAGCCGCCGCGGTGTTGGCGTCTCGGGCCACGACCGCGGCGGCAACGGCACCAACCAGGGCTGCATTTGCGGACTCGACGGCTCCCGGCTTGCCCGGCCGGGGAAGGGTGACCACCGGCTGCTCGCACACCGGGCACGGCGCACCCACTACCAGTCCGGTGCGCAGCCCATGGGCGCGATCGGCCTCGTGAGCCGCATGAAGGGCGGCGCGGGTTTGGTCCTCGCCGACGCCGGTGTCGACGGCAACACGCGCTGCTGCCGCCGCGGCATCCTCAGCGACCGCAAGAGCGCGTTTCGCCGAGGCGACCGCAGCGGCGGCGTGTCCTTGCTCGGCGCGAAGCCGCTCGTGCCTCCCGGTCACCCCCAGCGATGCCTCCCGGGCGGCGCCGAGCCGAGCCACGAGATCACCCACCTCCTCGAGTGCCTTCTTTCCGCCGGATTTCGCCACCACAACCTCGAGCGCGGCCGCAGACTTGATCACGACAGTGCCGGCCGCGTCCAGAGCGACTTCGGACTCGTCGACCGCGGCGTTTGCCGCCGCGGTCGACGCAAAGTTGCTCGCGGTGTCCTCGGGGGTCGGCACCCGGGAGGCGAGCTCGTCGAGTGCGGCCACCTCCCCCGCCGCCGCCTTGACCCGCGCATCCGCCTCGCGCAGCACCTCGTCGGCCTGCAGGACGCTCTCCCGGAGCGCCCCGAGGGTGCGAGCCCGCTCGTCGGCTGCGGCGAGCGCGACGGAGCGGGTTTCGAGCTCACGACGATCTGCCTCGGCCGAGGCGCGTCGCGCCATCAGGTGCTGCAGCGAGGCCCCGATCACGTCGAGCCGGCCCTTGGTGACCTCCCGCATGGCATCGAGGCGGTCGAAGCCGAAGACGCCCTTGAGCACCTTGTTGCGTTCACCGGGAGCCTCGAGGAACCCGGCGAACTGGTTCTGAGCGAGCAGCACGGAACGCCGAAACGCCTCGAAGTCCAAGCCGAGCAGCGCCTCGACCTTCTCGGTGACCTCGCGCGCCTTGGCGGCGACCTCGTGCTCTCCGTCCTCATCGACGCGATACAGGGCGTGCGCGGCGGCCCCGTTGCGGCGGAGCGCTCGCACCGCCCTCCACACGGTTCCGTCCACTTCGAAGACGAGTTCGACCTGGAGGGTGTCACGTCGCTGGCTGATCAGCGACTTCGTGTCGCGCTCGATCTTCGGGGTCTTGCCGTAGAGGGCGAAGGAGATCGCGTCGAGGATCGACGACTTGCCCGACCCGTTCGGACCGACGATGCCGACCAGGCCCCGGCCGGTGAACCGAAAACGGGTCTCGTCGGCGTAGGAACGGAACCCGCGCATCGTGAGCTCACGGGGCCGCATCGCTCACCTCTTCCCGGATCTCGTCGAAGAGCGCCAGCAGCTCGGCGGACGGGGGAGCATTGAGCGCCTCGGCGTGGTACTCCGCGTAGAGCTCCCCCCACGGCCGGCCGGTGGTCACCCGGCGTGTGCTCTCCTTTCGCGGGTACTCGGCGCGCACCTTGACGACGTTGGGGAACCGTTCCCGGGCCCGATCCATCAGGTCGGGCTCGGGGCCTTCGGTGTGGACGGTGAGATCGAGGAAGGCGTCGTCGAGGTCGGTGCGGGCGGTCAGTTCCTCCCAGCGGCCGGTGGCGCGCAACAACCGTCGGCCGGCCGTGATCGGGATCGAGCGCACCGCAACCGGGCCATCCCCCCTCGTGTCGACGATCACGACCCGCTTCTCCTCCCCGGCTTCACCGAAGTCCAACTGCAGCAAAGAACCGGCGTACTCGGCAGGAACGTGGGCGCCCGGCGCCGGTTGCGGGGCATGAATGTGACCCAGCGCCACGTAGTCGAGGGTGGTGGGCACCGCAGCCTCGGTGGCGGCGTAGGCCTGCCCGATGTGGAGATCGCGTTCCCCGCGCGGCGCCGCGGTGTCGACCTTGACACCGCCGACCATGTAGTGGCCGACCAGGAACGTGGTATCGCCCTCCCCCGCCATCTGACCCAACGCGGCGGCGTAGGACTCGGTGATGCGACGCACCCGGTCGGCATAGTCGCCGTACCAGCGGTCGGGCTTTCCCATGAAGTCGACCACTTGGGCCGATCTCAGGAAGGGAAAGCACGCCACGTGCGCGGTGCCGGCGGCGGTGGACACCGTCACCACGCCGCCGTCGTCGGCAGGTTTGATCTTCCCCACGAGATGCACGCCGAACGGAGCGAGAAACGGAGCCAGGGTCTCGAACAATTCGGGCGAGTCGTGGTTACCGGCCACGGCGACCACCGGGCGCCGTCCCGAGTCGGCGAGCCGGACCAGGCCGAGGAGTCCGAGGCGCAGTGCGTCGACGGTCGGCACCGGGCGGTCGAAGAGGTCGCCCGAGAAGAACACGAGGTCGGCACCCTCGGAGGCGGCGAGGCCCACCACCTCGTCGATGACCGCAGCGTGATCGTCCATCCGATCGTGCCGCTCGAGCCGCCTGCCGACGTGCCAGTCGGAGGTGTGGAGGATCCTCATGCCAGACGGGGGCGAACGCGATCAGCGAGCCCGGCGCGTTCTGTGTCCGTCGCCCGACTCCCGACGCCCGCCCAGAAGGAAGGGACCGGAAGCGGGCGACGGACGACGGACGACGGACGACGGACGACGGACGACGGACGACAGGCGACAGGCGACAGGCGACGGGCGACGGGCGACGGGTGACGCATCAGAGTCCTCTGAACACGTCGTCGTCGCTCTCGGCGACCTCTTCCTTGCGGGTCGCCCACGGCGGGAAGGGGAAGTCGACGACGAGCGGGACCGGGATCGACGGTTGCGAGATCACCATCGTCCCCGGCTTGAGGAGACGCGCCCTGGCCCGGGTCGATGGGAGCATCCATCCGTACTCCGACCGTTCGGCCTCGGCGGCGTCGAGCCGGCCGGCGACGCGCAGGGCGGCGTTCTCCAGCACCTCGGACGCCACGCGAGAGGCGGTCTGCTGGGCGCCGACGAGCAGGACCCCGAGTGAACGCCCTCGCTGTGCGATGTCGATCAGCATGTCCTTGATCGGACTCTGTCCCTCCCGGGGGGCGTACTTGTTCAACTCGTCGAGGACGACGACCGAGAGCGGGAACCGCTGCCCGCTTCCCTCCTTCTCCCCAAAGACCTCGGAGAGGAGGGCGCCGACCACGAAGCGCTGACCGAGGTCGTGGAGCGATTGGATGCCGACCACCGTCACCTGGGCCGCCGATCGGTCGATGCGCCGGCTCTCTCCGGACTGGATGAGGTGGCCGAGCCGGATCACGGCGGCGTGGAGGCGGCGCATGAACGCCGACACGGTCCCCGGCTGCACCCGGCCCGCCCACTTCAGATCGGGCTCGGCGTCGGGCGGGTCGAGGAACTCCTCCAGAACCGCGGCGAGACCTGCCAGGTCGCTGATGACCCGCTCTCCCCGATCGGGCCGGACGGCGGCGCCACGCTCGTGACCCTCCGACGGATCCCGGAGCACGACCGCGCCCGGCATGCCGGCCACGTCGACGGCGAACCGCCGCAGCTGCGACTCCACCCGCTCGGCCACGAACGCGATCTGGTTGCGGGCGTCAGAGGCGTCGGTGAACAGGAACCGGAGCAGTCCCTCGTCGATGAACTCGCGGGGCGTCCAGGCGAAGACTGCGACGTCCTGGCGTCCGGCGATGTCGGGGATGAGGACGTCGCCGGAACGGGGACGGGGTGGCGCCCACAATGAGACCGAAGGGAAGGGCCCCGGCTCGACTCCGAGGGTCGCCCATTGTGCCGCAGCTTCGGGGGTGAAGTCGCGGTTGGGCTTGTCGAGCCAGAGCAGATCCTCGCCCTTGACGTTGAACACGAGGACCCTCAGGTTCTTACCGGCATCGCCGACGATGTCGCGCCTGCCGGTGAGCATTCGCAGGAAGAAGAGGGCGAACGACGTCTTGGTGGCGACCCCGGAGATCCCCGAGATCGACATGTGGCCACCCTTGCGGCCGTCGAAGAAGTCGAGGTCGACGAAGAGCGGTTCGCCGTCGCGGCCCATGCCGATCGGGAGCGGCCGTCCCATCTCGTCGACGTACAGCGCCTTGTCCCTGGCCTCACCCTTCGCCCGGTTGACCTCGCCGCCCGGGTCGGGTGCGACCCACACCTCGGGGGAAACCCGGGTTACCGCGACCTGGGCGGAACGGACCTTGGCCGCGGGGAGCGAACCCTCGTCGGCGATGCGAAAGGTGTCCGACTCGAAGGAGGCGCCCTCGTACACCGCCTCCACCTCGGTGACGATCCCGTAGGTGGAGACCCGGCCCGCACCCGGGACGTCGGTCTCGACCACGACGAGGTCGTCCAGTTGCAGGTACTCGGTGTCGGTCATGATCACCCGGAACTCGCGGGTGTTGGTGTGCTGGCTGCCGATGACCCTGCCGACCGTCATGCCGCCGCTCCGAGTGCGGTGCGCAACGCCCGCAGCACCAGCCCGGGGTCGCCGAGCCGGTGCCGGAGGTCGCGCTCGAGGGCGGCGATCGGCACCAGGTTCTGCGGGGCGCGGGGGTCGACGTGTGCCTCGGAACCGACGGTGGGAAGCACCGCAGCCGAGCGATCGGCAATGACTACGACTGCGGCGACATCGAGAGCGGCCGACGCCTCGCAGCGGACGATCCCCGACCACGAGTGCCCCCGGGCCCGATCGACGAGCCGCACGTACCACGAATAGCGGCGGAAACGCGCCTCTCCAATCGTGAAGAGCGGGGTACGGCACCCGGCGGGGAGGTCGCCGATGATCGCCGCGTGGGTGTCGGGGAGGTACGACCGGCGATGGCTCTTCACATATCCCATCTTGGGTACCTCGGTGTACTCGTACAGCGGTCCGTCGGCGACGACGAAGTACCCGGAACGCCCGAGATCCTCGGCGAGGTCGGCCTCGGCGCGCCGCATGGCATCGTGGAATGCCCAAACCAGCGACGCCGGATCGTCGTCGGGGACCGTGGTCGACCGGTAGACGATCCCGAGAGGGAGATCGGGAAGCACCGGGGCCTGGCCCCCGGAGAGGATCGCCATCCGGTGCACCGCCGGCCGCTCGATCGTGCTGCGGCGTTCGTCCCTCCGCCACACGACCGCGCCCACTCCGTAGGAGCCGCAGATCCCGGCCACGGGCCCGGAGGGGGCGTCGAGCACGAGACGGGCATCGATCCGACGCACCCCGTCGACGAAGGCCACCACGGGGATGCCGTCGTCGATACCGGGAACCGGCTGCCACGGGCGATCCTCGACGGCGACGTCGACCGATCCCTCTGCCGGGGAGAGGGCCTCGTCGGGTTCGACGGAGGCGCCGTACTCGGGCGCCCAGCCCTCGACGTGCAGTCGCGTCATGCTCGGCGATGGTAGCGACGCGGGGTGACGGTTCCCGGGCGGGGTCAGCGCCGGGGAACGAGGCGGAGGACGAAGCCGTCGGCGGTGACCAGGTAAATCTCCCCGTCGCCCCCCGCCCGAAGGATTGCACCTGGTCACGGCACCGCAACGCCGCGGAACTCGGTGCGATCCCGGCTCCGCTGATCGTTCCGGGGCGACGAGGCCGAGGCGCGCGGGGTCACAACCTGCCGGCCGCGACGATCCGCTGCAGGAACTGGCGGGTGCGCGGCTGTTGCGGCCTCCCAAGGATCTCGGCGGGCGGCCCCTGTTCGAGGACGACGCCGCCATCGAGAAAGCACACCACGTCGGCGACGTCGCGGGCGAAACCCATCTCGTGGGTGGCGATGACCATGGTCATCCCCCCGGCCTTGAGGTCCCGGATCACGCCGAGCACCTCGCCCACCAGTTCGGGATCGAGCGCGGAGGTGACCTCGTCGAGGAGCATCAGGCCTGGTTTCGACACCAGGGCGCGGACGATGGCCACCCGCTGCTGCTCTCCGCCGGAGAGGCGGTCGGGATACTCCCCGGCCTTGTCGAGCAGCCCGAACTGCTCGAGGAGCGCCCGCGCCTGCTCCTCGGCCTCCGCCCGGGGGACACGGTGCGCCTTGCGCGGCCCGAGGGTGACGTTGTCGATCACCCGCATGTGCGGGAACAGGTTGAACGCCTGGAACACGATGCCCATCGATTGGCGCACCGTGTTCGGATTGGTGCCGCGCTCGGTGATGGCGACCCCGTCGAGGACGATCTCGCCGCCGTCGACGGGGAGGAGGAGATTGATGCATTTCAACAGCGTCGACTTGCCCGACCCGGAGGAACCGATGAGGCACACCACCTGATGGGTGGCCACGTCGAGGTCGACCGAACGCAGCACCTCCTTGCCGTCGAAGGACTTGGCAACACCGCGAATCGAGAGCTTCGGGGTGGTCACGTGCTCATCGCCTGCTTCCGGCGACGATCCCGGTCGGTGTACCAGTCGGTGAAACGGGCCACCGGAACGCTGACCAGCAGGAACAACACCGCGGCGGCGATGTAGCTCGTGTAGTTGAAGGTGCGGGCGTTGTAAATGTCGGCCTCGCGCAGCCCTTCACGCACCCCGAGGACGAAGACCAACGCCACGTCCTTCTGCAGGCTGACGAAGCCGTTGAGCAGCGCCGGGATCACGTTGCGCACCGCCTGCGGTACGACCACGTGCCACAACGACTGGGTCTGAGTGAGCCCGATCGAGCGGGCCGACATCCGCTGGCTCTCGTGAACCGAATCGATCCCCGCCCGATATACCTCGGCGGTGTAGGCCGCGTAGGAAAACACCAGCGCCGCCACCCCCCAGAACAGGGCGCTGTTGGGCACACCGGGCAGACGCAGCGCCGGGATCCCGAACCCCATGAGCAGGATCAGCAGGAGCAGGGGGAGGCCGCGGGCGAGGTCGATGTACCCGATCGTGATGATGCGAAGCGGGAGAAAGGCGGGACCCCGCAGGGAACGGGCCATGGCCACGGTGAGGCCGATGACCAGGATCAGCACCTCGGCGACGAGGAACAACTTCACGTCGAGCCAGAACCCGTCGAGCACCAGCGGGAAGCTCTTCTTGAAGTGCGACCAGTTGAAGAACTGGCGCTGTACCGCCGGCCAGGCGTCGGACCTGAGGACGAAAACCAACAGGAGACCGAAGACCACGACGGTCGAGACCGCCGCGATCAGGGCGCCGCGGGCACCCTCTTCGGACAGGCGCGACGAGCGCCGGGGCCATAGCAGCCGTGGTCCCCGGCGCTCGATGCGCTCGATGGGGGTCGGGGCCACCTACTCCGAAATCACGACGAGACCACCTGCCGCCACCAGCCACTCGTCCTCGAGGGCCGCCAGTGTGCCGTCGGCACGCAACGCCGCCAGGGCCACGTTGACGCAGTCCCGGAGCGAGTTGCCCTCGGCAAACAGCAGACCGTACTCGTCGGGTGCGGCGGAAGGCGTGGCGAACTGGGCGACGATCACACTGCCTTCGATCTCGACCGCCGTGACGTAGTACGCCGTGGGGAGGTCGACGACGAGTCCGTCGATCTGGCCCCCCTCCAGCGCCGATTTCGCATCCACGGTCGTGTCGAACACCGGCGGAGCCGTCGTCGGTTGGATCACCTCTTCGATGAAGTCCAGGCTCGTCGTGCCGATCTGGGCACCGAGCGTGGCGTCCTTGAGATCGGCGAGCGTGGTCGCTCCCGCCACCGCTGAGTCGGGGAAGGCCACCAGCGCCTGCGCGGTCGTGTAGTACGGATCGGAGAAGTCGACGGCCTCGTCGCGCTCGGCCGTGATCGAGTACTGCTGGAGGTTGAAGTCGAAGTTCTTCTCGGCCGACAGGATCGCATCGTCGAACCCGGTCCGCACCCAGACCACCTGGTCGTCGGTAAAGCCCAACTCCCCGGCCAGCGCGTATGCCAGCGCCGCCTCGAACCCGATTCCGGATTCGGGGGTGTCGAAGCCCTCCCCGTCGGGGGTGCCCACCCACGGCGGGAATGCCGGCTCGCCGGTGGCAACCGTCAGCTGCCCCGCCGTGATCAGGTTCAGGTCGGCCACCTCACACGACTGCGCAGCAGCCGTTGTGGTGGCGGCATCATCGTCGCCGCAGGCCACCGCCACGAAGGCCATGACCAGCAGCAGGGCGCTCAGCACTCTCCATCGCACGTTGTATCGCTCCTGGAAGGGGTCATCTCAGGGTAGCGATCCGGAGGCCGGAGGCCGGAGACCAGATACCAGATGCCGGATGCCAGATGCCAGATGCCGGAGGCCGGAGACCAGATACCAGATGCCGGACGGAAGAGGCGGGCACCGGGAAACGGGCGACGGGCGACGGGAAACGGGCGACGGGAAACGGGAAACGGGAAACGGCCTACCGCCACCAAACCACTTTTCGTCCCTCGAACAGCTCGATCAGCGCCTGGTTGACCGGGTCCGGTTGCTCGATCGGGGTGAGATGCCCGGCACGGGGGACGATGGTGGTCCGGGCTCCCGGGATCGCCGCC
>DATDRW010000016.1:0-26242 GCA_035291545.1 Acidimicrobiia bacterium
GGCATCTGGCATCCGGTATCCGGCATCTACCATCTGGCGCCACGGAGGTCCTCCATGTCGCTCGTGCGCTTCGATCGTCGGGGCCCGGTTGCGGTCATCACTCTCGACCGCCCCCCGGTCAATGCGCTTTCTGGTGAACTCGTCGCTGATCTCGATGCGGCGATCGACGGGGCCGCCGACGCCGCGGTGCGCGCTGTCGTGGTCACCGGGTCGCCTCACTTCGCCGCCGGTGCTGATATCGCCGGTTTCAAGGCGCTGATGGATGCAGGCGGAAGCGGGGCAGACCTCGGCGTCCAACTGGGACAAACGCTCGCCCGTCTCGAGGCGCTCCCCAAGCCGATCGTCGCCGCGGTCAGGGGCTACGCCCTCGGGGGCGGGCTGGAGCTCGCCATGGCCTGTGACCTGCGCATGTTTTCGGAGAACGCCAAGGTCGGCCAGCCCGAGATCAAGCTCGGGGTGATCCCCGGCGCCGGCGGCACCCAGCGGCTGCCCCGGCTGGTGGGGGTCGGCCGTGCCCGCGATCTGGTCTACACGGGACGGATGATCGACGCCGCCGAGGCGTACCGCATCGGTCTCGCCGACCGGCTGGTGCCCGATTCCTCGCTCGATGACTCTGCCATCTCCTGGGCGCAGGAGCTGGCCGGTGGCGCCACGGCCGCGATCGCCGTGGCCAAGCGGGTCATCGCCCGGGGCTGGGACGTTCCGTTGGCCGCGGCGCTCGCTCTCGAGGCCGAAGGGTTTCGCGAGGTGTTCGTGACTGCCGATGCCGTCGAAGGCGTGAACGCGTTTGTGGAAAAGCGGGCCCCTGGGTTCAGCGGCCGCTGATCACCCGAAGCGAGCGGAGAGGCGGCGTAGGTTGCGGCGCCAGATGGCGGCCAGGACGGGGCGAGCCAGCCACGCACCGATCGGGCCACCCAGGTACCAGGGGAACCGGATGTCCTCCTCCCACCGGAAGCGAGTGCCTCCGTCGATCGGCTCGAGCACGAACCGGCCCTCACCGGTGAACAGGCCCTGATGGGAGACCACCAGGAGCGCCGGTGGCTCCCAGGCGGTGAACGCCATCACGTCGCTGGTCCGGAACGGACCCACCCGGGTGGCGACGCGCATGCGGGTGCCCGGGCCACGATGGGTTGCCGAGAGGAATTCGATGGACTCGACGTCGACCATCCACTCGACGTGCGACTCGAGCCGGGAGATGTCGGCCCACACGGCCTCCGGCGTCGCCGGCAGGTGGGTCTCCACGGTGATCCTGGCCATCGACGCAGGGTAGGGACAGCCCGATGGTGCCCCCGGCCTTCCCCGGTACCATCGCAGTGCCCATGGTGACCAAGCGCGCTCGCACCTGGCTTGCCCGGGGAACTCTGCTCACCGTGATCGGAGTCGTCGGCGCCCTCGGCGCGGCGACGTGGGTGCTCTCCGGGACCGTCGCCGCCGAGTTGCTGTTGCGTCCTGCACCCGTCCCGACGGTGACGGTTCTCGCGGTCGACCCGACCGGCATCACCGTCGCCGCCGGCGACCGGACCATCCTCCCCGGCCGCTGGGGTCTGGTCACCGCCACCGGTCGTGCGGTCCTCGGCGACGTGGAGGCAATCGACGGCGGGGGGGTGCGGCGCAGGCTGCTCGACATCGAAGGCGTGATCACGCCGGGGATGGCGGCGAGCTTCGAACAGACGGTGTACGGGCCGGACCCGGCGGCGCGTGGCGTGGAGTTCGCCGAAGTGATCCTCGAGGAACCGCTCGGCGATGCCCCGGCCTGGACCACCGGCGGGAACGACGACACGTGGGTGATCTTCGTCCACGACCTCGGCGCCGACCGCACCGAGTCGCTCCGGGCGCTCGGCGTCTTTGCCCGCCTCGGACTTCCGGTGATCGTGCCCACGCTGCGCAACGACGAGGGCGCCCCGAGCGCCGCCGGGGGACGCACCGATCTCGGCTCCGGGGAGTGGCGCGACGTCGCGGCGGCGATCGAATTCGCCCTCGTCGCCGGCGCGCAGGACCTCGTGCTCTTCGGATCGGGCACGGGCGCCTCATCGGTCCTGCTCGCCGCCGCAGACGGCCGGTACTCCTCCCGCGTCGTGGCGCTCGTGCTCGACGCACCGCTCCTGGACCCGGCCGCGATCGCGGATGCCCGTCTCGCCGCGGACAAGGTGCCGGGGTTTCTCGTCGGGTGGGCTAAGGCCGTCGCCGTCTTCCGGTTCGGGATCGATTGGACGGCGCTCGACCACGTCGCAGCCGCACCCGAGCAGGAGCATCCCACCTTGATCTTCCACGGCGCCGCCGACGAGCGGTTCCCGTCGTCGGCGAGCGACCGTTACGCGGCGGCGGCCCCAGACGCGACGCTGGTCGTCGTCTCCGGCGCAGGCCACGGGGAGGCGTGGAACCTCGATCCGCCCGGCTACGAACGGATCCTCGCGGAATTCCTCCGGGAGACGGCGGTCGGGCCGTCGGAAACGACGCCGGGGGAGTGACCACCCTCCATTCTGGTCGCCACGGGTCGGCATACTGGGGACCGATGCTCTACCTCGATCATGCCGCCACCACCCCGCTCCGACCGGAGGCCGCAGCGGCCATGGCGCCGTACCTCGATGGCGAATTCGGCAACCCGTCCGGCATGCACGGGGTGAGCCGTCGGGCGAAGAATGCCCTCGAGGATGCGCGCGAGCGCGCCGCCGCTGTCCTCGGGGCGGCGCACCCTCTCGACGTCGTATTCACGGGAGGGGGTACCGAGTCCGACAACCTCGGGGTAGCCGGGGTCGCCCTCGCCGGAGGCCGGCGCGGGGGGGTCGTCACCACCGCGATCGAGCACGAGGCCGTGCTCGAGACCGGGAGGTACCTCGCTCGTCTCGGCTGCCCGTTCACCATCGTTCCGGTCGACGGCAACGGGGTCGTCGACCCCGACCGGGTGGCCGAGGCAGTGACGCCGGCCACCGCGGTGGTCTCGGTGATGGCCGCCAACAACGAAACCGGAGTGGTGCAGCCGGTAGCCGACGTCGCCTCCGCCGTCGTCGGCCGCGGCATCCTCGTGCACTGCGATGCGGTGCAGGCGGCGGTGTCGCGGGAGACCACGTTGAACGGGCTCGGCGTCGACCTCCTCACCGTGGCGTCGCACAAGCTCGGCGGCCCCACCGGGGTCGGAATCCTGGCGCTGCGTCCCGGCATCGACCTCGAGCCGGTGATCCACGGCGGCGGCCAGGAGGTGGGGCGGCGAAGCGGCACCCACAACGTCGCCGGCATCGTGGGGGCGGTCGCAGCCCTCGAGGCCGCGGTGATCGACCGCAAGCGGTTCGTCGCCGACGTCGCCGAGGCCCGGCGTCGCTTCGAGGCCGCCCTGGCGGCGGCGGTCCCCGGCGTGGTGTTCACCCTCGGCGGCGTCGATCGCCTCGTCCAGCACAGCCATCTCCGGTGCCCCGGCGTCGACGCCGAGACCCTGCTGGTGCGGCTCGACGGTCTCGGCCTGGCGGCCTCGGCGGGCTCGGCGTGTCACAGCGGGGCGATGGCATCCTCGCACGTCCTCACCGCGATGGGGATGTCCCCGGCGGATGCCGCCGGGTGCGTTCGCTTCACCTTCGGCTGGACCACCCGTCCCGAGGACGGAGGCATCGCGGCCGCAATCGTGGTCGCCGCGGTGAAGGCGTTGCGATGAGGGCGCTGGTGGCGATGTCCGGCGGGGTCGACAGCAGCGTCGCCGCCGCCCTCATGCTCGAGGCCGGGCACGACGTCATCGGTGTGACCCTCAAGCAATGGGTCGGCTCCGACGGGCGGCTCCCGACCGCCGGATGTTGCACTGTTGCCGACGCCGAGGACGCCCGCCGGGTCGCCGCCCAGCTCGGGGTGCCCCATTACGTGCTCGATCACGTGGAGGAGTTCACGACAGAGGTCGTCGATCGTTTCGTCGCCGGGTACCTCGAGGGTCGCACCCCGAACCCGTGCGTCGAGTGCAACCGGCGGGTCCGCTTCGGGGCGCTGCTCGACCGCGTCGAGGCGCTGGGTTGCGAAGTGCTCGTCACCGGTCACTATGCCCGGGTGGGGGAGCGCAACGGCCGCCCGGTCCTCCTCACCGGGGTCGACCCGGCCAAGGACCAGTCTTATGTGCTGCACATGCTGTCGGCGGCCGCCCTGGCCCGGGTTCGGTTCCCGGTCGGGGGATTCACCAAGGTCGAGGTGCGGGAGCACGCCGCCCGTCTCGGGCTCCGCACCGCGGCCAAGCCCGACAGCCAGGACCTGTGCTTCGTCGCCGGCGACTACCGCTCATTCCTGCGCGAGCGCATCCCCGGCGGGGATCGACCCGGCGAGATCGTCGACGCCGACGGATCGGTGCTCGGTCGGCACGATGGGGTGGCAGGGTTCACGGTGGGTCAGCGCAAGGGCCTGGGGGTGGCGGTGGGCGAACCGCGGTACGTGGTCGCGGTCGATCCCTCCACCGCCACGGTGCGGTTGGGCCGCCGATCCGACCTCGCCGTGAGGTCGTGCACCGTTGCCGGGGTGAGCTTCGTCTCCGGCCCGGTGACGGCGGGTTCGCCCGCCGCGGTCAAGGTGCGTTACCGAGCGCGCCCCGTGACTGCCCGGCTCTTCCCGGCAGGTGACGCCTGGAGGGTGGTGTTCGCCGAGGCACAGGAGTCCGTGGCCCCGGGCCAGGCCGCCGTCTTCTATCGGGGCGACGAGGTGCTCGGCGGCGGGACCATCACCGGGACGGAGGCGGCGTGACGGCTCGACGCGCCGCCGAACTGCGTGAGCTGCTGCGGTACCACGGTCACCGCTATTACGTCCTCGACGATCCCGAGATCTCCGACGCCGAGTACGACGCGCTGTACCGGGAGCTCACGGCGATCGAAGAGGCCCACCCCGCGCTGGCCACCGACGATTCGCCGACGCGGCGGGTGGGCGGGGTTCCGGTGGGCGTGTTCGCCCCGGCGGTGCACCGGCAACGCATGTTCTCTCTCGACAACGTCGAGTCGACCGCCGACCTGATGGCTTGGGAGACCCGGTTGCAGCGGGCGCTCGGGCACGCTCCGGGCGGGTACGCCTGCGAGCTCAAGATCGACGGGATCGCCATCTCACTCACCTACGAGAACGGGCGCTACGTGCGGGGGGCGACTCGCGGCGACGGGGTGACCGGGGAGGACGTGACCCCCAACCTGCGCACGGTCGGACAGATGCCACTCGTCCTGTTCGGCAAGAAGCCCCCTGCGGTCCTCGAGGTGCGCGGCGAGGTGTACATGTCCGGGGCGGTGTTCGCCGAGCTGAACCGGTCGCAGGCTGAGGCCGGTGAGCGGCTGTTCGTCAACCCGCGCAACGCCGCAGCCGGGGCGGTGCGGCAGAAGGATCCGGCGATCACCGCCTCGCGTCGTCTCTCGTTGTGGATCTACCAGGTGGGCTTCGTCGAGGGCGATCTCCGTTTCGCCTCGCACTCGGAGAGCCTGGAGTGGCTGCGCACCTCCGGATTCCCGGTGAATCCCGAGTCGAAGCATGTCGTCGACCTCGCCGCGGTCGTCGCCTACGTCGAGCGGGCGCAGCAGAGGCGCCACGACCTCGGGTTCCAAACCGACGGGGTCGTCGTCAAGGTCGACTCGTTGGCCGAGCAGACCGAACTCGGTTTCACGGCGAAGTCCCCCCGCTGGGCCGTGGCCTACAAGTTTCCTGCCGAGGAGCAGACCACCCGGCTCCGCGCCATCAAGGTCAACGTGGGGCGCACCGGGGCGGTCACCCCCTATGCGGTGCTGGAGCCGGTGTTCGTCGGAGGCGCCACCGTGACCAATGCGACGCTCCACAACCAGGACGAGGTCGCCCGCAAGGATCTCCGCATCGGCGACCTGGTCGTGGTGCGCCGCGCCGGGGACGTCATCCCCGAGGTGGTGAGTCCGGTGGTCTCGGTGCGCACCGGCAAAGAGAAGAAGTGGCGGATGCCGTCGTCGTGCCCCTTCTGCCGCAATCCCATCGTGCGCAACGAGGGCGAGGCGGTGGCCCGGTGCACGGGGGGGTTCGCCTGCCCGGTCCGACTCCGCGAGTACCTGTTCCACTTTGCGGGCCGGGGCGGCATGGACATCGAAGGCCTCGGTTTCCAGACCGTCGACCTGCTGCTGTCGGAGGGCTGGGTGAACGACCCGGCCGACCTGTTCACACTCGATCCGGAGAAGCTGGCGGCGCGGGAGGGCTGGGGGGAGGTGTCGGTGGGCAACCTCATGGCCTCGATCGACGCCGCCCGTCATCGGCCGCTCGCCCGGGTGATCACCGCACTGGGGATCCCACTCGTCGGTGGGACCGTCGCCCGCTCGCTGGCGCGCCGGTTCCACTCGATGCAGGCGCTACTCGACGCCACCGAGGAGGAGATCGGTTCGATCGACGGGATCGGTCCCGAGATCGTGCAGTCGGTCCGCTCCTGGTCGGCCGAGCGGGAGAACCGTCGCCTCGTCGCCAAGCTTGCAGCGGCCGGTGTCGACCTGGCCGATCCTCAGCCGGAGGGCATCGACACCGGTCTGCTCGCCGGCCTGACCCTGGTGATCACCGGGACCCTCGAGGGATTCTCCCGGGAGGCGGCCAAGACCGCCGTCGAAGAGCGCGGCGGCAAGGTGACTTCCGCGGTTTCGGCGAAGACGACCGCCGTGATCGCCGGCGAGTCCCCCGGCTCCGCCAAGGTGCACAAGGCGGAGGAACTCGGGATCCCCCTGGTCGGTGAGGACGGGTTCGTGCGCCTCCTCGCCGAGGGCCCTTCGGCGCTGTGATGGGCAAGCAACGTTCAGGAACCCCGTGTGTAGGTTGATGGCCGTGCCGCATCATTTCCCGGCGCCCGTGTCCAGCACCCCATGACCTTTCCCGACGACGGGTGGCGGGTGTTGTGGACCCGGGGCGACGGGTGCCGCGATCTGGCGCTCGCCCTCGGTGAGGCCGGGCCCGTCGAGGGGGATCTCCGCGCCGCCTGCCTGCGGGCACGCGCCGATCTGCTCGTGGCTCGCAAGCTCACCTCGTTCGGTCTGGTGAGCATCGCCGTTCCCCACGATTTCCGGCGGGAGGCGGTCGGCGGAGTGGTCGCCGCCGTCGGGGGCGGGCCGCACTCGGCGCTCGCGGCCATCGTGGCCGAGCGCCTCGGCCGGACCCTCGAGGTGCCGGCCTCGTTGGCCACGGCCTCGCGGTCGTCCCGGGAGGACCCGGTGGCCGAGTCGCACCTCTCCGAGGTCGGGTCGGTGGTACCCGGGCTTCCCGCCAAGGTGGTGCGTGCCGAGAGCGCCCGGCACCTGGTCGCCGGTCTCGCCGAAGGATCGCTGCTGATCGTCGGTGCCGCGGGGGGATCGTGGATGCAGCGGCAGTTCTTCGGACCGGGCCGGCGGCTCGTCGTGCGGGCCTCGGCCGGCGCCGTCGTGGTACGCCGTGCCCCCACCCGGTGCTTCCAGGTGATGGAGGAGCCCATGGCATTCGGGCCGGCGATGCCGGTGGCGGAGGCACGGCGGCTGCTCCGCGACGACGCTGCCCCGGTCGTCGCAGAAGGACGCCTCATCGGAATCGTGCGGCGCAGTGCGCTCGCCGCCGCTCCAACCAGTGGCGACGTGGCCGCGGTCGCCGAGGAACCCGTATCGGTGCGGGAGGACGAGGCGGTCGAAGCCGTGGGGCCGATCGCGGCGATCGTCGACCCGGTGCCCGTCGTCGACGCCGAAGGGCGGCTGCGTGGCGTGATCCGGAGATGACCGACCTCCCCCGCGGCGAACCGGTGGCGGCCCCCGCCGCGGCGGACGAACTCCACGCCGAGATCCGGGGGCGCGACGTCGTGCTGCGCCGTCCCGATCCCGGGGCCGACACCCCGTCGCTGTTCGCCGCCACCCACGGTTCCCCGGAGCGGGAGGCGGTGTGGACCTACATGGGCTACGGGCCCTGGCCCGACGAGGCGGCGATGCGCTCCTGGGTGGGGGGGACGCTGCGGTCCCCGGATCCGTTCTGGTGGGTGGTCGAGTCTGTAGGGATCCCCGTCGGGATGGCGACGGTGATGAATCGCGATGCAGTCAACCGCCGCGCTGAGGTGGGGCACATCTGGTACGCGCCGCGTGCGCAGCACACCACCGTGAACACCGAGGCCGCCTACCTGATGGTCCGTGAGTGCTTCGACACGCTCGAGTGTCGGCGGGTGGAGTGGAAATGCGACGCGCTCAACGAGCGATCGCGGGTGGCGGCGCTGCGGCTGGGGTTCGCCTTCGAGGGCGTCTTCCGCCACCACATGGTCGTGAAGGGACGCAACCGGGACACGGCCTGGTACGCCATGACCCGGGATGACTGGAACGTTGCTCGACCCGCTCTCGAGGCGTGGCTCTACGAGGTCGCCCGGGACGCCTCCGGCCGTCCGCTTCGGTCGCTCGTGGACCTCAGGTCACCCGGAACGTCCAGCTGAAGACCCCGGGGTCGGGTCTGCCTCCGGCGCGGTCCCACGACACCTCGACGGTGTGCTCGCCGGGTGTCCAGTACTCGACGACGCTCCCGGGCGCGGGAGCCCAGCGGAAGGTGCCGACCGCGTACATGGAGGCGATCTCGGACGGGGAGATGGGGAGTCCGTCGACGACGAGATCGACCGTGTAGCCCGTCGGGAGATCGACCTCGATCCCGGTTTGACCCAGGACGGTATCCCCGGGGAGCGGGTACACCGACTCGAGGGGGGCGGGGACGGAGGTGTCGTGCCCCGATGGGGTGGCGATCCACACGACGATCACCAGGGTGACCAGGGCGGCCCCGAGGCCGATCAGCAGCATGCGGTAACGGCGCCGGTCCATCGGGAGATGGTAAGGGCCGTTTCCCGTTTCCCGTTTCCCTTTCCCGATGGCAGATCGGGGTGTTCCCCGCGCGTTGTTCCTCCCCCTTAAGGGGAGGTGGCGCCGCCGTCTTCGGCGGCGACGGAGGCGGTCTCCGCGGTGGCAGCGGTCGCGTCTTGGTGTGGAGACCCTCCTCCCCCTCCCTCGCTGCGCTCGCTCGGGTACTCCTCCCTGAGGGAGGAGAATGAATCAGAACCAGGGGCTGTCGCGGCACCCCCGCTACCGTTTCCCCATGCGCACCAATCCCGTCCTCGACCAGCTCGGGGAGTATCCGATCGCGGAGGTCCAGAACATCGCCCGCCGGATGCGCGACGCCGGTGAGCGCATCATCGATTTTTCCATCGGCGATCCCCGTGAGCCGACCCCCGAGTTCATCCGGCAGGCGCTTCGCGACGCCATCCCCGAGGTGTCTCAGTACCCGACGGTGGCCGGTCTGGCGGTGCTGCGGGAGGCGGTCGCCGGATACGTGCGGCGGCGGTTCGACGTCGAGGTCGATCCCGCCACCCAGATCGTTCCGGTGTCGGGGGCCAAAGAGGCGATCTTCTCCACGCCGCTGGCGTTCATCGATCGCGACGCCGACGACGCCGGGTTGTTCGCCACTCCCGGCTATCCGATCCACGAGCGCGGCATCCGCTTTGCCGGGGGCGATGCGATCGGAGTACGCCTCACCGGAGACTTCGTCCTGCGGGCGGGCGACGTGCCCGCCTCCGCCTGGCCGCGCCTGCGGCTGCTGTGGACCTGCTCGCCGCACAACCCCACCGGCGCCGTCGCCTCGCTCGACGACATCCGCGCCCTGTACGCCGCATGCCGGGAGCACGACACCCTGCTGTGCTCCGACGAGCCGTACATCGACCTCTACGAAGGGGAGGAGCCGCATTCGGCGCTCGAGGTGGCCGGTACCGGTTCACCCGGGGTGCTCGCCTTCTTCTCGTGTTCGAAGCGGTCGGGGATGACCGGGTATCGCAGTGGTGCCATCGTCGGCGACCCGGCGGCGATCGCCGCACTCAAGTCCCTGCGCTCGTCGGTGGGGGTGGCCTCGCCGGAGTTCGTGCAGCTGGCGGCGGCGGCGGCGTGGGCCGACGACCGTCACGTCGCCGAGCGCCGCGAGATCTTCGCCGCCAAGCGCCGCGTGCTGCGGTCGAAGTTCGACGAGGACGGGATCCGGGTTGTCGGCTCCGAGGCCGGGCTCTATCTGTGGGTCGAGGTCGACGACGACGTGGCGGCGACCAAGCGCCTGCTCGCCGAGGGGGTCGTGGTGTCGCCGGGCCGGGCCTTCGGGCCGGGGGGTGAGGGTCACATTCGCCTCGCCCTCGTCCCCACGATCGACGAGTGCTCGCAGGCGGCTGAGGTGGTTGCGGCGTGCCTGCGGACCTGATCGACGCCGCCTTCGAGGACCTCGGTCGGCTCGATGAGGCCCGGGAGGCGGTGCTCGACACGATCGCGGCACTCGATCGCGGTGAGGTGAGGGTGGCGGAGAAGACGGGCGGCGAGTGGATCGTCCACGAGTGGGTGAAGCGGGCGATCCTCCTGTACTTCCGCATCGCCGGTCTCGAGACCTGGCACGCCGGGCCCCTCGAGTTCTACGACAAGATCCCGCCCAAGCAGGGCCTCGCCGCCGCCGGCGTCAGGGTGGTGCCCCCGGGCACCGTTCGCTACGGGGCCTTTTGCGAGCCGGGGGTGGTTGTGATGCCCGGCTTCGTGAACATCGGGGCCCGGGTCGGTGCGGGCACGCTGGTGGACACGTGGGCGACCGTCGGATCGTGTGCCCAGATCGGCCGCGACGTCCATCTCTCCGGAGGTGTCGGCATCGGGGGAGTGCTGGAGCCCCCGTCGGCGCGTCCGGTGATCATCGAGGACGGCGCCTTCATCGGCAGCCGCTGCATCCTGGTCGAAGGGGTGGTCGTCGAGGAGGGGGCAGTCCTCGGGGCGAACACGACGATCACGGCTTCGACTCCGATCATCGACGTCACCGGCTCCGAGCCGGTAGAGCACCGCGGCCGGGTTCCTGCCAACTCGGTGGTGATCCCCGGTACCCGTCCGCGGCAGTTCCCCGCCGGCACCTATGAGCTGCAGTGCGCTCTCATCGTGGGCAAGCGCACCGAGTCCACCGATCGCAAGACCTCACTCAACGAGGCGCTGCGGGTGTTCGGGGTGCAGGCATGAGCCTCGTCGACGATCTGGTGTGGCTCGTCGACATCCCGTCGCCCACCGGTGCCGAGGAGCGGATTCGCGACGCGGTCGCCGGCCGTCTCGCCCACCTCCAACCCCGTGTCATCGGGAACTCGGTCGTGGTGGGGCGGCGTACCGGGAGGCCGCTCATCGCCGTGTACGGGCATCTCGACACGGTGCCTGAGCAGGGGAACCTCCCCGCCCGGGTGGAGGGCGGCCGGGTCCACGGTCTCGGGACCACGGACATGAAGTCGGGGCTCGCGGTGATGATCGCCCTGCTCGAGGACGACACCGTGGCCGACGGTCCCTTCGACCTGGCCGGGGTGTTCTACGACGCCGAGGAGGGACCGTCCGACGGCAACGGTCTCGAGGGGGTGCTCGACGCCGCCCCGGACCTACTGGAAGCACGGTTCTCCATCGTGATGGAGCCCACCGACGGCGAACTGCAGCTCGGGTGCCAGGGCACCATCAACGCCACCGTCGAGTTCCACGGTACCGCCGCCCACAGCGCCCGGCCGTGGCTGGGGCACAACGCGATCACCAAGGCCGGCGCGTGGCTGGCGGAGATGCACCGGCTGGGGTGGCGCGACGTCGAGGTGTCCGGCCTCACCTTCAAGGAGACCTTCGCCGTGACCACCGCGCACGGGGGGGTTGCCCGCAACGTGATCCCGGCGACGTTCACCATGAACCTCAACCACCGTTTCCCGCCGGATCGCACGATGGAGGAGGCCGAAGCCAAGGTGCGCCAAGTGTGCGCCTCCGCCGACCGGGTAGACGTCGTGGACCGCGCTGCCGCCGCCCCGATCCCCGAGGGCAATCCCCACCTCGAGCGGCTGCGGGGTCTGGTCGAGGTGGTGGCCGCCAAGACGGCATGGACCGACGTGGCCCGTCTCGCCACCCGGGGCTTGGCAGCGGTCAACTACGGCCCCGGCGAGACCGCGTTGGCGCATCGTCGCGACGAGAGCGCCTCGATCGCGGCGATGGAGCGGTGCCTCTTGGTCCTGAAGGAGTTCCTGGGGTGATCCGTCGCCCGTTGCCCGTTGCCCGTTTCCCGTTTCCCGTTGCCCGTTGCCCGTCGCCCGTCGCCCGTCGCCCGTCGCCCGTCAGACCTCCGGTACTTGATACGTGGTACGAGGTACCGACATCTGGTGCCTGGTGCCTGGTGCCTGGTGCCTGCTGCCTGCTGCCTGATACCTGATACCTTCCCCGCCATGCCCGTCGACATCGACATCGCCAAGGTGGCGCGTCTCGCCCGCATCGGTCTCACGGCCGGGGAACTGGCGCATTACGGGGCGCAGCTGCAGGGGATTCTCGAGCACGCCGCCCGGGTCCAGGCCCTTCCCACCGAGGGGGTGGCTCCGACGGCGCATCCCCTGCCGATGGTGAACGCCTTCCGCCCGGACGAGGTGGAGCCGACCCTCGACCGGGAGGAGGTGCTGGCGCAGGCGCCCGACCGCGACGGCCCCTACTTCCGCGTTCCCCCGTTCCTGGAGGATTGAGTGGATTCGGCCGATCTCTCCATCGCCGGGGCCGGGGCGCGTCTTCGCTCGGGTGAACTCACCGCGGTCGACTTGCTCACCGCGGTGCGGCGTCGTGCCTCGATGACCGAGGCGATCCTTCACGCCTACCTCACGATCGACCACGAGGGTGCCCTCGTCGCCGCCGAGGCCGCCGACGCCGCTCTCGCCCGCGGCGAGGACCGTGGACCGCTGCACGGCATCCCCATCGCCCTCAAGGACAACATGGTGACCCGGGGGATCGAGACGACGTGCTCCTCGCGCATCCTCGCCGGATACCGCCCGCCCTACGACGCCACCGTGGTCGAACGCCTCAAGGACGCGGGGGCGGTGATATTCGGCAAGACCAACCTCGACGAGTTCGCCATGGGATCGTCAACGGAAAACTCGGCGTACGGCCCAACCCTCAACCCCTGGGATCCCGACCGGGTGCCGGGCGGGTCCAGCGGCGGCTCCGCCGCCGCGGTGGCGGTCGGTTCGGCCTTCGGCGCCCTCGGTTCCGACACCGGGGGATCGATCCGCCAGCCGGGATCTCTCACCGGCACCGTCGGCATGAAGCCCACGTACGGGCTGGTGAGCCGGTATGGGCTCATCGCCTTCGCCTCGTCGCTCGACCAGATCGGCCCGATCACCCGCACCGTGGACGACTCGGTGACGATGTTCGAGGCGATCGCCGGCCACGATCCGTCCGACGCCACCTCCTACCGAGGGCGGGTTCCCGAGGTGCGGCCCGGACTCGACGCGGGGGTGAAGGGTCTCAAGATCGGGATCGTCCGCGAACTGTCCGGGGAGGGCACCGCTCCCGACGTCGCCGCCTCCTTCCGGCGAACCCTCGACGCCCTCGCCGGCGCGGGTGCGGAGATCCGCGAGCTGTCGCTGCCCTCCACCGAGTACGCCCTCAGCGCCTACTACCTGATCGCCCCCGCGGAGTGCTCCGCGAACCTGGCGCGGTTCGACGGGGTGCGCTACGGCCCCCGGATCGGGGGACGGAACGTGGAGGAGATGATGTCGGCCACTCGCCGCGACGGGTTCGGTCCCGAGGTCACGCGGCGCATCCTGCTTGGCACCTACGCCCTCAGCGCCGGGTACTACGACGCCTTCTACGGGCAGGCACAGAAGGTTCGCACCCTGGTCGTCGAGGACTTCCGCCGCGCCTACGCCGAGGTCGACGTCCTCGTCACTCCCACCAGTCCCACTACCGCCTTTGCGGTCGGCGAGAAGGCGAATGACCCGCTGGCGATGTACCTGAGCGACATCTGCACCATCCCGAGCAACCTTTCCGGCGACCCGGCGATCTCGGTCCCGTGCGGTCTCGACTCATCGGGGCTGCCGATCGGGTTCCAGGTGCTCGCCCCGGCGCTCGGCGAGGGCGTGATGTTCCGGACGGCCAGGGTGGTGGAGGAGTTGAGCGGCTTCACTGCACGCCCGGCGCTCGCCACCTCGGAGGGGGCGGTATGACGTGGGAAGCGGTCATCGGGATCGAAACCCACGTCGAGCTGCTCACCCGCTCCAAGATGTTTTGCGGGTGCCCCACCGATTTCGGGGCGGAGCCAAACCGCAATGTGTGCCCGGTGTGCCTCGGGCTCCCCGGCGCCCTGCCCGTCCCCAACGAGAAGGCGATCGAGTGGACGATCGCGCTCGGCGTCGCGCTCGGCTGCTCCATAGCCCCGCGCTCGGTCTTCCACCGAAAGAACTACTTCTACGCCGATCTGCCCAAGAACTATCAGATCTCCCAGTACGACCTGCCCCTGTGCTCCGGTGGGCACCTGGACGTCGATGCCGGCGCCGGGGTGCGCCGGGTCGGGATCACCCGGGTACACCTCGAGGAGGACACCGGCAAGAGCACCCATCTCGGTGCCGGGGGTCGGATCCAGGAGGCGGTCGCCACCCTCTTGGACTTCAACCGGTCGGGGATCCCGCTCTTGGAGGCTGTCAGCGAGCCGGACATCCGCACTCCCGACGAGGCACGCGCCTACGCACAGGAGCTGCGCGGGATCGTGCTCGCCCTCGGCATCTCCGACGCCCGCCTCGAGGAGGGGTCGATGCGCTTCGATGCCAATGTGTCCCTGCGCCCCCTCGGCGCCACCGCCTTCGGCACCAAGGTCGAGGTGAAGAACATGAACTCGCTCCGGTCTCTGCAACGGGCGTTGGCCCACGAGATCGAGCGGCAGGGGAAGATCCTCGACGGCGGCGGTGCCGTTGCCCAGGAGACCCGCCACTGGGACGAGGAAGCCGGGCGCACCCGTGCCGGGCGTTCCAAGGAGGAGTCGAGCGACTACCGCTACTTCACCGAACCCGACCTGATGCCGCTCGTCGTCGACGACACCACGGTGGGACGCATCCGAGCCGGCCTGCCTGAACTCCCCGCAGCGCGCCGGGGCCGGTATGTCGCCTCCGGCGTCGAGGAGAACGCCGCCCGCACCCTCGTCGCCGGCGGCCTCGCCGACCTGTTCGACCGGGCCGTCACCGCCGGGGCTTCAGCACGCGGTGCCGCCAATTGGCTGACCGGAGAGGTCACCGCCCATCTCAATCGAACCGACGGCGACACCGCTGCGCTCGCCCTCGATGCCGCCGGTCTCGCGGAACTGGTGGCAATGGTCGAAGGCGGGGAACTGTCGTCCACGGCCGCCAAGGACGTGCTCATCGCGGTGCTCGCCGGCGAGGGCACCCCGCGTGCGGTCGCCGGGGCGCGGGATCTCCTCCAGGTCAGCGACGAGGGAGCGATCGCCACCCTGGTGACCGCAGTGCTCGCCGAGCATCCCGCCGAGGTCGCCCGGGTCGTCGCCGGTGAGGAGAAGCTCGTCGGATTCCTCGTCGGGAAGGTGATGCGCGCCGGCGGCGGCAAGGCCGATCCGAAGGTGGTCGACCGGCTCGTTCGCAAACAGACCCGCCGGTGAACCGGCCCGGGGCGGTGGTGTTCGACTGCGACGGAGTGCTCGTCGACTCCGAGCCGCATTCGGTTGCCGCCTGGATGATCGTCCTCGGCCGCCTCCGCCACCCGGGCACCGCCGGCGACGTGGAGCGGTGCACCGGTCTCGGATTCCTTCCCACCCGGGAGGCGCTGGCCGTCGTGGCGACTCTGCCCGACCCCGACGAGCTGTGGCCGATGCTGCTCGATGCCCTCGCGGAATCGTTCCGGATGGGATTACACCGGTTTTCCGACGCGATCGACACGCTGGAGGCGTGCGAGCGGGCGGGGGTGCCTCTCGGTGTGGCCTCGGCCGGTCCCCGTTCCCGACTCGACCTCACCCTGCAGGTCGCCGGGCTCGCCGATCGGTTCGCGGCGTCGGTGGCGGGTGACGAGGTGTCACGGGGAAAGCCGGCACCCGACGTGTACCTCCGCGCCGCAGGGCTCCTCGGCGTCGAACCGCGCCATTGCGTTGCCGTCGAGGACTCGCCGGTCGGGGCACAGGCAGCCCGGGCGGCAGGGATGCGGACGATCGGCGTGGTGCGTCGCCCCGGTGACCGCACCGCCCTGGAGGTTGCAGGGGCCGTCGTGGTTCAGGCGGTCACCCCGGACATGCTCGGCCTGATACCCGGGGTCTGAGGGGCGAGGAGCGAACGGCTGTCCGACGCCCGTTGCCCTTGCCCGTTGCCCGGGAGCCCGCAATGAGCGATGAGCGATGGGCAACACCGCGAGGACGGAGGGCGAGGGGCGAGGACGCAGGCCTTGCGGGCGACGGGCGAGGACGCGGGCCTTGCGGGCGACGGGCGACGGGGGGCGAGAGGCGAAAGGCTCTGGTGCCTGGTGCCTGGTGCCTCGTGTCTGGCGCCCGGTGCCTCGTGTCTGGCGCCCGGTGCCTCGCTCCCTACCATCGCCCCGTGCATTACTTCGTCACGGGTGCGACCGGCTTTCTCGGCGGCTATGTCACCGCCGAGCTTCTCGATGGTGGGCATATGGTGACGGCACTCGTCGCAGACCGCGACCAGGCCCGCGACATCGCGGAGTACGGGGTGCGTCCCCACATCGGCACCCTGAGCGAAAAAGAGGCGTTGCGCCGCGGTCTGCGCCACGTCGACGGGGTGTTCCACGTCGCCGGGCACCGCATCGGCTTTGCGGAGCGGAAGACGGCGGAGGCGGTCAACGTGACCGGGACCCGCAACGTGCTCGAACTGGTGCGGGAGCACGGCATCCACCGGGTCGTGGTGACCTCGACCCTCGGGGTGTTCTCCGACACCGGGGGTGAGGTGGTCGACGAGAACCACCGGTTCACCGGCGACCACATCACGGCCTACGACCGGATCAAGGCCAGGGTGCACTACGAGGTGGCCCTCCCGATGATGGAGAAGGGGCTCCCCGCGGTGCTGCTCATGCCGGGGGCGATCTACGGGCCCCGTGACACGAGCCTCATGGCAGACGTGCTCACCCGGTACCTCCTCGGCCGGGCACGGTTCGTCTCCGCCGGCACCGCCTACTGCTGGGCACACGTGGAGGACGTCGCCCGGGCGCACCTCCAGGCGATGCAGTTCGGGCGGAGCGGGGAGTCGTACATCGTCGGCGGCGAGCCGCACACGGTCCGGGAGGTGTTGACCCGCGCCGGGAGACTCGTCGGGCGTCGTCTCCCACCCATCCCGCTGCCGCCGTGGGCGGTGTGGCCGGCGGCAGCGGCGACCAGGGCGGTGAGCGCGGTCGTGCCACCGCTGCGTCCCACCGCCGACCGCCTGCGGGTGGCCATGGGGGCCACCTATCTCGGGTCGGATGCGAAGGCGCGAGCCGAGCTCGGCTTCACGCCGCGCACGCTCGACGAGGGCCTGCCGGGTGCGGTCGAGTGGCTGCTGCGTGACCGTTTCGAGGCCGTCGACTAGAAAGAACCCTGATGTCCACTCCTTCCCGCGACAACCTCACCCGCGACGAGGCGGTCCGCCGCCACGAACAGGTCTCCGGCGTTGCCTACCGCCTCGATCTCGACCTCGAGGAGGGCGCCAAGGGCTTCCGGGGCGACGTCACGATCGAGTTCCACCACAGCGGCGGAGACACCTTCCTCGAGTGGCTGGGCGGCCAGATCGACCAGTTCGAGGTGAATGGCACCCGGGTCGAACCGATGTGGGACGGGTACCGCATCAAGCTCCCCGGCGAAATACTGGAGCGGGACAACCGCATCCGCGTCGTCTACCAGCGTCCCTACGACAAGACCGGCGAGGGCCTCCACCACTTCACCGACAACGAAGACGGGCGGGAGTATCTCTACACCCAATTCGAGCCGTATTCCGCCCACCGGTTGTTCCCTTGTTTCGACCAGCCCGACCTCAAGGCGGCGTATGACCTGGCGGTGACCGCTCCGGAGGGCTGGGTTGTGACCGGTCCCTCCCGCGAGCTCGACCGCGAACCGACCGGCGACGGGCGGAGCCGCCGGGTGTTCGCCCGCACCGTGCCGTTCAGTACCTATCTCATGTCGATCGTCGCCGGGCCGTATGCGGAGTTCCGCTCCTCTCACGGCGACCTTCCGCTCGGGCTCTATGCCCGCGCCTCGCTGCGGCCCCACCTGGAGAAGGACGCCGCCTCGTTGTTCGAGTTGTGCGGGCGCATCATCGACCACTTCACCGACCTGTTCGGCGAGCCGTATCCGTTCGACAAGTCCGACCACGTCTTCGTCCCCGAGTTCAACTGGGGCGGTATGGAGAACGTGGGCAACATCACCTACACCGACTCGGTCGTGTTCCGGGAACCACCCACCGCGGATCAGCTGCAACGCCGGGCCGAATTCTTCGCTCACGAGATCGCCCACATGTGGTTCGGCGACCTCGTCACCATGAAATGGTGGGAGGACGTCTGGCTCAACGAGTCGTTTGCGTCCTATGTCGCCTACTTGGCGCTGGATGCGCTGGGCGACACCGAGATCTGGCAGGACTTCAACTTCCGAATGAAGCTGTGGGCGTACCGCGAGGACCAGCGGCCCACCACCCATCGCATTGCCGACAGCGTCGGTTCGACCGACGAGACCTTCTTGAACTTCGATGGGATCACCTACGGGAAGGGCGCCTCGGTCCTCAAGCAGCTGGTGCGCGCCATCGGACTCGACGCCTTCCGCGACGGGCTTCGCACCTACTTCCGCCGCCACCGCTTCGGCAACGCCACCCTCGTCGACTTCCTCGCCGCACTCCAGGAGGGGAGCGGGATCGACCTCGTCGGCTGGGGGGCGCGTTGGTTGAAGACCCCGTCGCTCAACACGATCTCGGCGCGGGTGACCTCGGTCGGAGACACCGTGACCCGGCTCGAGCTCCGCCAGTCGGCGTCGGAGGAGCACCCGTACCTGCGGCCGCACCACCTCGACGTCGCTCTCATCGCACCCGGGGGAGCCGTCCGCTCCGTCGCGGCCGTCCTCGAGGACGTGGTGGCCGTGGTGCCGGAAGCCGAGGGGTCGGCGGTCCCCGCCTTCGTATACCCCAACCTGGGGGATCACGGCTACGCCAAGATCTCGCTCGACGAGGGGTCGGTCGCCTACGCCGCCGAGCACCTCGGATCTCTCGGGGGCGGCCTTCTCCGCCAGCAGGTGTGGGCATCCCTGTACGAGATGGTGCGCGACGGGACATTGTCTTCGCTGCGTTACCTCGAACTCGTCGACCGGCACCTGCCGGGGGAATCGTCGCTGCCGGTGGTGGACATGGTCACCGCCATCGTGGCCGCAGTCATCTCGCGGTTCGTTCCCGAGGAGGGCATCGACGGCGCCGCCGCGGCGTTCGTCGCCACCGCCACCCGGGCGATCACCGCGGCGCCGCCCGGAGACGCCCGGGTGATGTGGGCCCGGGCGCTGATCGCCACCGCGGTGACCGAGGAGGACGCCCGGGCGGCGGCCGAGCTCGTCGATCGGCCGCCGGCCGGTCTCGCCGTCGATCAGGACATGCGCTGGTCGGTGGCGGTGCGGTGGGCCTCAATCGGGATCGAGGGCACCGACGTCCGGCTCGCCGCCGAGCGTCGGCTGGATCCCTCTGATCGGGGAGATCGCGCCATGGTGACCGCCGCCGCCGCCCGCCCTGACGGGGCCTCCAAGCAGGAGGTGTGGGATCGGACCCACGGCAACGGCTACGAATCGCTCTACCTGATGCGGGCAGCCGGGAACGGATTCTGGTGGCGCAAGCAGGCTGCCCTGGTGGAGCCCTTCGTTGCACCGTTCTTCGCGGGTCTCGCCGACCTGTTTTCCCGGTGGGAGGTGGAGGCGGCCCGCGCCTATTTCCGCGTGTTCTTCCCGCGCCACCGCATCGACGAGAATCTGCGGGAGCGGATCGCAGGAGTGCTCGCCGCCGTGGAGATAGGGCCGGTGCTGCGGCGGATGCTCATCGAAGAGGACGACGAATTGCGGCGTGCCATCGCCTGCCGCGCCGTCGCCGCGGCGACGCCTGCCACCCCTACGGCGTGAGTTCGCAGACGTCCTCGAGCCTCTGCAGGCCGAGCGTCTCGATCGCCTCGAGCGGGGGCAGGCGGAGGGCGGTGGCGGTCCGCTCGGCGATGAAGTCGCGATCGGGGATCGGGAAGAGGTCGGACGTCCAACCCGCTATGTACGAGGTCGAAGTGCCCTCGAATTCGGGGGCGTCCGGCATGTACCGGACCGACACCACTTCTTCGGGATTGAACTTCTCGAGCAGCTCGATGAAGTCGGGGATGGCGCTCACCGGGATGTCGGTGAACACGTTGTCCTCGATCACCGGGACCAGCGTCGGGAACTCGCGGAGCACGGTGACCGGGTCGGTCTGAGCGGCGATGGCCTGCAGCACGCAGCGCTGGCGGCTCATCCGGTCGAAATCGTCGCCCTGTTCCCGGGAGCGGGCATACCCGAGGGCGGTACGCCCATCCAGGTGCTGGAGACCGGGCTGGATGTCGAGCACCGCGGGGTCTTCGCCTGGGGAATACATGTACTCCGCGTTGTAGACCCGCTCGGCCACCCGGATGTCGACGCCTCCGATGGCGTCGACGATGGTGATGAACCCGACCATGTCCACCATGGCGTAGTAGTGGATCTCGATGCCGAGGAGATACCCGAGGGTGGCCTTCATCGCGTTCGCCCCCGAGTTCGGGAGGCCCCACAGATCGGATCGCGTGCGGGCGTCTGCGTACATCAGGAACAGGGTCTGCGGGTAACACCCCGGGCAGGCGTCGCCCCACCAGTTGGATGCCGGGTGGTCGGGTGGCAACGGCACCTCCTTGAGGTTGCGCGGGATGCTGAACATCGCGGTCCAGCCGGTTTCCGGGTCGATGCTCACGATCACCATGGTGTCGGTGCGGATGCTCTCCCGGCCGACTCCGGAGTCCGCGCCCATCAGCAGGATGTTTACCCGCCCCTCATTGGGGAATACGTCGGACCGGGTGGTTACGGTGGTCGAGGTCGTCTCGTCGGGACCGGTGCCCGATGAGATGGTCGTGCTGACGACCTGACCGGGGTCGGCGTTGAAGTCGTGGGTCAACAGGTCGTAGAGGAGGAGGTTGCGGTGCCCTACCCATCCATGGGGCAGTGCGGTGAGGAACAGCACGAAGGCGAGACCCAGAACCACGGCCCCGGTGGCGCCGCCGCCGAGGGTGCGTCCGCTCGCCAGCAGGAATGCGTCGACCACGGCGACGGCGCGGAACACCAACAGGGCGGCGTTGGCCACCAGCAGGAGCACCAACAGGTCGGGATGCTCGAAGAACGGCCGCGATAGGGTCAGTGCCAGCCTGATGCCGCTCACGTAGAACACCATCAGGTACAGGAAGATCGCCGGCAGCACCAGGACGACGGTGACGATCAGATAGACTCGGGCGCGCCGCCGGTTTCCGGCGTACCACTGCCCCGCACCCGGCACCACCGCCGAGAGCACGGCCGCGGCGAAGGGATTGGGCCGTCGTGCCGGGGACATGGCCTGGCATGTTACGACGGAGCCGTGAACAGCCGACGCGTGGCCGAGCCCTCTTGATGTCGCTCGCTCGCTCGCGCGCGCTCTAACCTAACCGAGATGCTCAACCTTCTCGCCCAGATTCCGATCACGGTCCCCGATGGGACCGACGAGATCGTCGACCAGGTCAAGTCCAACCCCGTCCTGCTCGCCATCCTCATCGGAGTCGGCGTGCTCACCGCCGCCGTCTTCGTGTGGGGGATCATGAA
The DNA here is from genome assembly GCA_035291545.1 of Acidimicrobiia bacterium. Classification (GTDB taxonomy): domain Bacteria; phylum Actinomycetota; class Acidimicrobiia; order Spongiisociales; family UBA11373; genus UBA11373. The sequence goes on from DATDRW010000016.1 coordinate 21,544, forward strand.
GCAGGGGATCAAGGCCGTGATCTTCGGCGGCCTGCTCAGCGCCGCCGCCTGGTTCTGGTACTTCAACGTGAGATAGCGCGGTGGACTTTCTGAGGGACGTCGTCGGCGACGCCCTCGCATTGCTCGGGGTATTCGGGTCCGAGCTCAGGGAGGTCCTGGGACTCACCGTCGTGGTCTCCGGCGCCGCCACCGTCATCGGCGCCGCCCTCGGCATCCCCCTCGGGATCGCCCTCGGCGCCGGGCGGTTCCGGGGGCGAGGCACCCTGACCGTGCTGGTCAACACCGGCATGGGGATGCCGCCGGTCCTTGCCGGACTGCTCCTGCTGCTGCTGCTGTGGAGCGAGGGACCACTGGGTTCGTGGGGCCTGCTCTTCACCCCGCAGGCCATGATCGCCGCGCAGAGCCTGTTGGCGATCCCGATCGCGGCCGGGGTCACCGCCGGTGCGGTGCGGGCGCTTCCCCCCGATGCCCTCGAACAGGTGCACGCACTCGGACTCACCCGCAGGGCCCGCGGCGTCGTCATCGGCCGTGAGGTGTGGCCCGGGGTGGTGGCCGGGGTCGCCGCCGCCTTCGGCAGGGTGGTCTCCGAGGTCGGGGCGGTGCTCGTGGTCGGCGGCAACATCCAGGGGGAGACCCGGGTGCTCACCACCGCCATCGTCCAGGAGGCGCGTCAGGCCGACTTCGGCGCCGCCCTGGCCCTGGGGATGCTGCTGCTGCTCATCGCACTCAGCGTCAACGGCGTCCTCACCTGGCTCCAGTTCCGGGAGAAGACGTGACCGACCTCCTGCTCCGCGACGTGCTGGTCGATCTCGGTGGGTTGCGGGTCGAGATCGACCGCTTCGAGGTGGCCGCCGGGAGTCGTCTCGTGCTCTTCGGTCCCAACGGCGCCGGCAAGACGACGCTGCTCAGGCTGCTCGCCGGGCGCATCCCCGGGGGACACACCGGAGCGTGCGCCTACCTTCCGCAGCGTCCCTGGGCCTTCCGGGGGCGGGCGGGTCGCACCTTGCGGCTCGGGCTCGACGGGGCGGCGCACGCGCGGGCGAAAGACCTCGTCGCGACGCTCGGTGTGGGAGATCTGCTCGATCGGCCCACCCGGAGCCTCTCCGGGGGGGAACGACAGCGGCTGGCGCTGGCCCGGGTGCTCGCCCGCCCCGAGGATGTCGTGCTCCTCGACGAGCCGCTCGCGGCGATCGGCGCCGCCGATCGTCCCCGGGTTGCCGGGGTGATCATCGGCACCCTTGCCGGGCGCACGGCAGTGATCGTGACCCACGACCGCGACGAGGCCGTGATGCTCGGGGACGAGATGGCGGTGATCATCGACGGTCGGATCCGCCAGCGGGGCGACGTCCGGTCCGTCTTCGGGCTTCCCGCCGACACCGAATTGGCCGCGGTGGTCGGGGTGGGCAACGCCGTCAGTGGCTCGGTCGCCGCCGGCGAGGACGGGCTGAACGAGGTCGACCTCGGCGAGATCACCGTGTGGGGAATGGGCGAGCTCCCGGTGGGGTCGCCGGCAGCGGTGTTGTTCGGCGGGGAGACGGTGACGGTGCACGCCGGCCGCCACGGCAGCCCGGGCTCGGCCCGCAATTGCTGGGCAGGGAGGGTCGACCGGGTGCGCGATGTGGGGCGTCTCGTGGAGATCGTCGTCGACGTCGGTGTACCGGTGGTGGCGCTGCTCACCCCGGGGAGCGCCGAGGAGCTCGGAGTCCGCATCGGAGCCCACGTCACGCTCGCGGTGAAGGCGACCGCGGTCCGGGTCGTCCCTCGGTGAAGCGACTCGTCGCCGGCGCGGCCGCGCTGTCCCTCCTCGCCGCGTGCACGGCCGGCGCCGAGCGGGTGGTGGTCGGCGCCGGTACGACCATCGTCGACTCCGGTTTGATGGATGCTCTCGCCGCGGCGTACGAGGCGACCCATCCCGGGGTTGAGATCTCGGTGGTCGGAGACGCTACGGCCCCGGTGCTGGAACTCGGCCGTCGGGGGGCGGCGGCCGTGCTCATCACCCACGATCCTTCCTCCGAGGCCGAGTTCGTCGCCGCAGGATTCGCGGTCCGCTACGAGGCCCTCGTGACGAGCCGGTTTGTGCTGCTCGGACCGCCCGACCGGGTCTTGTCGTTCGCCGACCTGAGCGCAGCAGAGGCCTTCGCACGCATCGCCGCCGAGGGGGGACCGTTCGTCGGCAGGGGTGACGGTTCGGGGACGGCGGTGGCGGAGGCTGCGATCTGGTCGGCGGCGGGGATCGACCCAACGGACGCCGGGTGGTACGCGGTCACCGGTCTGGGGATGGGCGAGACGCTGCAGGTGGCCGACCAGCGGGACTCGTTCCTTCTCGCCGAGGTCGGTGCGTACCGGGCGGCGGCCGATGTGCTCGGGCTCGTGCCGGTGGCGCTCGGATCCGATCCGTTGCTGGTCAACCCCTACCACGCGATCCTGATCGCCGGCGCTCCGGACGCGGCGGAGGGGTTCTTCGACTGGCTGCTCTCTCCAGACGGGCGGGCGGTGCTCGTCGCCGCCAACGAGCGGCTTTTCGGAGAAGTCCTCTACGCGCCCTGAGCCGGGGCCGGTCGCAGCCGGGTGGCGACGATCACGGGGAGAGCGGTGAGACACGCACCCACCACGCACAGCACCGCGTAGGAGCTGGCGGCGAGCAGCAGCCCCGAGGAGAGGCTGGCGGCGGCCCCCGACGTCCAAAGTACGGCGTCGCCGAGACCCTGGAGGCGTACTCGCGACTCCGGAGCGGCTCCCTCGGTGAGCAGGGCGCTCCCGGCGACGAATGAGAAGTTCCACCCGAGTCCGAGCAGGAAGAGGGCCACGATCAGGGTGCCGGTCGAGGACTGGTCGGCGACGGCGGCGAGCACCGCAGCGATCGCCAGCACCACCTGGCCGGCGATGATCACCGGCAGGCGCCCGAGCCGGTCGGCGACCATCCCGGTGAGCGGAGACACCCCGAACATCCCCAGCGTGTGCGCCGAAATGATCAGCCCCACCGTCCCCAAGGAGTGGCCGTGGTGGCGGGCGTTGATCGGCGTCATCACCATGATGAGCACCATGACCATCTGGCTCACTGCGAGGCCGATGAGCGCGATCCACACCGTCGGCGAAGTCTGGATGCGTCCACCGGCCAGCACCCCATCGCCCCGATCGACGAATTCGAGCGGGTCGGGTCGGAGGAACACGGCGATCACGGTGAGGGCGAGCGCTCCCAGAACCCCGGCGACGATGTAGGCACCGGCGAGGGGTTCCACCCCGAGAGTGCGTCCCACCCCCTCCGCCGGAGAGAGCAGCGTCGGTCCGAGCACCGAACCGATCGTGCCCGCCCATACGACGAAGGCGATGGCCGCCCCCCGCCGGTGTGCCGGGTGGACGTCGGCGGCGGCGTAGCGGGACAGGCTGTCGGCGCTGGCGCCGAAACCGAAGACGGCGAGCGCCGCCACCAGCAGCGGAAAGGACCCGAGCGCGGTGGCGAGGGCGGCGCCCGCCGCCCCCGTTGCCATCACCGCGTAGCCGATCACCAGGCCGTGGCGGCGGCCCGATCGGTCCATGAACGCAGAGAGGCGGATGCCGCCCAGGGCGGAGCCGAGCACCGCCACGGCCCCGGGAAGCCCCGCCAGCGTGGCCGAACCCAGCATGTCCTCGGCGACCAGGGTGGTCACGGTGACCGCAGCGATGTATCCGGTCCGGCCGAGGCTCACCCCGGCGAACAGCACCCCGGTGAGTCGGCGGCGAACGGAACCGGGTGCCCCGTCGCTCATAGCGCAGCCAGTCCCCATCCCACGGCGAGGCCGTACAGCCCGGCGACGACGTCGTCGGCGGTGATCCCCGTCGCACCGGAGAGCCGCTCGGCTGCGGACACCCCCGGGAGCACCTTGAAGATGTCGCCGAGGCGTGCCACGATCAGAGCCACCGCCCACGGCCATCCGGTGAGTCCGATCACGGCGACGAGGGTGCCTGCGGTCTCGTCGATGCACACCCAGCCGGGGTCGTCGTGCGCGCCGGCGAAGGGACGCGCCGCCCACAGTGACGTCGCGATCAGCGTCCCGGCCACCGCGGCCGTCACCCACCAGGCGGCGTCGACTGCGAGCAGCAGGCCGCCGATGACGGCACCGAGGGCGGCGCCGAGGGTGCCGGCACCGGCGTCGGATCCGCGGAGACGGCCCGGAATCAGGCCGAGTCCGAGGGAAGAGGCGACGATGCGGTGCACCGGGTGAGGGTAACGACCGTTCGCCGACGCTCTAGCCTCCGCGCTGCATGACACCAGACGACCTCGGCGGGTACGCCTCGCTGTCGGATCCCCAGATCCATCCCGACGGTGTGCGGATTGCATTCGCCGTTTCCCGGATGAACCTCCAGGAGGACCGCTACGACCGTCAGATCTGGCTGTGGAACGGAACCACGGCTCGGCCCTTCACTCACGGGCCGGGCGACACCCGTCCCCGGTGGTCGCCGAACGGCACTCGCCTCGCCTTCCTGCGGGCCCCACTTGAGTCGGGCAAGCCGGCTCAGGTGGGGGTCATGGACGCCTCCGGCGGCGAGGCGGCGGTGATCACTTCGTTCGACCTTGGGGCCTCGGAGGTGGAATGGGCTCCCGACGGGTCCCGCCTCGCGGTGATCGGGTCGGAATGGCTCGAACCCGAGGTCACCGAGGAGGAGCGCAAGCGCCGGCCGCGCCGGATCGGCGGTCCCGGGTACCGCTTCGACAATCTCG
>DATDRW010000017.1:0-2901 GCA_035291545.1 Acidimicrobiia bacterium
CGAGCAGGCGTGGGCGTTCGTGGAGAAGGCCTCGAAGGTGGGCAAGCCGTTCGACCAGGCGGTCGAGCGCCATCGCCAGGGTGTGGCCAACGGGCGGACCCCTCCCCGCGTCGCCGTCGAGAAGGTCATCGGCCAGCTCGACGCCTTCGGCCGGATCGGGATGGAGCAGAACCCGTTCCTGCAGATCGGCCTCCCCGACGACTGGGACGACCTGCAGAAGGCTCGGTGGAAAAAGGCCATGGAGGAGCAGGTCACGAAGGTGGTCAACCCGGCATTCGACCGGTATCGCGACGCCGTCGCCGCCGACATCCTCCCCGCGGCGCGCCCGCCCGAGAAGTCGGGGGTGTGCTGGCTCCCCGACGGTGAGGAGATCTATCGGCGGGCGGTGAAGCGGTACACCTCGCTCGACCTCGATCCCCGCGAGATCCACCGGATCGGTCTCGACGAGATCGCCGCGCTCGAGGACGAGTACCGCGGCCTCGGTGGGAAGGTTCTCGGGACGAACGACGTCCCCGTGATCTACGACCGCCTCCGCAACGACCCGGCGCTCCGCTTCAAGACCGCCGAGGAGGTGCACCGCGCCGCCGAGGGAGCACTGGCCCGGGCCCGGGAAGCCATCCCCGATTGGTTCGGCCGATTGCCCGAGGCGCCCTGCATCGTGCAACCGGTCCCCGACGTCGGCGCCGCCGACGCCACCCTCGCCTACTACTTCCCACCTGCCGAGGACGGGTCCCGGTCCGGCATCTACTTCATCAACCTCTCCGAGCCCACGACGAGGACCCGGTTCGAGTCGGAAACCCTCGCCTTCCACGAGAGCATCCCCGGGCACCACCTGCAGATGGCCATCGCTCAGGAGTTGGAGGGCGTACCCGCGTTCCGGCGCAACGGCAACGTCACGGTCTACATCGAGGGATGGGGGCTCTACACCGAACGGCTCGCCGACGAGATGGGCCTCTACTCAGGAGACCTGGAGCGGATGGGAATCCTCTCGTTCGACTCATGGCGGGCCGGCAGGTTGGTAGTCGACACCGGGCTGCACGCACTCGGCTGGAGCCGGCAGCAGGCGATCGACTATTTCGTGGACAACTCGCCGCAGGCCCTGAACAACATCGCCAACGAGGTCGACCGCTACATCGGCTACATCGGCCAGGCCCTCGCCTACAAGATGGGCCAGCGCGAGCTGCTCCGTCTCCGCTCCGAGGCGAAGGCGGCGATGGGACCCCGGTTCGACATCAAGGGGTTCCACGACACGGTGCTGGAGGCCGGTCCGGTTCCCCTCGACCTGCTCGGCGACCTGGTGCGCGAGTGGGCGCGCCGGCCGAAACCCACCGCCCACACCCCTAGGAGGGTCTGAAAGCTAACCGGCCGGGCGCTCGCCGACGACGACGGTGACCGTGCGCCCGCCGCCGGGCCCGCCGAGCACCATCTCGACCTCGGTACCCGGGTCCGTGCCGCGCACCAGGTCGGCCAACTGCTCCATCGACTCGATCGACTCGCCTGCGAAGGAGATCACGCGGTCTCCGGACGAAATGCCGGCATTGTCGGCCGGTGACCCGGCGAGCACGTCGACAACGAGCACCGCCCCCGGGGTGTCGACCCCGCTGATACCCAGGAAACCCCGGCCCTCGACCACTTCATCGGAATCATCCGAGCCTGCGGGGACGGGGCACACGTCGATGGGAGGAAGGCCGGAATGACCGGGTCGTCCACCCGGGAACATCGGGCCGTGGCCGGGGAACTCACCGGCGACGACTACACCGCTCCCGTACACCTCGGTCGCATCGTCCTCAGCGACGGCATGGCCGACGGCGTACCCGCCGCCGAACACCGCCACCGCGGCGAGGAAAGCGACCGCCCAGAACATCGTGCGATCCGGCGTTTCGACCACGACTTCCGGCTCGCTCTTCTTCCGGCTCCTCGCCGGCTCGGGCGACGGTTGTTCGGTGGTCTCCTTCGGGGGCATCGGTCACTCCTCGTTCTCGTTCAGGGAAGAGACGTTCATCACACAGGTTGAGGTTTCCACCATCGTCTCAGGAACCGGTGAGAGACACCGCGCAACGGCATGAGATCACCTCGGAAGCGATCGTGCCCCCCGCCGTCGAATCGAGACGACCGGCGCGTCCCCGACCGCCGGCTCCGGCCAGGCACCCCTGCGGCACCCGGGAACGACCGCTGAGGGCTGCTTCCTTCCGGACCTGACCCGGTTCACGGTGTCCCGCCGCGCAGGACCCGGCCTTCAACACCACGTTTCGGGCGCTCGACCCGACCGCACTCGACCCTCGGGCGGGGATTCGGCCCCGCATAGAGAGGGTTTCGGGTTCAGGGCACCCCTAGCGCCCCGCCTAGCACGATCGTGGAAAGGGTAGCCGTGGCACAAAGGTCGATTCGCAGTGGGGGATGGCAGATGGCAGAAGGCAGATCACAGGTCTGCTGTCTGCAATCTGCTGTCTTCTTCGCGCGCGGAGGGAGGGGGATTTGAACCCCCGTGGCGGTTTTCACCGCCAACACGCTTTCCAGGCGTGCGCACTAGGCCGGACTATGCGATCCCTCCTGGATGGCGCGAGAGTGTAGGGAACACATGGAGACCTCCTTCGACGATGCGATGCGACTCGCCATCGCCGCCGCCCGGGCGGCGGCGGAGCACGGCGACGTGCCGGTGGGAGCGGTGCTCCTCGACCCGGGTGGCGCGGTCGTGGCCACCGACCACAATCGCCGGGAGGAACTGACCGACCCCACCGCCCACGCCGAGATGCTGGTGCTGCGTCGGGGGGCGCAACTCGTCGGCGACTGGCGGCTCACCGGCCACACCCTCGTGGTGACGCTGGAACCGTGCGCGATGTGCGCCATGGCGGCGGTGTGGGCCCGGGTCGACCGGATCGTGTACGGCGCCTCCGACCTCAA
>DATDRW010000018.1:0-4647 GCA_035291545.1 Acidimicrobiia bacterium
GCCGTTCCAGACGCGCAGCACTCGAAAGCCCACGTCGGCCAGGTACTCATCGCGCTTCTGGTCCCGCTCGCTCTCCGCATGCTGGACACCGTCGACCTCAATGATCAAGCGGTGTTCGTAGCAGACGAAGTCGACGATGTACGGGCCGATCGGCTCCTGCCGCCGGAACTTCTCGTTGAAGTCATGGCGGAGGACGACCCAGAGACGGGCCTCTTCCTCCGTCATCGTCTTGCGAAGCGAACGCGACAATCGGGTGGAGTAGGACCTGCGAGGCACCCGGGGCATGGGACGAAATGTGATCCCTCGGAAGGCGATATGGAAGGTGTTCGTCCGCGAAAGCGCGGGTCGTCTCGGAGGTGGAGACCCTCCTCACCCGGCTCCTACGGAGCCGGGTACTCCTCCCTAAGGGAGGAGAATGAAGAGGAGGGGATCGCCGTCTTCGGCGGCGATTGAAGGGGTCGTCGTCCACCACGCGGGTCGCGCCGGAGGTGGAGACCCTCCTCACCCGGCTCCTGCGGAGCCGGGTACTCGTCCCTAAGGGAGGAGAAAGGAAGGGGAGAAAAGAGTCACCATCTGATCTCCGACCGCCGCCAGCAGGTCCACCACCAATCCGTGACCCGGTACCACCGCCTCCGGCCACACTTCGGCCAGGGGTTCGAGCACGAAGCGGCGCTCGGTCATGCGGGGGTGCGGCACCCGGATACCGGGGGCGGTGATCTCGGCGTCGCCGTAGAGCAGCAGATCGAGGTCGAGGGTGCGGGGTCCCCACCTCTCCCGCCGCTCCCGGCCGGCTTCGGCCTCGATGCGCAGGAAGGCGTCGAGCAGCGGACGGGGACCGCGCACCGTGTCGAGCAGCGCGACCGCATTGAGGTAGTCCTCCTGGGGCACGTCGCCGATCGGCGCCGTCTCCCACAGCGACGACACCGCGGTCACCGCACCGAGCGCACCGAGACGGCTGACGGCGAACACGAGGCACTCCCGGCGATCACCGAGGTTGGACCCGAGGCCTACGGCGACGCGCGCGTCAGGCTCCCTCGGGAATCGGGATGATCGCCCTGGCCTCGGGCCCGAGGGGGCGCTTGAGGATCTCCTGGATCAGGGCCGTGGCCATGATCGGCTCCTCGATCCTCCCCGAGTGCACCAGGTACCCGGCGAGCACGCCGGCCAGGGTGTCGTCGATGATGTCGCGGTGGACGAGCAGCACCCGATCATGCTTCGACAGCAAGCGGCTCATCGTCTTCAGCACCCGCGTCACCCCTTCGACGTTGAGGTCGGGCAGCGGCTCGTTGGCCGCAATCAGATGGGACTTCTCGTAGGAGGCGAGGTTCTGGTTGCCGCCGAGGAGCGAGAGCACCGCATTGATCCCGTTGGCACGCAGCCAGGCGATCTCCTCCTCGCGCCGCACCCGGCGATGCTGGAACCCGTAACCGCCGATGCGCTCGGATACGGCGAGGCGCCGGGCGATCACCCAGGTAAAACCACGGGGTTCGAGCCCAACGGTCATGGCGTGCCTCTGACGATAGCGTCCGCCACTCGCGCTGAGCGCAGCCCCTCGACCACGCTGTGTACTCGAATCGCCGCAGCTCCCCCGGCGATGGCGAGCACGTGGGCGGCGGCGGTGGCCGTATCACGCTCGTCGGGCGGGATCGGGCCGAGGATCCGCTCCAGAAAGGACTTGCGCGACGCCCCGACCAGCACCGGGTGCCCGGTGGCGGCCAGGGCGGCGACCCCGGTGGCGAGGAGATCCAGGTTGTGCCTGAGGTTCTTGCCAAAGCCGATCCCGGGATCGAGGCAGATCCGCTCCGCAGCCACCCCGGCGGCGATGGCGACGCCGGCACGGCGCAGCAGGTGATCCCTGACCTCGGCGACGACGTCGCCGTATCTGGGGTCGGCCTGCATGGTGCGCGGGGAGCCCTGCATGTGCATGAGCACCACCCCGCAGCCGGTCCCGGCCGCCACCGCAGCCATCGCCGGATCGGAAAAGGCGGTGACGTCGTTGATCACCGCGGCACCGGCCTCCACCCCAGCCGCGGCTACGGCGGACTTGGAGGTGTCGACCGAGACGAGCACCCCCGATCCCGCCAATGCCGCAATCACCGGCACCACCCGGGCGGCCTCCTCGGCGGAGTCCACGTCGGCAGCCCCGGGGCGGGTGCTCTCCCCCCCGACATCGATCAGGTCGGCGCCTTCGGACCACATCCGGAGCCCGTGGGCAACGGCGGCATCCTGGTCGAGGAAGCGTCCCCCGTCGGAGAACGAGTCGGGGGTGACGTTGAGTACCCCCACGACCAAGGTGTGATCGGCGTTGGTCAGGGTGGACCCCCGTACCTCCCAGGTGACCGGGACGAACGGCCGCCGGAGATTCAGGACTTGGAACCGTCCTCGGTCGACGCCTTCATCGCCGCGACCTCGCGTTTGGCGATCGTGGTCGCCGGCGCCTGGATCCGCATCGAACCGTTGGAGGCGTGCTCCCACTTGGGCACGTCGTGGAGCACCTCGATGACCTCTTGGGCGTCGAGCGTCTCCCGGTCGATGAGAGCCGCCGCCAGACGGTCGAGGGCGGGGGCATGGGTGTTGAGGATCGTCCTGGCCTCTTCATGGGCCTGGGTGATCAATGCCCGGATCTCCTCGTCGATCAGCGTCGCCACGTCGTCGGAGTAGTCGGTGTGGCGCACGTAGTCGCGCCCGAGGAACACCTCGCCGTCGGGGTTTCCGTACTTCATCGGGCCCACCCGGTCGCTCATCCCGTACTCCATCACCATCTTGCGGGCGAGCGAGGTCGCCTGCTCGATGTCGTTGGAGGCTCCGGTGGTCGGGTCCACAAAGATCATCTCCTCGGCGGCGCGCCCGCCGAGCATCATCGCCAGCTTGTCGACCAGTTCGCTACGCCGCATGTAGTTGCGATCCTCGTGCGGCACCGACATGGTGTATCCACCGGAGCGGCCCCGGGGGATGATCGTCACCTTGTGGATCGGGTCGGCGTCGGGCAGGGCGTACCCGACGAGGGCGTGGCCGCCCTCGTGGTAGGCGGTGACCTTCTTGTCCAGCTCGGTCATCACCCGGCTGCGCCGCTCCGGGCCGGCGATCACCCGGTCGACGGCCTCATCGAGCTCGTCCATGCCGATGACGTCCTTGTCGCGCCGGGCCGCCAGCAGGGCTGCCTCGTTGATCGTGTTGGCCAGGTCTGCGCCGGTGAATCCCGGGGTGGACCGCGCCAGCGACTCGAGGTCGACGTCCTTGGCCAGCGGCTTGCCCTTGGCATGCACCTCGAGGATCGCCCGGCGCCCCTTGATGTCGGGGCGGTCGACCACGATGTGGCGGTCGAAGCGGCCGGGACGGAGCAGAGCGGGGTCGAGGATGTCGGGACGGTTGGTGGCGGCGATCAGGATCACCCCGGTCTTGACGTCGAAGCCGTCCATTTCGACCAACAGCTGGTTGAGGGTCTGCTCGCGCTCGTCGTGACCGCCGCCGAGACCGGCGCCGCGATGTCTGCCGACCGCATCGATCTCGTCGACGAAGATGATTGCCGGAGCCTGCGCCTTGGCCTGTTCGAAGAGGTCGCGCACCCGGCTGGCGCCGACGCCCACGAACATCTCGACGAAGTCCGAACCGGAGATCGAGAAGAAGGGCACCCCGGCCTCGCCGGCGACGGCCCGGGCCAGCAGGGTCTTTCCGGTCCCGGGCGGCCCGTACAGGAGAACGCCCTTGGGGATCTTCGCCCCCATCGCCCGGAACTTCTGCGGCTTGGCGAGGAAGTCCTTGATCTCCTTGAGCTCCTCGACCGCCTCCTCGACGCCGGCCACGTCCTTGAATGTCACCTTGGGCATGTCCCGGCTCACCTGCTTGGCTTTCGCCTTGCCGAAGGCCATCACCCGGTTGCCGCCCCCCTGGAGCTGCATGAGGATGAAGATGAACACCCCGAAGATGAGGATGTAGGGGAGGATCGTCCCCAGGAACCACTCGAAGAGGCTGGGGTTCTCCGACTTGGTGTCGATGCTGACCCCGCTTTCGAGGAGCATCGTGGTGAGGTCGCCCTCGTACCCGTCGGGGAAGGTGGTCCGGAACTTGGTGCCCCCGGCGGCCTCGGTCAGGACGCCCTCGACGACATTGGACTTCTGCTTGATCACCACCGAGGCGACGTCACCGGCCACGATCCGGTTGGTGAACTCGTCGAGGGTGAACTCGGCCGGAGCCGTCGCCGATGACACGAAGGCGTTCACCAGCATGATCGCCACGGTGACGACGAGCAGGTAGACCAGGACGGTCTTGACCGTGCGGCTCACAGGACGGCACCTCCGGACAGAACACAGGCGAGTGGGGTTTTCATCGTATCGGCGCTACAGGTCTATCGGGGCGGGAGGGGTGTGAGGTTGAGGGCGAGGGGCGAGGAAAGCCTGCAGCATGCAGCATGCAGCCTTGCGGCGGTCGGATCTTGCGGGAAACGGGAAACGGGAAACGACTGGCGGGCGACGGGCGACGGGCGACGGGCGTCGCCTACTCCCCGTCCTCCATCAGCGCGACGTGCGGCAGGTTGCGCATCTTTCCGTAGAGGTCGAGCCCGTAACCGATCACGAAGTCCGGGGGGATCTCGAATCCGACGTACCGGACGCGGAGGGGCACCCGCTGGATGTCGCGCTTCAGCAGGAG
>DATDRW010000019.1:0-5271 GCA_035291545.1 Acidimicrobiia bacterium
CCGCAGCACCGCCATGGCGTCGGCGTCGTCGACGGCGATCACCGCGTCGGTGTTGCGGACGTTGTGGATCCACGGGATGTGTTTGTCGCCGATCCCCTCGATGCGGTGCGACCCGTACCCGTTGCGCAGCATCGTGGGGCACTGCAGCGCCTCGACTGCGGCGATGCGGGCTTCGGGGTGGGCCTCCTTGACGAAGTCGCCCGATGCGATCGTCCCCGCCGATCCGGTGGCGAGCACCACCCCGGCGACGGCGGCGCCGGGGGCGAGGGCGGCCGCCGCCTCCACCATGGCGGGACCGGTTACCGAGTAGTGCCACAGGTAGTTGCCCAACTCGTCGAACTGGTTGAAGATCACCACGTCCTCTCCCGAGGCGCGCAGCCGGTGGCAGGCGTCGAAGATCTCCTTCACGTTGCTCTCCGACCCCGGGGTCTTGACGATCTCGGCCCCGATCTCCTCGAGCCAGGTGAACCGCTCCTGGCTCATCCCCTCGGGGAGGATGGCGAGGGCGGCGCAGCCGAGGAGGCGCGAATCGAATGCGCCGCCGCGGCAATAGTTGCCGGTCGAGGGCCACACCGCCTTCTGCCGGGTCGGGTCGAAGCCGCCGGTGACGAGACGGGGAACGAGGCACCCGAAGGCGGCACCGACCTTGTGGGCCCCGGTGGGGAACCACTTGCCCACCAGCGCGATGATCCGGGCCTCCACTCCGGTGAGGGTTGGCGGCAGCTCGATCGCGTTCACCGGACCGAACCCGCCTCCCGACGGCACCGGCTGGTTGTGCCAACTGATGCGGAACAGGTTGATCGGATCGGTGTCGGAGAGGCCCACGGAGCCGAGCCGCCCGGTGACCTTGGATGGGATGAGTCCCGGGTCGCGCATCTGGGCGAGCGTGGGGATCACGATCCTCTGCTCGGCGGCGCGCCGTACCGCCCGCTCCAACACCCGGTCGTCGCCGGTCAGATCGATCATCTCGCTCCCATCTCCAAACGATCCAGCGCTTCGTCCAGATCCCGCCCGTCGGGGCGCACCCGGACGGCGGTGGTTCCCGCCGCCTCGGCGCCGCGCGACGCCGCGGCCACGTCCTTGAGCCCGCTCCCCGTGTTCATGATCACGACCCGATCGCCGTGTCCCACCGCGCCGGACTGCACCGCGGCCACCAGTCCGGCCCACGATGCCGCCGCCGCCGGCTCCCCGAACACCCCGCACCCCCTGGCCACCGCGGGGATGGCGGCGAGGATCTCACCGTCGCTCACGGTGACGAAGACGCCTCCGGTGTCGCGGACCGCAGCCATCGCCTTCACCCGGTCGCGGGGAAGCCCTGCGGCGATGCTGTCGGCCACGGTGCTCGCCACGATCGCCGGCTTGGTCACCACGTCCTCCCCGAAGCGCCAGGCGTCGGCGAGGAAGGCGCTCCCCTCCGCCTGCACACCAACCAGGCGGGGCATGCGATCGATCCAGCCGAGGGCGAGCAGATCGCGCAGACCCTTGTGCAGGCCTCCGATGATGGAGCCGTCCCCCACTCCGACTGCGATCACATCGGGGGCCTGCCAACCGAGCGCTTCACAGATCTCGTAGACGACGGTCTTCTTCCCCTCGGTCATGTACGGATTGAAGCCGGTGTTGCGGTTGTACCAGCCGCGCCGCGCCGCCGCCTCCATGGACAGGAGGACGGCCTGGTCGTAGCTGCCCTCCACCAGCACCACTGCCGCCCCGAAGGCGTGCAACTGAGCAAGCTTCGCCGGCGGAGCCGAGGCGGGGACGAAGATCACGGCCCGCACCGCGGATGCCGCACACATCCCGGCAAGGGCGGCGGCGGCGTTCCCGGTGCTGGCGGTGGTGATGGTCTCGACACCCCGCTCCGCAGCCTTGGCCACCGCCATCGCCGAGGCCCGGTCCTTGAGCGACGCCGTGGGCTGCCGCCCCTCGTCCTTGACCCACACCCGGGCCACCCCGGCAGCGGCCGCCAATCGGGGGGCGTCGACGAGGGGGGTGTCGCCGACGAGGAGCGGGGGAACCGGCGTCTCCGCCTCGACGGGCAGCAGGCCGCGGAACCGCCACATCCCGGCGCCGTCCCGGACCGACTCCGGGGTGACGCGCCGCCGGATCAGGTCGTAGTCGTAGACCACGTCGAGGACACCCTCGACCCCGTGATCGGGGCACACGTAGGCGACGTCCTCCGGGCGGTGCTCCTTGCCGCACAGCAGGCAGCGAAGGTGGAGGATGTGGTTCACGGCCGCTACATCGTCAGGGCCATGACGGCCTTTTGCACGTGGAGTCGGTTCTCCGCCTCGTCGTACACCACGCTCTGCGGGCCGTCGATCACCGCATCGGTGACCTCGATGCCGCGATCGGCGGGGAGGCAATGCATGTAGATGGCGTCGTCGGAGGCCAGGGCCATGCGGCGCTCGTCGCAGATCCAATCGGAGTAGCGCTTGCCGATCTGCGCCGAGGCCCCCGGATCCTCGGTCTCGAGCATGCAGCCCCACGACTTCGGGTACACCACGTCGGCTTTGGTAAACCCGGCGTCGAAGGACTCGAGCACCTCCAGCGAGCCCCCGGCGCGCCGGGCGTTCTCCGCCGCCTGATCCATGAACTCGGTGTGGAGGCGGTACTCGGGAGGCCGGGTGAGACGGACGTTGGCCCCGTACCGGGTGAGCAGGAGGATGAGGCTGATCGGCACGCTCATCGGCTTCTGGTACGAGGCGGCGTACGCCCACGACACGTCGATGGTCAACCCGCGGGGATCGCCCTTCTCCTCGATGATCGTGAACAGGTCGGCGAGCGCCTGGAAGGGATGAAACAGGTCGCACTGCATGTTGAAGACCGGGACCCGGGAGGCGGCGGCCACCTCGCGCAGATAGGTGTTGCCGATCCCCCAGTCGACATGGCGGATGGCGATTCCGTCGTTGTAGCGCCCGAGGATCTCGCCGATCTCCTTGGCGGTGTCGCCGTGGGCGATCTGCGTCGTCTTGCTCTCGATGAACTGGGCGTGGCCTCCCAACTGCGCCATCCCCGCCTCGAACGAGGCCCGGGTGCGGGTGCTGGAGAAGAAGAACAGCATCGCCAGAACCTTGTCCTCCAAGAGGGCATGGGGCTGGCCGAGGGCACGGCGCCGCTTGAGATCGAGCGCCACCTCCATGACGCTGTCGATCTCCCCCTTGGTCCACTCCTGGTTGGTGATCAGATCGCGACCGCGTAGTCCGGTGCGCATCGTCGAACCCCTTTCACTCGGTGGCGCCGAGGACGAGTGCGAGCAGGGCCATGCGCATCACGACCCCGTTGAACGCCTCCTCCCAGTAGCGGGCATGACGGGTGGCGTCGACGTCCTCGGGCAGCTCGTCCATCCGGGGGAGCGAGTGGAGGATGATCGAGTCGCTCGGAGCCCGCTTGAGCAGTTCCCGGGTGACCCGGTAGTTGTCGGGGGTGGTGGGACGTTCCTTGCCGCCCTCATCGCGACTCTTGGTGTAGTCCGCCTGGACCACCGGCTCCATATAGATGACGTCGGCCTCGGCGATGGCGTCGGCGACGTGATCGGCCTCGCGGAACACCAGCCCGCGCTCGGTCAGCTCCGCCTTGAACTCGGCGGTGAGCGACATGTCGGGTGGGGAGATGAAGATCGCCTCGGCGTCGAACTGGGTGAGGGCATAGCCGAGCGAGTGCATCGTGCGCATCCGCATGTCGCCGATGCACAGGAAGGTGAGCCCGTCGATGGTTCCCCGTTCCTGCAGGACCGTGTACAGGTCGGTGAGCACCTGAGTGGGGTGTTCTCCCCAGCCATCCCCGGCGTTGATCACCGGGATGCTCGCCCATCGCGCCGCCTCGGCGGGGGCGCCCTGCTGGAAGTGGCGCATCACGATGACGTCGCCGTAGTACTCCAGCATGTGGACGGTGTCCTTGATCGACTCCTGGTAGAAGTCCCCGGCACGGGTCATCCGCGGGTCGGAGAACCCGACCACGTGCCCCCCGAGGCGGTGCATGGCCGCTTCGTGCGCCAACCGGGTCCGGGTCGACGGCTGGTAGAAGGCGGTGACCAGGGTCTTGGGCGCCAGCAGGTCCGTGTTGCGGCGGGAGCGGGCGATCGGCTCCAGCTCCTCGGCCACCTCGAACACCCGCATGAATTCGGCGCGCTCGAAGTCCTTCAGGGAAAGGATGTCGCGCCCGGCAAAGCTGCGCATTCCGTCACTCCTCTGTTCGTACTGCCGCCGGCCTCGACCGGCCCCCGGTTCGGTGGGGCGGATCGTCTCTCCCGCCCACCCTTTCGACCAGCGCCGGATGTCGCCCAGACCGGGCCGAAAGACCCCCCCGCCTCCGGCGCGCCTCTCATACAGTCAAGTCGTGTCGATCGCGAACGTAGCGCGATTCCTCAGGCCGGCCGATCTGGCCGGGGCGATCGCCGCCGTCCGGTCCGGGGCGATCCCGGTGTCGGGCGGTACCGACGTCATGCTCCACCCCCCGGCCCGGCCGACCGAACTGGTCGATCTCACCGCGCTCCCCCTGAATGGGATCGAATCGTACGAGGGCGGGTTGCGAATCGGTGCCACCACGACCCTCACCGCGATGCTGGAGGATCCCCGGGTCGCCGCCATAGGCGATGGCGTCGTCACCGGGATGCTGGCCGAGGTCGGGTCCCCGCTGTTACGCAACCGGGCGACGGTCGGCGGGCACCTCGCCCGGGGCAGGCTCTCCGACGTGATCCCGGTTCTGCTGGCGCTCGACGCCACGGTCACCTGGCACGACGGGAACGACCACACCCGGCCGCTGGCCGCCTTCTACCGCGAGAACCGGCACCGGGAACGGATCATCGTCACCGCGGTCACCATCCCCCGGCCGTCACCACGGTCGGCGACGGTGTTCCGCAAGTTCGCCCGCACCGCATTCGACCTCGCCATCCTCAACTGCGCCTGCCGCATCGACCTGCGCGACGGAAGGACGATCGCCGCCGCCCGCATCGTCGTCGGCGAGACCCCCGCCCTGGGCGCATCCCTTCGCGACGTCGAGGTGCATCTCTTCGGCCGCCCGCTGTCGAACGAGGTCATCGCCGCCGGCGCCCGCATGGCCTCCGCCGCGGTCCCGGCAAGGGGCGATGAACGCGCTTCCGCCGGGTACCGGCGATCGCTCGCCGGGGTGCTCGTGCGTCGCTGCCTCACCGAGATCGCGGAGCGGATCTCGTGAAGATCACCCTCACCGTCGACGGAGCGCCTCGAGAGACGGTGATCGACCCGGGCGAGAGCCTCATGGACGTGCTCCGCCGTGAGGGGAAGACGAGCGTGAAGA
>DATDRW010000020.1:0-7718 GCA_035291545.1 Acidimicrobiia bacterium
GACCCTGCGAAGGCGTCGCGAACCGCCCGGGTGACCGCCATGCCTCCCATCGATCCGACCTGGAGGTCGACGAGCACCGCATCCGGTTTGTCCGAGGTCACGGTTTCGGCCACGGACCTGGGATCCGAGGTCTCTGCAATCTTGTACCGGGCCTCACCGAGGGCCGCTCTCACATCGTTGAGAACCCAGGGCTCGTCGGCGACGACGAGGATGTCGGACATGTCGGGGCGAGCGTAGTGCCGAGGTATGAGGTCTCACGACGGTGAGGGGTGAGGGGCGAGGGCCTCGCTTCGCTCGGCTGCAATGGGCGATGAGCGATGGGCAATGCCATGCACCCGCGGCTCTTGCGGGCGACGGGCGACGGGCGACGGGCGACGGGCGACGGGCGACGATGAACAATCCCGCCCTACCATCGCGCATCGTGCGCCGCCTCCTCTTCGCCCTGCTCTGCCTCCTCCCCGCCGGATCGGCCCTGGCGCAGTCGGGTGGCGAGGGCTTCTCCGTCGACGTCGTCGTGGTGGGAGGTCCGATGGACGAGCGCACCGTCCGGTTCGTGCGCGCCGCCATCACCGGCACCGACGCCGATCTGGTCATCCTGCAGATGGATGTCGCCGTGGTCCTGGGTGGAGACGTAGACGGTCTCCGCGACCTGATTGCCGATCCGCCCATTCCGGTGGCGGTGTGGGTGGGACCGGCACCCGCCACGGCGCGGGGTGCCGCGGTGCATCTCCTGGCGGCGGCGGCGCTGCGCGGGGCGGCGCCCGGCGCCACGATCGGCCGCGCCTCCCCTCCGATCGCCGGAGGGGCGCCGTCGTCCGACGGTGTTCCTGCCGGGGTGCTCGACGATCTGGTGGTCGTCGCCGGCCCGATTCCCGGGGTGGTCGAGGTGATCGAGCCGTCGATCGGCCAGTTCATCGTCGGACTTCACGGACAACGCGTCGTCGTCGGAGGAACCGAGGTGATCCTCGATACCGCCCGTACCGAAGTGGTCGACGAAGTGGAGCGGGTGTTTCCTGCGGCCGAGGTGCGCTTCGTGTCCGAGGGCCTCATCGATCGGGTGCTGCACGTGGCAGTGCGCCCCGAGGCGGCGTTCTTCTTCTTGCTCGCCGGGCTCACCTTCGCCGTGTTCGAGTTCTACGCCGCCGGGCCCGGGATAGCCGCCGGGGTGGCGGTGGTGTGCCTTCTCCTCGCCGGCTACGGCCTGTCGGTCATGCCGACGTGGTGGCCGGGCGTCGCCGCCTGTCTGGTCGGTGTGGTCCTGTACGCGGTCGATTTCCAACGTAACGATTTGGGGTGGCGATCGATCGCCGGGACCGCGCTGCTCCTTTTCGGAGGTCTGCGTCTGGTGGACGGGGCGCCGCAGCTCGTTGCGGTGTGGTGGGTGGTGGTGATCGTCGTGATGGGCACCGCGCTGTTTTTCGGTCTTGCGCTCTCCACGGCGGTGCGGGCCCGGTTCTCGACCCAGACGATCGGCCGGGATCACCTCATCGGCCGGCGCGGTGTCGCCCTCGGGCCGATCAGCCCCGACGGCGAGGTGGAGCTGGCCGGGACCCGTTGGCGGGCGCGTTCGACGCGGCGGTCGGGGATCGGCCCCGGTGACGAGGTCGTCGTGGTGAGGATCGATGGTGTCGTGCTCGAGGTCGACCCGGTGCCCTGACAGAATTTCCCTGGCGAGGGGCGGGGGGCACTGGTACCGTCCCGCGCCGCTGGCACCGGAGGGAGAGACACGTGTTGGACGGCGTCGCCAATGTCGACCGCTCGTGGCAGTTGAAGGGTCTGTGCCGGGGGAATCACTCCTACCTGTTCTTCCCACCGAGCGCCGTGGAGCGCAAGGAAGAGCGCGAGCGGCGAGAGCACAAGGCAAAGGCGATCTGCAGTGTCTGCAGCGTCAATGAAGAGTGCCTCGAATTCGCCCTCGAGATCCGAGAGCCCTATGGCATCTGGGGCGGTCTCACCGAGACGGAGCGCCGTCAGGTAGCGTCCCGTCGGGCCTCCGTGTGATCGTGCGCCCGTCGCCGACGCGGCGGGTGATGCCGCGCCCGTCCATCCATTCCAGCAGCGGGACCGCATGCTTTCGGGTGATGTCGAGGGTGTCGCGGAAGTCGGCGACTGCAAACCCGTCGGCGAGCGACGAGGCGGCGGCGACGATGCCGTCCAGCGTCTCCGGGAGATAGACGAGGTCGTCTCCAACCGGCACCAGCACTCCGTCTCGGAGCATCGCGTCGATCGCAGGCGGATACACAGGCATGGGCACAGCCTACCCAGGGCCCTATATTCGCCCTCGTGGAGTCTGCAGTGCCCGTGGAGGTCGTCCCCCGACCTGCGGCCACGGTGCTCGCCCTTCGTCGCACCGGAAATCCGTTCGAGGTGCTGATGGTGCGCCGTGCCCGGGAGGCGAAGTTCATGGGTGGGGCCCGCGTCTTTCCCGGTGGAGGAGTCGATCCGGCGGACTCGGGGCCCGTCGCCGCGGCCGTCGTGGGGTGGTCGGGCGACATCGACGAGCTGCCGTGGAGGGCGGCGGCGCTTCGCGAGCTCGCCGAGGAGGTCGGCATCCTCATCAGCGACGGAGTCGCCGAGGTCTCGGGCGCGTCCGGAGCCGACCTCTATCGGGTGTTGCAGGAGGCATCGATCGTTCTCGACGGCGACGCCCTGTGCTACGTGAGCAACTGGGTCACTCCCCGCGGTCTCCCCAAGCGGTTCGACACCCGGTTCTACGTGGTGGAGGTGCCTCCCGACGCCGAGGCCCGCCCGGACCGGGTGGAGGTGTACGACCCGATCTGGGTGGCACCGCGGGACGCGCTCGCCGTCGCCGACGCCGGCGCCTGGCAGGTGGAGATCCCGACCCGCGTCCACCTCGAGATGCTCGCCGCCGCCGCCGATCTCGACGAGGTGCTGCGGGCCGCCCGCCGCACCACCCCGATACGCGTCGAGCCCAGGTTGTCGGTGGATGATGCCGGGGCGTGGTCGGCGCTGCTCCCCGGCGATCCCGGGTACGAGGAGGCGAGCCCGTGAAGGTGGAGGTGGTGCTCGCCCCGAACCCGGGTCTGATGACGGGGCCGGGGACCAACACCTGGGTGGTGTCCTCCGAAGGCGAGGCCGTCGTCGTCGACCCGGGTCCGGTCATCGAGGCCCATCTCGCCGCCGTCGAGGCGGCGCTCGGCGGACTCAGTCCGGTGGCCGTCGTCGTCACCCACACCCATCCGGACCATGCACCGGCGGCGAACTCCCTCGCCCGCCGTCTCGGGGTTCCCGCAATCGGCCCCGCAATCGGCCCCGGTTTCAGACCGGACCGGCTGATTGCCGATGGGGATGGTGTCGGGTTCGGCGGTCGCCGCCTCGTTGCGCTGGCGACACCGGGGCACACCGCGGACTCGACGTGCTACCGCGTCGAGGACGCATTATTCACGGGTGACCACATCATGGGTGGGTCGACGGTGATGGTCGAGGACATGAAGGACTATCTCAATTCTCTACGGGCGGTGCAGGGAACCGGGCTGCGGGTGATCTACCCGGGCCACGGTCCGATCATCGACGCCCCCGATCGGGTGGTCGGCGAGTACCTCGCCCACCGGCTGGAGCGTGAGGCACAGATTGTGGAGGCCGTCCGCTCCGGTGCCGGCTCAGTCGGGGAGGTGGTCGAGCGGGTGTACGCCGACGTCGATCCCGCTCTGCACGCTCCGGCGGCGGTTTCGGTCGACGCCCATCTCCGCAAACTCGCCGCCGAGGGCGTCGTCTCTTACGGTGGCGGCGGATGGTCGGCGCCCGTGGAGTTGCTGCAATGAGAGCGTTCGCCGCCGTCCTGGCTCTCGTCGTCCTCGCCGCAGCGGCGCCGGCGCTCGCCGACGTCACACAAGGTGACCTCGAAGAAGCGCGCGAGCAAGTGCGTCGGGTCACGGAGCGCCTTGCCGACGAGGTGGCCTCCTACGACGCAGCCGTGTCCCAGGAGGCGGCGCTACTCGACCGTCTCGACCAGTTGCTCGTCGAGATGACCGCACGCGAGCGGGATCTCGTGCTGGCGCGCCGGGCGGCTCGCGACCGCGCCGCCGAGATGTACATGGTGGCCGGAACCTCAGGACCGCCCGCCGGTACCTCAAACGATGTAGAACGTCTCCCCACCCGGTATGTGTACCTGGAGGCGGTCTCGCAGACCGATCGCGACGTCGTGAACCGGCTCGAGATGGCTCGGCGCGACTTCGAACAGCAGAGGGAACTCGTCGAGGAGGCCGTCGCCGACCAGGAGTCCTTGCGCGTCGAGATGGAGGGGTTGGTCGCCTACATCTACGGGGAGCTCGACGCCGCCAACGAGGAGTACCAGGCGGTGAGGGAGGAATGGGCGGCGCAGGAGGCCGAGCGGCTCCGCCGGGAGCAGGAGGAGCGGGAGCGACAGGAGTTCCTGGCGACCTCGACCACCGCGACGACCACGATCCGTGCGGCGACGACCACGACCCGTCCAACGACGACCACGTCGCCGACACTCCCCGCGGCGACCACCACCACCACTCCGGGGCCATCGACGACGGCTGCGGACCCGACGACCACGACGACCTTTCCGCCGGCACCTTCGGGAACCAGGGTGTGCCCCGTGGACGGGGCTACTTCCTTCACCGACTCGTGGGGTGACCCGCGACCGGGAGGAAGGACGCACACCGGCACCGACATGCTCGCCGCCGAGGGAACCCCGCTGGCGGCCATCGAGGCAGGGGCGATCTGGAACCCCGGGTGGCATTCGGCCGGCGGGCTCGGCCTGTACCTGAAGGGGGACTCCGGGGACAGCTGGTACTACGCCCACTTGAGCGCGTTCGTGACCGGTCTCGTCGCCGGGATGCGGGTCGAAGCCGGCCAGCGGGTGGGGTACGTCGGCCACACCGGCAACGCCAGCACCCCGCACCTTCATCTCGGCTGGCAACCGGGCGGGGGCGCCTACCAGAACCCGTATCCGGTGGTATCCGGACTCTGTTGAGAGTGCACCCGAACCGATTTCGCGGTGGATGGGGTAGCCTCCCGGTACGCAGTCGACCGGAGACGGGAATGCGCCGCGCCGGCGTCCTCCTCACCGCGATCATCGTCTTGTTCACCGCTGCCCCGGCTGGTGCGGAGGTGACTCAGGCACAGCTGAACGAGGCCAGGGCCAAGGTCAACGAGATGTCGGCGGAGCTCGAGGAGGAGCTCGCCGTCCTCGACTCCGTTCTCGCGCGGCAGGCCGGCTACGAGCTCCGTATCGCCCGTCTCCAGGGTGACATCGCCGACCGCGAGCGCGAGATCGCACTATCGGCGTTGGCCGCTCGCGAACAGGCGAGGGCGATGTACGTCAGCGCCGGGGCGAACTCCTTCCAGGCGGTGGTGAGTCCCGAGGGCATCACCCGTCTCGGCACCAAGACCGCGTATCTCGATGCGGTCGTCGATGTCGACGTCGATGCCGTCAACCAGTTGATCTTCCTTCAGCAGGACTTCGCGGCACTGCAGGACGAGCTGACCACCCTCGTCGCCCAGCAGGAGGACCTCGCCGAGCAGGTGTCTGTGGTCACCAGTGACCTGATGCAGGAGCTCGGCGCCGCCAACGACGAGTACCAGACCCTGTACTCGCAATGGCAGACGGAAGAGGCCGAGCGCCAACGGAGGCGTGCGGCCGAACTGGCACGCCAGCGTGCCGCTGCCGCCGCCGCGGCCGCCGCGTCCAACAACTACGCCAGCAGCGCCTTCGTCGACCCGAGCGGCCGTACCTGTCCCGTCGCCGGCGCCAATACCTTCCGCGACTCCTGGCTGGAGCCCCGGCCGTATCGGGGAGGCGCTCACCACGGCACCGACCTGGTCGCGGCGGCGGGGACTCCGCTCGTGGCCATCGAGGCCGGATACGTCTACAGCCTCAGCTGGCACTGGGCCGGCGGCAACGGCCTCTACATCCGGGGCAACAGCGGCGACATCTACTACTACGCGCACATGCAGAAGTACGCCTCCGGGCTCAGCGCCGGCGATCGGGTCGGGGTCGCTCAGCTGGTCGGATACGTCGGCAGCACCGGGGTGTCTTCGATCAACCATCTCCATATCGGCTACCAGCCGGGAGGCGGCCCGATGGTCAACCCGTACCAGTTGATGGTGAAGCTCTGTCGGTAGAGGCGCCAGGCGCCAGGCACCAGGCGAAGATCGGCCTGTGACTGGCAATGCCAGCGGGGCAGATGTCCTATCTGGCATCTGGTATCCGGCATCCGGTACCCGGCATCTGGCATCCGGCATCCGGCATCCGGTATCCGGCGCCCGGCATCGATCTCGGATAGGGTCCGCTCGGGGCTACCTTGAATGCGTGCCTGCCCCCGCCACCCGTCACGACGTCGAGGCCGCGCTGCGCGGCGTGGTCGACCCGGAACTGGGCGCCGATGTCGTCGAACTCGGGATGGTGCGCGGCATCGAGGTCTCCGACGGCGTGGCCACCATCGACATCGCCCTCACCATCGCCGCTTGCCCGATGCGCGATCAGATCGAGTCCGACGTGAAGCGCAAGGTCACCGCGCTCCCCGGGATCGACAAGACGGTGGTGAACGTCGCCGCCATGACCGCCGAGCAACGCTCCCAACTGATGGGAGTGGCGCGGAGGCGGGCCCGGGAAGGCGTCGCCCCGACCATGGTGAACCCCCTGACCCGGGTGATCGCCATCGGTTCGGGGAAGGGCGGGGTGGGCAAGTCCTCGCTCAGCGTCAACCTCGCCGTGGCGCTGCGCATGGTCGGCTTCCGGGTGGGGCTGCTCGATGCCGACATCTGGGGGTTCTCGGTGCCCCGGATGCTCGGAACCACGGCCCGGCTCGAGGCCAACGCCGACCGGAAGATCGTTCCCGTCGAGGCGAAAGGGATCCAGGTGGTGTCGACCGGCCTTCTCGTCGAGACCGAGGAGACGGCGCTCATGTGGCGTGGGCTGATGCTGAGCAAGGCGCTCGAGCAATTTCTCAGGGACGTCGCCTGGGACCCGAAGCTCGACTACCTGATCCTCGACATGCCTCCGGGCACCGGTGACGTCCAGATGGCACTGGCCCGGCTCTTGCCCCAGGCGGAGATGGTGGTGGTCACCACGCCGCAGAAGGCGGCACAGAAGGTGGCCGCCCGCGTCGCCGACATGGCCCGCCGCTCGTACATGCCGGTGGTCGGGGTGATCGAGAACATGTCCGGGTTCACCACCGAGGACGGAACCCACTACGACCTGTTCGGGACCGGGGGTGGGGAGGCACTCGCCAACGATCTCGGGGTTCCGCTGCTCGCCCGGGTGCCGCTCGATCCGCTGGTGGTCGCCGGAGGCGACGAGGGCGCGCCGGTCGTGCTCGCCCACCCCCGCGCACCGTCGGCGCGTGCGATCGTCGCCGCAGCAAAGCGGCTGGTCGAACTGGTCCCCCCGGCCGACGAGGAAACCTGCACGGCCCGAATCGCAGTGCTGATGGAGCAGCTCGGCGGGGGCAGCTGATCGACGCAGGATCGCGTTTCGGGTAACCCGTCGCCCGTCGCCCGTCGCCCGTCGCCCGTTACCCGTTACCGACCCTGCCACCTGCCATCTGCTATCTGCCATCTGTCACCCGATCCCCTTTGTGGCACGGTTCCCCGTATACTCCCCACCTCATGCAGACCATCTCCATCACCCCTCGGGGGGCCCAGCCCAAGGTGACGCTGACCTCCGCCGCCGCCGCCAAAGTGGCGGAGTTGATCGCCAAGGAGGGCGACGAGTCACTGGCACTCCGTCT